>DATNMU010000245.1:0-10053 GCA_035602195.1 Candidatus Acidiferrum sp.
CGACGCGCGCCACGACATTCAAGAGGGCTGGTGGATCGTCAAGAAATACAACTGCATGGGCTGCCACCAGTTCATCCCCGGCCAGCGGACTATACTGATGGGATTGCCGCAATATCAGGACAACCAGGAGCAGTTACCTCCCAAGCTTTTGACCGAAGGCGCACGCGTCGATCCCGAGTGGCTGCGCAAATTCCTGTCGAACCCGGCGCTGAGCACAACCGATAAGAATCGCAACGGCGTTCGCCCTTATTTGAAAGTGCGCATGCCCACGTTCTCGTTCTCCGACAACGAATTGCGTAAGCTTGTCCGTTTCTTCCAGGCATTGTCGCAGCAACCCATGCCCTACATTCCAGAACAGGTGCCGGTTCTCACGACGAAAGAAAATGACATGGCCCGCAGCCTGTTCTCAAGCAGCGCCGCTCCTTGCTTGAAGTGTCACGCGACCGGCGATCCCGCGCACGACAAAATCGCGACCGCGCCAAATTTTCTTCTCGCGAAAGAACGCCTGAAGCCCGACTGGGTCGAGCGCTGGATCACCGACCCACAAGCCGTCAGCCCCGGAACATCAATGCCATCAGGATTATTCAAGCAACAGGATAATCAGTGGGTCTTTGCCGGGCCGACACCGCCATCGTTCCAGGGTTATACCGGAGATCATCGCAAGCTGCTTACCGACTACATCTTCCAGTTGACGCCGGAAGAGCAAAAGAGGGTAGCTTCGTCGATGCCGCGGAGCAAGACGGCCAGCGTTCGTTCTCCAGACAATCACCGCCAGACCGCTGCCGAATCGCGTCCAGCTGCGACTGGAGGTTCGCGGTAAAATGGCGGGGTTCAATGGCGACTTATGCTATCTCTGCCTGAAAGTTCATGGATCAACTACTAAGAAAAGAAAGAAGGACATCATGAATAAAAAAAACGGTTTCAGGTTGTTCGTTAGCGCGCTGGCCTTCTCCGGCCTGCTTCTGACGGCGGCCTGCACGAAAAATACTGAGCAATCGAATAATACCAAGGAAGAAAAACAAGCGGAGGCTCCTCCAGCCACGCCTATCGACCCGGCAACCGTCGCGACAGTGAAAGGTTCAGTAAAGTTCGACGGAGCCGCTCCTAAGCCATCGAAGATCGATATGAGCCAGGACCCAGCCTGCAAGGGCTCGAATGAATCTGAAAATGTTGTCGTAAGCGGCGGCGATCTCGCCAATGTTTTTGTTTACGTAAAAGACGGACTCGGCAACCGTGCCTTCGACGTTCCCAAAGACGCTGTCGTCCTCGACCAGAGCGGCTGCAAATACCATCCCCACGTCTTAGGCGTAATGGCGGGCCAGACAGTGCAGATCAAGAACGACGATCAGACCACCCACAACATCCATCCCACTCCCAAAGACAATCGCGAGTGGAACGAGTCGCAGCCTCCGTCTTCGCCGGCCATCGAAAAGAATTTCGCCCGCGAAGAAGTCATGCTGCCGGTAAAGTGCAACCAGCACCCGTGGATGAAGATGTATGTCAGCGTGGTGAAGAGCCCGTTCTACGCGGTCACCGATAAGTCAGGAAAATATGAAATCAAAGGCCTGCCGCCGGGCGATTACACCATCGCATTCGTGCACGAGAAACTCGGAGAGCAGGATCAAAAAGTCACGGTCGCTCCCAAAGAAACAAAAACGGTGGACCAGAGCTTCAAAGCCGCGGTCGAGTAATCGCGTCTGCTAAAATGACTTGTTCAAAAGCGGGCTGGGCCGCTCGGAGCGGCCCGCAACGCTCAAGGGCGAGGATTCTCGTCTGCGCCTATCGAAGGAGCATGTTCTGAAAGCCATTCCGGCAACCTATAACCGCGCTCATCATACTTTCGCCGTGTTCGTGGCGTGCGCGACCTTTGTCGTCATCACCGCTGGGGCCTTGGTCACCAGCAATGACGCAGGCCTGTCAGTTCCCGACTGGCCCACGTCGTTCGGCTACCTGGTAAAGGTTCCTCACTTCGTGGGAGGCGTACGCTACGAGTGGAGTCATCGCATGGTTGCAGGCACTCTGGTATCTCTAACCCTGGCGATCGCAATTTGGACACTGCTGGTTGAGAAGCGTCGCTGGTTGCGCTGGCTGGCAGTAGGTGCGTTCTGGACGGTCATTGCGCAAGCGATTCTCGGTGGCCTTACGGTTCTATTTTTCCAGCCTCCGGCAGTCTCCACCGCACATGCCACCGTGGCGCAAACATTTTTCTGCATCGCAGTCGCCATCGCCCTTTTCACCGGACGAAAATGGGTCGAAGAGCAGCCCCAAGTCGAGTTCGATCATCGTCGGCCCAGCCTGATGACGCTCACATGGCTTTCCATCTTCGTTCTGTACGTCCAACTCATTCTCGGCGGGATGTTCCGTCACCATGGTATGAGCTGGTGGCCGCACGTTTTGAATGCAGTGATTGTGTCCTTCGTGCTCTCGTGGACCGCGATTCGGGCTATCTCGGTATATTCGAACGTCGATGCCGTACGGCGTCCCGCGATCATCATGCTGTCGCTCCTCATCGCGCAGCTTTGCCTGGGCTTCACGGCGTTCTTGACCCGGGTGGCGTGGGGCACAAGCGCAGTACAACCGGAGTTGCCCATGGTGGCTGCGACAGTGGCACACGTGGCAGTAGGAGCCTTGCTGCTGGCGACAACGGTCGTTTTGGCGATTCAAGTGTGGCGCCACGTGCCGGTTGCGTTTGCGGAGCGCGTACCTCAAGCACGGCAGGATGTATCCGCGGCATGACGTTCGTGCGCACACGCTCAACGTTGGAACATCGTACACTGGTATTTGAGCGATCTTAGGAAACCCCTTGGCAACGAAAGTTTCTGCATTCGTCGACGCAACCCCGGAAGGGTCACCCTCCTTCGACGCCGTTATTTCCGTTCAGAATTTAGTCCATCGCTACGAGAACCGCACCGCGCTGAACGGAGTTTCTTTTGAAGTTCGCCCCGCGGAATTGTTCGGCCTGCTGGGTCCGAATGGAAGTGGCAAGACCACCCTCTTCAGAATTCTTTCGACTTTAATGATTCCCAGCGCCGGCCGCGCCATTATCATGGGCTGCGACGCCGCCCAGGAGCCCGCACGCCTGCGCCGGCAAATCGGGGTGGTTTTTCAAGCGCAGAGCATCGACTTGAAACTCACTGCCTACGAAAATCTCTGGCATCAGGGACATCTTTACGGTCTCCGCGGCGGCACGCTGAAGAAGCGCATTCAGGAGATTCTTTCGCGTGTCGGTCTCGCCGATCGAGCCAACGAACTTGTGGAAACTTTCTCCGGCGGAATGCAGCGTCGCATCGAACTTGCCAAGGGATTGTTGCATCACCCCGCAGTTCTCTTGCTCGACGAGCCCACTACGGGTCTCGACCCCGGCGCGCGCCGGGATCTCTGGCAATACCTGCAGATCTTGCGCGATGAAGAACGTGTTTCCGTCTTGGTCACCACCCATCTCATGGAAGAAGCTGAGCGCTGCGACCGGCTTGCCATCATGAACGAAGGCAATCTGGTAGCTCTGGGCACGCCTGCGCAGTTGAAGGCCGAAATTGGCGGCGATGTCGTGCTGCTCGATGCTGCCCATGATGCAGGCTTGCTGGCGGAACGCATCCGAGCCCGCTTTCACGTCGAGACTACCGTTCTCGAAAACCAGATCCGCATGGAGCGCGAAGGCGCGCACCGCTTTGTCACGGAAGTGGTTGAGGCCTTCCCCGGGGAGATCGAGGCGGTATCGGTTAGTAAACCGGCTCTCGAAGATGTTTTCATTCGCCGCACCGGACATAAGTTCTGGAGTGAAGACAGCGATACCGCGGAAGCGCAGTCGGACTCAGAAAAACATAGGAGGTAATGTGCTTTCGATTGTCATCCTGAGAGAGCGCGTTCTTTGCGCGAACGAAGGATCTGAGCGAGCCGCGCGAAGGGTCGCGTTCTTTGCCACCCGATAACCGCGCGTTTGGCTCGCTTCCTTTTGTTACACTGCACCGTTACGTAAGCGGAGGAGGTAATGTGCTTTCTATGATGCTTGCTCTTTCTCTTGTGCTCGGCATCCTGCCCCTGCTTGGCATTGCCTGGACCCTGATGAACGGAATGATCACCACCGTCGACGGCCTCTTCATGAGCCTGATACTGCTCACGCTCTCGGGAGTTTTCATGCTGAATGCGTACTGGGAAATGCGCGACTCGGGCATGCTCGGCAAGAAGAATGCAGCCGCGGCGCCGGCTAAAACTCCCGCTGCGAAAGCGAGTTAACTTATGGCTACCCAAACCGCCACATTATCGCGACCCGCCGCACCCGCCTCCGCGGGAGTGCTGCTGCCGGCATTCACGCTGTGGTGGCGTGAGATTGTGCGTTTTTACCGCCAGAAGTCGCGCGTAGTCGGCGTGTTGGCGTCCCCGCTTTTGTTTTGGGTGGTGATCGGCTCCGGCTTCGGCACTTCGTTCCGCTCCGGTGCAGGTCAGGGCGAGCAGCACTATATGGATTATTTTTATCCCGGCGCCCTCATTATGATCGTTCTTTTCACCTCCATCTTCGCCATGATGTCGTTGATCGAAGATCGTAAAGAAGGTTTCCTGCTTTCGGTAATGGTTGCCCCGGTCCCACGTTCGGCAATCGTTCTAGGCAAGGTCCTGGGCGGAACTACACTCTCCGCAGTTCAAGGGATGATCTTTCTCATCTTCGCTCCTTTTGCGGGCGTGCATCTCAATCCGCTTCAAGTTTTGTTAGTCGGCGTAGTCGTGTTTCTGGTCTCATTCGCGCTCACCGCGCTCGGCTTTGCCATCGCCTGGCCGATGGATTCCACGCAAGCCTTCCACGGCATCATCAATTTGTTTTTGATTCCGCTCTGGCTCTTGTCGGGCGCGCTGTTTCCCATGACGGGCGCCTCAGGGTGGATTCGCGCCCTGATGTATATGAACCCTCTCACCTATGGAGTGGAGGCATTGCGGGCATTGCTCTATCCGGGAATGACCGCGACTTTCCCGCTGCCCTCCGCAATCGCCACTTTGCTTTTATTTTCGCTGGTGATGTTTGGACTCGCTTTTCTCATGGCGAACCGCCGCAGCACGAAACCAGCCGCGTGACCCGACGGTCCCTCAAATGGGACACATATTTGAATTAGCAAAAGAAAAAGATTTACCCCGTGTTCCCCCGTGTCCTCTGTGTTAGAACGGTTTTGTATCAGAACAACTTCGCCATGCCCCTGGTTCGCCTAAAAATCGACGTTGCCGGCACCGTCGGCGACGCAGCCTGGCGCGAGATCAAGCAATTCGATCAAATTCAAAGTGCCGATTTCGGCCCACAGTTCGGCAGTGGTGGACTCTCCGCAAGCCATGTGGCCACGGCCGCCTCGGCCGTGCCGCCAAGCGAAGCGAGGCGGAACCCATACCCGAAGGGCGCCTGGATCGGCGCCGAAATCAAGTTGCAAACTCCGCTTCTGGCCCAATACGCCGTCTCGCACTACTTGGAACAGGAACGCGTCCTCGACGCCGATGTCGTGGAGTAGTTCACTTATGATTCTGCTATATTGCTGAGTCTGTGTCGGAATTGGCACCCATCTCGGAGCTTCCCCTGACCAGTGATCCGGTCTCGTCCGCGCAATCGTCCAACGGGACGAAACGCAACCTGCTTGCCGCGCTGTTTTCGGCCATCGTTCCTGGGGCAGGGCAACTTTTTCTTCAACAGAGGCGCAAAGCGGTCACCTTGCTACTAATCTTTACCACTCTGCTGATTTCCTTCTGGCCGCTGCGATTTCCGCGCTTTTACGTAGTGTTTGTTTTGCTTTGTTGGGGATGGATTGGGCTCTACCTCTACGCAACTTGCAACGCCCTCCTGGTCCGGAATCCTCAAACGGAGGTCCGGCCCTCGAGGTGGTGGCTGGTTGCAATCGTGCCGATCACGCTATTAACCCTCAGCCTTTCCGGGGCAGCAGTGGCGCGTGGATCGGGGTTCCGCAGTTTCTCCATACCTTCACCTTCCATGGAGAACTCAGTGCTAAAAGGCGACCAGATTGTGGCCGACATGCGTTATTACCGTTCACGGTCCCCCGAACATCAAGACGTAATTATCTTCGAGGGAGATGGCACATTCTTTGTAAAGCGCGTGATCGCAATTGGAGGCGACACTATTCAGGGCATCGGTGGCGCTATATTTGTTAATGGTCAAACGATCATTGAGCCCTATGTCCAACACACCTCACGGAATCCCTCGAACTGGATGGTCGACTTCGGGCCGGTTACAGTGGGGAACGGCAAATACTTCGTTATGGGCGATAACCGGGACGTCAGCCTCGACAGCCGTTGGCATGCATTTGGGCTCGTCAACAAGGATTCTGTCGCTGGGAAGCCGCTTTATGTCCTTGGTTCGAGTCGCCTCGGCAAGCATGTCCAATAGTCGCTCTGGTATCGATATGAAGATCGAAACACCTCGGCCAGCGGCTCGCAAGCCCGGCATGTCCCGCACCCAAAAACTCCTCTTCTTCCTCACCGCCTGGCTGATCTGCCTGATGCCGTTCCTCTTCTGGTGGAACACCTGGTTCGGCCGAAAACTTTCTGACCAGCAATTGACCGAGTATTTGCACGACACACAGAAGCCCCGCCACATTCAGCAAGCGCTGGTGCAGGTCGGCGAACGCATCACGCGAAAGGACGCCGCTGCGATCCGATGGTATCCGCAACTCCTACAACTCGCCGCTGATCCCGTAGAAGAAGTTCGCAACACTGATGCTTGGGTAATGGGCCAAGATCCTTCCGGCGCGGGATTTCACGAGACGCTGCTGAAGATGCTCTCCGATCCCTCGCAAATGGTCCGCGGCAATGCTGCGTTATCGCTGGTGCGTTTCGGTGATGCCACGGGTCACGCGCAGATCGTGGCGCTGCTACAGCCGGCGCAGATCGCCTCGCCGCAGTCCGGCCGCATCGTCGATTCCGATCGTCCCGGTACGGCCATCCACCAGAATGGACTGATCGCAAAGCTCGAATATGCGCCTGGTCAAACCGCAGAAATCCGTTCTCCCATCGCTGGACGCATCCGCTCCGTTGCCGGCACTGGCGCAAACCTGGCCGCAGGAGCGCAAATCGCCATCATCGAGCCCGCGGGTGAGCAAGTATGGGAAGCGCTGCGCGCGCTCTACCTCATCGGCCAGCCCGACGACCTCTCCGCGATTCGCCCCTACGAACGCGACCTGCCCGATATTTCGAATGACGTGCGCCAGCAAGCGATGGAAACTGAGCAGGCGATAAGAAAGAGATCCGGCTCCTAGCCCTCTGTCATGCTGAACGAAGCTGCATCGTCCGAAGGACGATGCAGCGCAGTCGAAGCATCTCTGTCCACCCCGAGGCCCGACCAAGAAGGTGCTGTCTCGGGCATCCCTGTGAACCGCGCGCTCAACACATCTCCAGACGCCGCCTCACCTCGATTTGCCCTCACTTCGCCGCCTCCATCACCATTCTCTCGACTTCCTTCCACGCAGCCGCCCGTGGATCGATCAAGTCGAAATGTCCCGCGCCTGCAATCTCAACCAGGCATGCATCTTCCTTCATCTTCTGCTTGGCGCGCACGTAATCGCTGCTAAACATCGCGGGCACTATATCGTCGGCCGACCCGTGAATCAGCCGCTGCCGCGCCTTGATCGGCAGATGCATAGGATCTGCTTTTCGATACCGGTTCGCAAGTTCCGCCGGCGTACCCCCTAAAAATTCCACCACCGCGTCATTGCTCAAATGCAAGGCATAGGCTCGATGCAGGTCCACTACGCCCGCCAGCGAAATCACCGCTTTCACATCCAATGCCCGCGCCGCCAGACAGAGCGCCAGCTGCGCTCCCGCAGAGTGTCCAATCACTATGACGCGCCGAATGTCGAATTCGTATTTACGTCTGGTCTGCAATAGGAACCGGTAAGAGGCCCTGATGTCCGAAAATGTGCCCGGCCATCCCCCGCCGGAATTCCCTACCCTCCTATATTCCACATTTGCAGTAGCCATTCCATTCGCCGTCAAGGCTGCGCACAAATGCCCGCCATGTCTCAGGTCGTACTTCGCCCTCCAAAATCCGCCGTGAATATTGATCGCCAGCGCATGCAGACCCTTCCCCTTCGGCAGCCGCAAGTCCACAAACTGATTCGAGTCGCTGCCGTAGGCAACGCGCGCGTCCGCCTTGGGCGCCGCCAAAGTCAAAATATCTTCCCCTGATGCCATCGCAGCCGTCATTATAAGGGCGCTCCAGTGGCAAACACCGGAACCTGCTTTTTTCGACAGTCCCTCACAAAATCATTTCATTCTCCGGCAAAACTCCGCTATCCTCTAGCCGGATGACTACGCTGCCTCTCTCCGAACTTCTCGGCGCCACGGTCTATGACCCATCCGGCGCGGCTTCGGGAAAGGTGCGCGAGGTCACACTCGCCCCGCAGGAAGACCGCAACCGCATCGCCTCCTTCATCGTCAAAACCAAATCCGGCACCCGCGTCCTTCCCTTCGCCGCCGTCAAAACCATTGACGCCAATATTCACGCTTCCACCAAACCCGCCGACTGGCCCCTGGCCAATGGCGCAGAAGGGTTGTTCCTGCTGGAGCGCGACCTTCTCGACCAGCAGGTCATTGACGTTCACGGCCGCAAAGTCGTTCGCGTCAACGACGTTGAGTTGCAAGTCGATGCTCCCAGTGAAGGCGCAGGTCCGCATGCCACGCTCCGTATTCAGGCGGTGGATATCGGTGTCCGCGGTGCGATCCGCCGGCTCCTGCGCGGACTCGCGCCCCGCGCCGCCCTTCATGTCCTGCTGGACAAAATTCCTCCTCGCACCATTCCCTGGAGTTTCGTCGACCTCATCGAAACCGATCCCGCCCGCCGGGTGAAATTGAAGATCTCTCACGACGGCCTGGCTTCGCTTCATCCCGCCGATATCGCTGACATCGTCGAAGATCTGGCGCCTAACGAGCGCGAAGCCGTATTTCGAACCTTGGATGAAGATGTCGCTGCCGAGACATTGGAAGAAGTCGAACCCAGGGTTCAGCGATCCATTGTCGAGTCTCTTGGCTCCGAACGCGCCGCTGACATTGTCGAGGAAATGGATCCCGACGCCGCCGCTGACCTGCTCGCCGATCTCTCTGAGGATCGCACCGAACAAATTCTCGTCGAGATGAAGCCCGAGGCCAGCCAGGAGGTCGTCGAACTCCTCGAACACCGCGAAGAAACTGCTGCGGGCCGAATGACCACCGAGTTTCTTGCCGTCCCTCTCTCAGCCACGGTCGAGAACGCTATCTCCGTCATGCGGGAGTTCGAAGGCGGCGTGGAGTCGGTGAGTACAATCTATCTTGTCGATTCCTACGGAAGGCTGGTCGGCGCCGTTCCGCTCGCCAAAATTGTGCTTGCCGACCAGTCAACCCTCTTGATGTCGCTTACCCAGGAGCCTCTCATCTTCACTCACACCGCCACCAACGAAAACCAGGTCGCCGAGCTTTTCGACAAATACAATCTCATCACCCTGCCCGTGGTCGACAAAGACAACAAACTCGTCGGCGTAGTCACCTCCGACGACGTAATCACCATGCTCCGCTCGAAGCTATAAGCTGTCTCGTCTCCCGTTATACGCTGTGTTCCCCCGTGTTCTCTGTGTTTAAGCCTCTCTCGTATCCAAGCACTTCTGCCGCCAGGTGTTTGATCCACTTGGTCGGTATAATCATTCGTTCCAGGAGAAGCCCTTTGCCCTACGATGACCTCCGCCAGTGGATCGCAGCGCTCGACCGCGCCGGCGAACTCAAGCGCATCCAAACCGAAGTCGACCCCATCCTCGAAATCACAGAAATCACCGACCGCGTAAGCAAAGGCGCTGTCACCACCACACACCATGTGGTGACGGGCGCCTCGCCCGTCCCGCCAAGCGAAGCGAGGCGGAACTCTGCAATGAAACCCGGTGGCCCCGCCCTCCTCTTCCAAAACATCAAAGGCCATCCCGGTTCTCAAGTCCTCATCAACCAGTTCGGCTCCGACGCCCGCATGAAGCTGGCCCTCGGCGTGAACTCCTTCGACGAATTCGCCGACCGCATCCGCGTCTTCATGGACCTGAAATCCCCACAAGG
>DATNMU010000246.1:0-2087 GCA_035602195.1 Candidatus Acidiferrum sp.
CAAAAAGATTCTCCGGCAAGTATGCAAACCGGACTATTACGGGCGGCATCGGCCACAATCTGCCGCAAGAAGCTCCCGAAGCCTTCGCCAAGGCCATTGTCGACGTAGGTGGTTATTGAACGACGTTGTGCCTTGGCAGAAATCCGGCCACATTCAACAAATCTGACTTTCGATTTAGGTGAACGCATAAGAGGAAAGAATATGGCAAATCTGAAGTATACAAGCTTGAAAGTCACGTCTCGGCTATCGGTCGCTGCCATCGTGTTGTGCTCAGTGACCGCTATGGCACAAAACGCAACGGACATCTGTCGACCGGCCCCGGTTGTCCCGCGCGCCAGCGGCAGTGAGCCTCGGAGGACTTCCGCTTGGGAAGATTCGGCAGTTTGGGGGGCTCCTCACCGTCATAGAAAAGTTGGTACATGGGAACTTCCAAAGCCCTGGCCATTTTCTCTAGCGTTTCGATGGCCGGGACGGTATGGCCTTTTTCAACGCGGCAGATATAGCAACGAAAGCAATCCCGTCTTCTTCTCGATGTCTCCTTGAGAGAAGTGTTTATCCTCCCGCATGGTCGGCAATCTGGAAGTAATCCAGATGGGCATCGAGCGATCAGCAACGGGAAGTCGGCTTCTACGAAGTGATCGCGATTGCCCCCGGTTGACGGGCAAAACTGAAGTAATCCCCTTAAAATGCTGAGGCTCTGACCGACGGAGGAATCCATGGCCACCACAGGCCCGCATCAACAGCCCACTCCGGAACGCTTCTTCAACGCCATAAACGCCTATGAGCAGACCGAGGCAATGAAGGCTGCCGTTGAGCTGGAAATCTTCACCGCCATCGACGAAGGCAATACTACCGCCGCAACGATTGCGAAGCGCTGCGAGGCCGCGGAACGCGGCGTGCGCACCCTGTGCGATTTCTTAACCATTCACGGCTTCTTGACCAAAGAAGGAGCGCAGTACGCTCTCGCACCGGATTCAGCTTTATTCCTCAACCGGCATTCGCCGGCATATATCGGCACCGCCATTGAGTTTCTGCTCACCCCGCGCTTGCGCGAAGGTCATGCACGGCTGACCGAGGCCGTACGCCGAGGAGGCTCCGCGCTGGGCGAAGGAGCGCTGGAGCCCGAAAATCCCGACTGGGTGAAGTTTGCGCAGGCCATGATGCCGCTGATGCATATGCCCGCCGAGATCATGGCTGCCGAACTCCGCAAAGGCGGCGAGGCACACAAAGTTCTCGATATCGCTGCCGGTCACGGCATCTTCGGAATCTCCGCGGCAAAACAGAATCCCGCCGCACACATCTATGCATCCGATTGGAAGAATGTGCTCGAAGTCGCAAGCAAGAATGCGCAGGCAATGGGGGTTGCCGATCGCTACCACCTGCTTCCCGGCAGCGCCTTCGAAACCGATTTTGGCAGCGGCTACGATCTGGTGTTGATCACCAATTTCCTGCACCATTTCGATTCGCCCACCTGCACAACTTTCATGCGCAAGGTGCATGCCGCGCTAAACCCAGGCGGCCGCGCCGCAATTGCTGAACTCGTTCCCAATCCTGATCGCGTTTCGCCGCCCACCGCGGCGGCCTTCAGCATGATGATGCTGGCCACTACACCCAGCGGCGACGTTTATACTTTCGCCGAGCTCGAAAGCATTTCGAAAAGTGCCGGCTTCGCGCGAGTTGAGCTCGCCCCTCCGGAGATCGGCCTCGATCGCCTGGTCATTGCGTATCGGTGAATTGCGGACGGAGAGGTAAGCCTTGAGAGGGCTGCACCTGACCCGACTCCCTTTTCATGAGGGCACTGGGGTGTGAACGCGAGGTTTTGACGCCCACCCGGCGAAATTCGCGGACGTGGTGACGCGATATTCGTAAACACAATGGCGTTTACCTTACTGATTCAGAGCCGCTTACACCGCTGCTATGTCGTCCAAGGACCCTCGTAAGCTGACACCATCAGGTCTTGATTGCCGAAACTCGCGGATTCCTGTCGGCGCAACCGCTATAGAAACTTTTCCGGCTTTTGCAAGAGTTCCGCTTTGCGACCTACCCCGCACTCAGATTCCGGCTTCATGTTTCACGCCAACGACTAC
>DATNMU010000247.1:0-3008 GCA_035602195.1 Candidatus Acidiferrum sp.
AGGACGATTACCAACGTTGGTTACGGACTCGAAGCACTCGCTCCCGACCTGCGTCCAGGTGATGTAGACGCCATCTTTCGGCACAAGTTCTTCGTAACGCGCCAGGTTGATTGTGGGCACAGTGTACTTCGAACCATAGCCTCGACCGCGGCCCGGCGTGGCGAGAATGCAAAACGGACGCGCCAGCAGATGGCGGGCGCGACTCACGCGACCTTCGAAAATCAATTTTCGAATGTGACTGCTCGAAACCGGCTCGCCGCGCAGCTTCTGCTCGGTATAGGTTTTCACCTCAAAGCCCATCTCCTGGCCGAAGCGGCCGAGCAGATTCACATCCCCCGCGGCTTTGTGGCCAAAGCGAAAGTTGTAACCCTCATGCACCTCGATCGCATGTAGCTTTTTCTTCAGAATGCGCTCGGCAAACTGGCGCGGCGTCATGAGCGAAAGATCGCGCCCAAATGGCAGCGCCAGGACGGCATCAATGCCAGTTGCATCAAGCAAGCGCAGCTTCTCGGGGAGGGGAGTAAGAAGTTTCAGGCCGGAATCCGGCCGCAAAATGCGTGCTGGATGCGGCTCAAACGTAACCGCGACCGCTTTGCCGCCGCGGTTGCGCGCCCGCCGCACGATCTCGCCCAGAACGTGCGCGTGTGCCCTGTGTACTCCGTCAAAATTCCCCACGCTGACCAGCGAGGAGCCGAAGTCTGGCGGAACTTCTTCGAGTTTGTGGAAAACTTGCATCAGGTAAAAATTAACCGCCGAGCACGCCAAGCACGCAAAGAAATTCAGGCGCTTTACAAGAGCCCACAATCCCTATCCTTCTCGGCGACCTCAGCGTCCTCGGCGGTAAAAGACTTTCCTGTTGTTTCTTTTGCGCAATCCGTATTGATCCGTGCAAATCCGTGGCCAACTAGATTTCAAACTCCAACTTTAGCCCGTCATACGATAGTCGCACGTGCGGCGGTAAGGCAGCATTGGTCGTCTCATGCGCCAGATCGTGGCAAATGTGCGTGAAGAAGGTCCGTTTCGCCTTGACTCTCTCGCCAATTCGCAACGAGTTCTCCACCGTCGAGTGCGTGGGATGCGGCTTGTGACGGAGCGCATCCAGAAAAAGAATGTCCAGGCCTTCCAGCTGGCGGAACGATGCTTCCGGGATTTCGCTATGGTCGGTGAGATAGGCCGCCGATCCGAAGCGGTAGCCGTAAATTTCCGTTTCTCCGTGAATCAGCCTAATTGGATCGAAGCGCGCCCCGAAAATATCCAGGGGCCCATCGATGGGCCGCAACTCCAACAGCGCGAGGCCGCCAAACTTGTAATTGGCGTCGAAGATATAACTGAACATCTTGCGCAGAAAGGCTGCGGCGTCTGGCCGCGCGTAGAGCGGCAACTTCCCGGGCTTATGGGAATAACTCAGCGGCCGCAGGTCGTCGATGCCGAGGATGTGATCGGCGTGAGTATGCGTGTAGAAGACCGCATCCACGCGGGTGATGTGCTCACGAATCGCCTGCGCATAAAAATCCGGGGTGGTGTCGACGAGAACCGCTTTGCCGGCGTACTCGATCATAATCGAGGGGCGGGTGCGGCGATCGTGCGGGTCGCTGGAATTACAGACGGCGCAATCGCATCCGAGCGTGGGCACCCCCATGGAAGTGCCGCTGCCCAGCACCGTCAGCGTCGCCTTCATGCGCGTGCCTTCGTGCTCATCGTCCGCCGGTTCCCGTGGCGGCTCCGGGCTGCGGTGGACGCGACAGCGCGTTGGTCACTTCCACGTAGGCCATGCGCACTTCGTAGAGGCTGTTTTGCAAAAAGGTTTCTTCTGTCGGGGTAAGATTGCCCTTGGTTTTTTCCGCGAGAAGGGCGAGCGTATCGATGGTTTGCCGCGCGCTGATGATATCCATGCGCGGCTGCTCCCCCTGCTGATGCATCAATCCCAACTGCAACATTGCGGTCATATAGAGCGAGGCCAGAAAGCGTTCGAAGGTCATCTCGAATTCTTTGGCTGAGCGCCCGCTCAGCTCGACACGTGAGTCCAATTCCCGCGAAGAATTCCGGTAGGCATCGGCCTGAGCCTTCTGCTCGGCCGCAGTGGGGGCAGGAGGCATACTCTGCCCGGTATTCGCATCCTCGTCCGAGGGAAACGCAGTGACCGATTTCGCGGCCGGCACAGTTTCCTTCGGGGCTGCGGGCGCGACTTCCGGCGTAGGCGGCTTCGGCGCTTCCACTTGCTCGCGAACGTCGCTACGCAACTCCCCGTCTTCGGTAAATAAGCGGCGGTCCGTTACGGTGAATCCAGAATCCGGTCTTTTCTCAGCCATAGCATCTGTCCTTTAAAATCGCAGTTAGAATTTCGTCACTCTTTTTCGTTTTAAGCGATTCGTTTTACGCGCACGCGCGGAGTCGTTCGCAGGTGAAACTCGCTCATACGTTATGCAGCACAGAGTCGCGGGCCTGCCGCAACGCGCCACTTTCCAGCGGCAATTGAATGACAGTGGCTTTCACGCTTCCAATCGTCACCTCGCGCCCCGGCATTCCCACCTCTCGCCGGATGTAGCCCAGCGCAATCGTCCGCTCGTTGCCGCTGTCGCGCAGAACGGCGACGCTGGTGATTTCGCCAACTTCTTTTTCCGCAGAGAGAATCGCCGCACCCGGGGAAATGTCCGCGACACCTGCCGCGAGGAACCCGGTAAATTTGCGATGCACAGCACCGCGCGAACGAATGCGCTCCACAATTTCCTGTCCGACGTAACACCCCTTATTAAAGTTCAGGGCGCGCATCTGTTCGGTCTCCTGCGGCAGGTCACGCTCGCGAATGTCCACGCCGTACAGCGGAACCCCTGCCGCGATGCGCTGCATTTCGAGCGCCTCGCTGCCTACTGCCGTGGCTCCTGCGGTAATCAATGCCTGCCACGTCTTGTACACATCCTTGGGATCGAGCCAGATTTCGTAAGACTCGCTCGCCGGATCCTCGCCGCGAACCACTGTGCACTGCACGCAAGCACAATCGCAGTCGCACT
>DATNMU010000248.1:0-9848 GCA_035602195.1 Candidatus Acidiferrum sp.
CTGCAAACCATCGTCTCGCGAGAAGTCGCTCCAACAGATTCCGCCGTGGTGACGATTGGGGCGCTGCAGGCGGGCACGAAAGAGAATGTTATTCCTGACGAGGCGATTATCAAGTTAAACGTGCGCACCTTTGATGAGGGGTCCGCAAACATGTGCTTGCAGCGATTGAACGAATTGTGAATGCTGAAGCAGCAGCTTCAGGTGCGCCGAAGCTACCGGAGATCACTCCACTGGACCGCTATTCATTGGTAACAAACGATGTCGATGCGACAAAGAAGGTCGTTGACGCGTTTCGCCAAAACTTCCCTGACGGCTCCGTAGAGCAAACTAAACCTACGATGGCGAGCGAGGATTTCGGATGCTTTGGGGCGGAATGGCACGTTCCGGCGGTGTTCTGGTTCTTTGGCGGTGACGATCCTGAGGTATATGACAAGGCGAAGAAGGATGGCACGCTCAATTCGCTGCCGACCAACCACAATCCGCGCTTTGCACCGGTGATCCACCCAACCCTGGAGACAGGTGTGAAGGCCCTGGTTGTTGCGGCGTATGCATGGTTGGCCTCGTGAACAACATCCTGATGCACGGGCATCAACTAGCGGGTCCTTTTCTGGATGCGGTAGATCTGCTTGGCACATTCGTTTTCGCACTCAGCGGTGCGGCAGGGGGTGTCAAAAGCCGGTTTGACCTGTTCGGTCTAATGGCCCTCTCGTTCGCGGCCGGTAATGCCGGCGGGATCACGCGAGATGTGCTGATTGGCGCGGTGCCACCAGCGGCCATCAGCGACTGGCGCTATCTCGGGGTCTCTCTTCTGGCAGGATTGGTAACGTTCTTCTGGTATCCCAACATCGATAAACGTCGCAGGCTGGTGTTGTTATTCGACGCCGCGGGACTCGGCCTGTTTGCCGTCGCCGGCACACAAAAGGCTCTTATCGCGGGACTCAATCCGGTGATGGCGATTTTTATGGGAGTGCTAACTGGGATTGGTGGTGGCATATTGCGTGATGTGCTTGTCAACCAAACGCCGACGGTGCTCGAGGCGGATATTTATGCTGTTGCTGCGCTAGCCGCTGGCGTCGTAGTGGTGATCGGATATGATTTGCGTTACCCGGCTTTTGTGGTGTTGACCGTGGGCGCACTACTTTGCTTCTGGCTGCGAGTTATGGCGATATACCGAGGATGGCATTTGCCCGTCGCCCAGTCGCAGAATCGACGGGATTGAATCATCACTTGCTAGGTCGCTTAAGAGTTTGAGCCGGAGAAGCGAGCTTTCCGATCTAGGAGCTTGTTAGCTAAGCGCCTTACCCTAGCACATCAGAACATATGATTGTCAGCGAACTCGTCGGTCAAGATTTCGGAACGAAGTTCCACGGCTTAGGTTCCCGATATTGATCCCCAGAAGTCGCGTTCGAGGAGATCGCCATTGGATCTCCGCCAGGCCCGTTTCTGGATAACTTCCGGGTTGCCGACCATACGGCCACTGACACTTTTTCGGGTCAGCATCGTTTCCGAATAGGTCTGTGAGAGAATGTCAGGAGCAAGTGACACTCGACTTTTATCCAAGTGCTCCGGCCAACTCTCCTTCCAGTCCAACTATCAGGTCAGTTTGGCCGCATAGGAGCGGCGGATAAAATTGTCGTGAACAGCGTAATAAGGAGTAGACATTGATGTCAGACGTGGCCAAGGTTCCCAATATCAGCACGGCTTCTAACGGAGCTGTAAAATATTTCAAAATACAAGTCCGGGGTTGGACAGATTTCGATCCACTGGACAAGAAACTTCCGGAGATCGCTGACGCCATTGAACGTGGCGGGGGATTCCTGACCGCTATTGAGGTCCTGGATACAAAAGACGATCTTTCTGCCATCAGCGACAAAGTGGTGAGGGAAGGCTTTCAAAATATTCTGGCTGCGCGCAGAGTGTTGCAGAGTATCGGTGAACTTCCAAATTCATTAGTCGAAGACCTCCGGGCAGCGCTGAATGCGCCTGCGGAAACGGCGAAGAAGCCGGCGGGATCACAAAATTCCGAGCTTGCCGCTAAACGGGCCAGCTAAATCGGGTTCGAGAGGCGACATCTCTTTTTTGAGAAACATGCCCTAGGCGTTCGGTGCGTCTCACAAGCCCCATTAATTTAGGTCGGGAGGTAAGCTCGCTGTTTTCGCAGCCTGGTGGTGTTTTCTAAGCCACTCGAAGGCACGCGCCTGGGCTTCGGATTTCTGATCGGCAGTCATGCTGCGCGCAAGACGCTCTCTTGCAACCCGGCTGCGCGTCTCACCTGAGATCTCTGCAAGCAGATACCACATATAGGCGGTCACGTTATCTTGTTGGACCCCAATTCCGTCAGCGTACATCTCCCCTATATTCCACCGGATTCGTGCAATTTCAGCCGAGTCGAGTCTGCGGGTCAGTTCGCTAATGAGACTCTTAGCCTGTTTGTTCCCGTTTGCGAATGCCAACGTCAGCCACGTGTATGCAGTGACGAAGTCCTCTGGAACCCCGTGTCCTGTGGCATAAGCAGTGCCGAGTTCAAGCTGAGCGTTTGCATCGCCGGAACGCGCTGCTTGCAAAACTTGAGAACTTGGGTCGGGGGACGGCTTCGTGATCGGAGTCACATTACCCGCGCCATTGGCGATCACCCTCGTTCGAACATCCATTGTTACAGCTCCGCGTTGTTCGCCTACAGTGGGCTGGGTGGCCGTCGGTGGAATATGCGCGGAGAGCCCGCGTCGGCTCAGCAGTGCGTGCGCGATTGCAAGTGCGAGGCCAAGAGTAACAATGGACAGCAACATGGGCATGACTGCCTGACGCAGCCGCGAGCTGCGACACCCGCGAGTCGAGTCAGACTGACTGGAGAGCAACGCTTCGAGAGTTTTTTTGAAAGGAGAAAGCCGTACAGCATCGGTTTCGACACCATCGCTTATTTCATCGGCCGGTTCCTGATGGCTTGCTTCGGACTCAGGGCCATCATTCTTGATCAAAGGCGCAGCCGAGTGCCCATCCCCGGATAACTCTCCTGATCGCGTTTTGAGCATTGCTTCCGCAGCAGTCTTGGCCTTACGCTTCCTTCGTGATTCGAGAGCACGAAGGCGAACTGAGCTGCTGTGCCCATACGATTCGACTAAATCCAGCTGAATGCCGAGGTCGCGCAGCGCATCACAGCTGGAGCCTAAAATTTCCATCAGCTCAGCTTCGGGTTGCTGCAGGGAAGTTGCGAGTTCCCCCGTAGTCCCGGCCCATGCCAGGCGCTCGTCCCCGAACCAGTCGCTAATGCAAGTTGACAAGGCGTTCCTCGACCCACCGCAGACTGCCGCCGGATGTAAAACAGGTTGTGAGCCATGGAGCGGTTGCAATCGTTCGAACTCCTCCCCGCGTCCTGGCCAGGCAAATCCAGCAGTCCGCGCCTTCGAGCACTGAAGCGGGACCCTGGCCTCGGTTGATGAGACTTCTTGCGCGTCAGTCCGTGCACTGGTGCTGCCTTCATCGGCCGCGATCTCCAAAACCAAACCCTCGTCGATCCGCCCGTAGCCGCGCTGTTCCGCCCGATACACGGCTTCGAAGCAGATATTGTTAATGTCTCCAGGTATGCCAGTGAGTTTCGCAATGAGGACGATGGCGTCATTGGTGAAACGTTGATCATCGCTGAATCCGGAAAGCTCTATTTTTTGCCGGATGTATGAACAACTCTCCTCGAATGTAAGCGGCCCCAGCGAAGCGATGCCCGAGATTCGCTTACTGAACTCTGCCAAAGGCGGCGATGCGGTTCTCACTTTCAGGACTGGTAGTCCCGCCAAAATGATCCGCAGCTGCTTGCTTCGCCCTAGAGGACAATCCAGCAGTTCAGCCACCGCACGCAGGGTTGAGATCTTCAATTCATGTGCTTCATCTATGACGACCATCACTTGTCGCCCGCGCGAGAAGTTTTGTTCCAGCACGCTGGTCAATTGTTTTTGTGCTTCTGCGAAACCGGGCGACGGCCGGGGTACGCCCAACTCCTGAAGGAAGTAGTGCAGAAATTCACTACACCGCAGCTGAGTCCAAAATAAGCGAGTGGTCAGAGCGGTGGACTGGCGCTGCTGCAGCAGACGTAGCAACAGTGCGGTTTTGCCTACCCCGGGCTCTCCGACCAGCATGCGAATGTTGAGGGCCTGTTCGACGGGACCAGACAAGAGTTGCAGAGGGCGCGCACGTGTCTGGAATTCGAGAAAGTGACGAGGATCTGAAGTATTGCCGAATACGTCTTTGAGTCCGATTACCAGGGAGGACGACATAACACCACTTTTGGCCCACTGCGAACTGCAGGAAGCAGGATTGAGCAGCGGTAGCATGAGCCAAATGCCTTGTTGCTGGCTCGAACCCTGCCAGGAAAGTACCTTGTATAATTCTTCTCATTATACAGCTCGGGTTCGGGTTCTGGGCAAGGTTTAGAGTCATCGAAGTCGCAGATGCCCTGATAGCCACTCTCCCAAATGGCGCTTGAATCGAATATTGGAGGAATGCGGAAACTGTTGCTACGGTACACTGCTGGGATTTCGTTGTGCCTGGTGAGCACGGTCGCCAGGGCACAGTCCACCACAGCCGTAGAACCTGGGGCGGTGCTCAGCCGTACAACCCAGATGCTCAAAGAGCTTTCGCAAAGCTCTCCTGGCACTGTTCCCGATGCCGTGCTGAACCGCGCGCAATGTGTTGTGCTGATCCCGGCTGGAACACGTCGGCTGCGCCCGGGTACCGTCTCGTGCCGCGAAACTTCAGATCAATGGAACACTCCGACGCTCGTCACCTTTGAGGGAAGAGCCGGCTCAAGGCGCAGCGCCGATATTTTGATTTTCGTTGTGACCGATGCAGCAGTGAAATCGCTGCGGTCAGGATCACTGCAGGTTGCAAGCTCCACAAAACCGCTGGCGCCTGTGGCACCGAAACGAGCCATTCCTACCGAACACGAGTTGACTAGCGACGTTCTTACGTACAAATACGCTGGGCACAAGCTCTCCGCTGGCCGGATTCAAGGCGTGGTTCGGCAGGAAAAGGATGCCGAGCGGGCCAGGTCAGATAAAGCCCTAAGCGATGCCAGCAAGAAAATCACCAGACAGTATTTGTCATCTCTCACTTCGTTCTTTAACACAATAATCCCAACCGGCATTGTAGTTCACCACACGGCGGTTCTTCCGGGTGAAGGTGCGCCGCCACGGAATGAGAAAGAAGTTGACAAATATCACGCCACAAAGGGTTTCGAAATCACCTGTTTCGGTCATGTTTATCACATCGCTTATCATTACCTGATCCTGACGAGTGGACGAATTCAAAAAGGACGACCGGAGCGATGCGAGGGAGCACACGCGAAGAACTACAACTCCTACCTGGGGATTTCCGTTGTAGGTGATTTCGACAGTCGCGACAATCCTAAGGGTGAAAAAGGTCCAACGCAGCCGAATCCAAAGCAGATGGCTGCGCTCGTTCGCCTCTCCCATCAGCTAATGCTGCGCTACCACATTCCCGTGAGCCACGTCGTTCGGCACAGTGATATCGCTGCGACCCGCTGTCCAGGTGACCGACTCCCATTTGGCGCATTGTTACGGGAACTCAAAACAACAGGACTGAAAAGCAGTTCCCGAGCACGATGACTAATGCCGCGGAGGCACGAGATGCTATTCGCATGTTGAACGGTTCGGTCCACGTTAATCCAATAACGAGTAGTTCGCAGTTCCTGACCACTCGATTTGGAGTGATCAGCTCGTGGCGCCCCGAGAAGCGTGAGGTCTCTTGAAACGCCCGAGTCACGGGCTACTCTGAAGTAATCCCAAGGTAAGGTTTGCCGACCACTCACTCGGTAAGCGCGCCGGCACATCCATGCGGCGGCATGATTCGGCATGCTGGCTTGGAGCTCATGTGCCGCAACTTTGTCAGTTGCCCATCTTCTTGATTGCTCCGAGGGGCGTTTGCAGCGTTCCGTCGTTATTGATGTCGAAGTCGTACGAAAATGGCGTGAACGATCCGGCCTTGTAAAAAACGACCTTGCCGTCGCCGGTGAAGCAATCGAACGGCATCTCACCGCCCAATCCTTCGGTAATCGTTGCCTTGCCGGAACGGAAAACCACCCTCATCCCTTCCATGCCCGAGACGTGCTCCCACCGCCCTTCATACTTGCTGGCGCAGGTCGTGAGTCCAGGCTTGGGAGCTTGCCCGGCCGCCCGTTGGGCGGGAGGCGGAGGCGCGGGCGTAGTAGACATGCGGATATTCTCGGGGGTGGTGTTCACAATGTCAGAGCCGAAGCCCGTATCGACCCCCCGGACCCTTATGTCGTACATATTGAGATTCTGCCCACGGATCTCGCCCTCCATCCACTTGCCGTTGACCAGCACTTGCACGCGATCGTGGAGATCGTATAGCCCCATCGCGTGATCCTCGGCCGTGAGTTTCCCGACGCGACGCACTTCCATCGGCCAGAGTTTTGAAACATCGATCCCATTCGGCAGATGGACCACGTAAGAACGGCCGTGCACCTGGATGATCCTGGCTTCCTGCCAGCCGTCGCTGAAAACGCGCACGGTGTCGCCGACCTTGAATCCGCCGGCTCCGGGCCCAGTCGGCGAATTCACCGCAACTGCAGATCCCGAACCGTTGCTGCCAGCACTCGTGCGCGCCTTAAACGGAGAAGGCGCAGGCGGAATCTCGCCGCGGTGAGGGTCGGCCTGCGCTTCGGCTGGCGTTTGCGCGTGGCATTTTGCCGGGAGCAACGAAGCCAGTTGTACGCGGAGCGCTTCGCCTCGCTGGTACGCCTGCCCCTTCTTGTAGTTCTGATAATCGCAGGCGCCCGTGGTGTTGTCGCACGAAAAGACTTTGAAGCTTTGCCCGTCCGTGCACACGTAAACAACATTCATTTGCAGCGCCGGCGTCTGCAGCGCCGGCGTCTGCGCGAGCGCGCTGGCCATCGGCACAGCCAAAAGCAAACATCTCAACGACAATATTTTCATCTGAGCCACCTTGCTCTGCATACGTCGGGGGGGCGCGGGAAGTAAGTCATCCCGCGCGGCCCAAGAAAACAGCGTGGCGGAAGGATATCACCAAAAAGGAGCGGAACTCGGTGAGATGGCCCGCCTCGGGCGTTGCGTACGGATCACGGGCAAACCGGAAGTTACGTTTAACGCGGACTCCGACGACGTTGTCCCGAAGTCCTCTTCGAGGAACTCTGCCGCTGACAATCCGTGAGATTCCTCTCGAGCGACGGTAAAACCGGAAGTTATCGGTTTCGTCCGTCGATCAGTACCGATAAACGCACTTTGCTGCCGGATGGTTGGCAACTCTTAACTGGCACGAACGTCGCTTGATACAATCCCTCGCGAGGGGAACTCAATGGACAATCTAGCTGGAGTCGTGCGGTTGTTAAAGAAGGAACAGGATCGGTTGACCAAGGAACTTCGCGGAATTGGCGCTGCGCTAGCCGCCTTTGGCAACGCGTACGGAAAAGGATCAGGCACCAGAAGGCTGTCCGCGTCAGCTCGGGCGAGGATCGCCGCTGCACAAAGAGCGCGGTGGGCAAAAGTGCGGCAAAACAAAGCGGAGCAGGCGAAAGTTGTTCCTATACGTGGCAAACGGACTCTGTCGGCAGCCGCACGTAAGAGGATGGCCGCTGCACAAAGGGCGAGATGGGCGAGGGTGAAGGCGGGGAAGAAAACGGCGTAGCGGGTCACTGAGCTCGCGATGCAGAAAGCCCGCCCAGATAAGCCGAGCCGGGCTTCGGTGTTGATCGAAGCAGTTGGATGCTCAACTCTCCTTGACCCTGAAGCAAGTTGATACGCTCTGCGAAGTAAGAAGAAGAAGCAAAGACGACAAGGCGGCGCTTAATCTTGCTGTCGGACCCAACGGATCCCGAGCGGCTGAGCGTTGGCGCAATAAAAGCCATCCATAATCGCGGCCCCTGCGACTTCGCTTTTCATGCAGCGAGATATGGTTCTGGCACATCTCCTCTTGATCGTATGTTGTCGTACATTCGCTCTGCCAATTCTAAGGACGCGACGCACTCGCTTGGTGAAATGACCGGCTCCTGGGGCGGACCAAAGCTCGATTTAACGTTTTCAATTGCCGTATCTGTCATTGCGGTTCCCTTCGACACTCAACATTACAACAGGCCCCAAGCACTTAGTCAAACGATAGGTCCGTAGCACTTAGGCGCACTTAAGTGGCAAAGTTACACATCATACTAAGGTTGTGTAACATCTCATGTAGGTAACGTTAGTCATGTTTGATTAGTGCCACAATGGAACGTAGGTCAGCTACTTCCTAGCGGTACTTAGGCCACGGCGGCGATCCCTGGAAACTCCCACTGAAGCCGTAACGCGCCGGGGTCGAAGTGTCGCACTGCCGTATCAAAAACAAAGTGATGCCCCGCAAAGAGAAAAATCAAACTCGCCAAAGGCCTGGCGTTACGCAATACCGTCTGTCCGAAGTGCGGTCATTCCATCACGCCTGACAAGATCGTCCGGGTCGATTCTGATCTCGAGTGCCCCGCATGCTCGTCCCTCTCAAGAAGTAGCGGTATGGGCCGGGAATGCCCCGCGGAGGTGTGCTCATCGGACTGTCCCCTATTGCTATGGACAGAATCGGCGGGGTACGTTCTACAGAGAACGCAACGAGACCACACGGCCAATGGACCCCCGAAATCACATTCTCGTCACGGGCTCTGCCCTAAAGAGCTGGGCGGTCGCACAGATGCAGGATTCCATCGCAGTGGCGCTGTTGTGGCTGGTAGGGCTATGGATCCTCAAAGTGCCGTGGGCGCCGCTTTGGGCAGTGCTTGCTGCCGCGCTGCAAATCGTCCCGCACCTCGGGCCAGCACTCAGTTTGGTCGGCCCGGTGCTGTCGGCGTTGCTACGCTCGCACGACTGGCAGCATCCCCTCTACGTGCTGATCTTGTACGCGGTAATCGTCGTCGTCGACGGGCTCCTGCTCCAGCCCTATATCATGCGCCGCGTTGCCAAAGTGCCAATGTGGGCCTCGATATTAGTGCCTGTCATCCTGGGGTTTGCAATTCCGTTCTGGGGATTCATCCTCGCCCCACCGCTGCTGGCAGTTATATATGCCTACAAAGCAAGAGGGCATCACGACCCTGGACCTTAGCTAGATGCGGCGTGGAACAAATGCGTTAAGGAACTCACGGGAGCCGGATCATCGCACCTGAGCAGGAAATCGTTGATGAGTATGAGGGCGCAACACTCTCCGAGATAAGTGAGCGGTTCAGCGTCCGCCGATAGACCTATTGAATTGAACTGGCCGCGTTGGAAAACACGGTGTTCGCGTTAGTTCCCACCAGGCGAATCGTACCAACCACCAAAACCAAGATGACAGCCAACATTACGGCATACTCGGCTATGTCTTGACCTTCGTCGCGCAGCCAGAGCTTGCGGAGAAGATGAATCATTTCGCACCCCCAGGCTTTGGCACAATTCTACTCTCATTGCTAGATCCCGGATGAAAAGCTCCCCGGCAAAATAAGGCCGTGCCAAATGCCAAGATATTTGAGCCGTGCAGTCTTGAAATGTTCTAACGGCGGGCGGTCTTGCTCCACAAGCAGGGAACAACAATGAGGGCTTTTCAATCCCAACCCGTGGGCAGGCTAGCGGCGGCTTAGGGGAAATCCTCGGAATGCTCCAGCTCAACGTGTGCGCGAAACGCTTTATCGAGCATTCTACTTGTTTCTCGCTGAGTACTCGGTCCTTCAGCCACGGCCTTTTCGACGCAGATGATCTTATGGCACTCAGAGCACTTGCCGAAACGATGACTGGCGCGATCCATTTCGCTCCGTGGCCCAAGCCAGCCCGTGTCGATCAATTCTGGTTTTTTCATACCCTCAGTTTCCC
>DATNMU010000249.1:0-3916 GCA_035602195.1 Candidatus Acidiferrum sp.
CCTCTGCCATGCCGCGAACGATTACGGGCAGCATGATCTAAAGCTCATTCGTGGCCCGAAGCCGACCAATGACTTCAAGGCCGCTTTCTAGCTTGTGAGTTGCGAAAAGGTGAGCACAGGCGAAGTAACCATATGACGCAACGTATCCAAGAACAAGGTCGTGGATTTTCGGCGATTGAAGCGGAACTCCATCTCCGCGAGATAGGCTGGGAGGTGCTTTGCGCTGATCTTGTGCCAAGAACCTACAATGCCCCTCTTGAGGAGACTAAAGGCCGACTCAATCGTGTTCGTTGTGATGCACTCTCCATCCTCGTAACGAACGTACTCTTGGGCCATGTGATTGACGGTTTTATGTTCCATCTCGCCGACCGCAGACTTGTAGGCTTGCAGGGTGTCGGTAATGATTACGTCCACATCAGCGCTGATGTTCTCAGTGATGTACTTTTGCAGCGTGCCGGATTTCGCATCTTCAACATGGAAGAACCTAACATCTCCGCCGCGCTGCCGGATGCCGATAACTACTTCCTTCGCAGCCTTGGCAGCTTTGGAACCCCGGCCCAACATTTTTCCGCCAACGTAGGTTTCGTCCATCTCGACAGTACCTTCCAGCATTGGACGCTCTGCCTCTTTCATGGCTGCTCGAATCCTGTGGCAGAGATACCACGCCGTTTTGTAAGAACCTTTGTGCAATCCCCAGATCGTGCGCTTGAGTTGCAGGGCGCTCATACCTTTCTTGGCCTCACAGAGCAAGAGAACGGCGAGAAACCACTTCTGCAAGGGCAGATGCGAATCGTTGAAGATCGTGCCAGCGGTGACGCTGAATTGATAGTCGCAATCCTTGCAGTAAAACAGTTGCTTCGTTGTCGCGAGTTCAACTACTGGACCGTGGCAGCGGAGACAGTCAACGTCATACGGCCAGCGAAGGCGCACAAGCAGCTCGCGGCATTTGTCGTCAGTGTCGAACAGGTTTATAACGTCAATTAGAGTCATCGGAGTTCTCCATTGGACGCAAAGCAGAAACGGGAAGAATTAAAACGAGTACCGACGAGGAAGTTACTGGCAAGCATCAAGCGGGATTTGCGGAAGGTGATGCACGCCTCTCGCTCTGCCGCTAAATCCAAGAAAGGATGACCAGTTGCTTCCATGTAAGGCAGTATGCGCCTACGTGCCTACTTTTGTCAAGTGAATAATCTTCCTCACTGGGAAATATCAGTGGCACCGAGGGGACCCAGTTGCAATCGGCGATTTCCGATTGGAACGCGGCTGATTCCGGTAGCAATCACTCCGGCGTCACGTTCACGCCCTCCGACGCCTCGCATCCCGCCACCTGGACGTTTAACAACGGGTCCACTAATACAGGGGTAGGCGCTCGACAACCCTAACTATCACTGGGAACTATGTGACGAGCGGTGCGACAACAATCGGCATTAACACGCTTTTGTCGAACGGCCAACCGATCTTCAGCCCAACCCAGGGTGGCTACTCAACTGTCTTTACAAAGGTTGGATTGCACGAGGTGGGCCATGGCTTCGGTATGACCGATGTTACCGGAAGCAATCAAGTCGCGGGCCAGACGGTCATGAATCAGATATCGGGGACGAATGACTCCGGCGGTATGATGGCGACCAACGTTACGGGATGCGACGATCAGACAGTGGATGCGAACCCACTATATAAACCTCCGCCCCCGACATGTTGCAACGGTGGTGTGACATGCGCAACGCCTCATTACCAGTGCGACGGGAGCTGCACTTGTGTATACGTATCTCCTATCATTTTAGATGTTGCAAACGAAGGGTTTCACCTGACTTCTGCTCAGGACGGCGTCAGGTTCGACATCGGCGGCGTTGGAAAGAAAGAGCAGATATCGTGGACAGACCCAAATTATCACAATGCGTTCCTTGCTTTGGATCGGAATGGAGATGGTGTAATCGACTCGGGGAAGGAGCTGTTCGGAGATTTCACACAACAGTTACCGTCCAACGACCCAAATGGTTTTCGAGCCCTTGCTTGGTTTGACCTTCCGGTAAACGGGGGCAACGATGACGGCATTATTGACGACCGTGACGCTGTCTGGAGCAAGTTGAGGCTCTGGGTAGATGCCAATCACGATGGGGTATCGCAGCTGAATGAGCTTCACAGACTGGAAGAGTTCAGAATACATTCCATTGGCTTGGATTACGGTAAGACAACGAAGCGCGATCAGTTCGGCAACGAGTTTTGGTACAAGGGGCATATCAACATCAATCATGACGCCGAAGATGATGTCCATCGCGTTATATACGATGTGATCTTGATGCTGGCAGATCACAGTCGATGTGGAGAGACCGCCTGGCACCCCGATCTGTTGGAGGGTGTTGGTTGGCCGTGAGACGGCCCATTTTGAGGCAAACGGAGCAGGGGCCGCTGCTACACCTTTACCACGCGGGATATGTATCGTGGAAATTTGGCTACTTTGGAACAGCAATCTCTCCGGATGGTCGGACTGGTCGGTTCGTTTATCCTCGCTATAGCGATGCCCCGCAAAGAGCAACCACGGTCTGTCCGAAGTGCGAATTCTCCATCTTCACGCTTCGGAGTGAGGTTTCCGCTTCTTTGGTGCGGACTCCACGGTGTTGCTCCGCGCCACCACCCCGTGCGCCAAAGCCTTGGCCTCGGACTTCAGGCCGCCGATCACGTCCATGAACTGCCTTCCTACCTCGCCCTCAAGCATGATTGTGTGCTCGAGCTGAAAGTAGATAG
The DNA here is from genome assembly GCA_035602195.1 of Candidatus Acidiferrum sp. Classification (GTDB taxonomy): domain Bacteria; phylum Acidobacteriota; class Terriglobia; order Terriglobales; family Acidobacteriaceae; genus Sulfotelmatobacter. Next base: position 2,743 of record DATNMU010000249.1, read on the forward strand.
TCACCATGCTCGTCGCTGTGTCTTGGCTCACTAAGCGAACCTGGTCGAGGTTGATGGCCTGTTGGCCTCCGCTACCGCCGGTGAAGAAGAAATTTGCCATCGTCGGACGCTCCTATCGCTCATCCATCCGCCCACGAAGTGAGCAAGGCGTACATGGCTTTCATGGTCCTCTTCCTAATCTTACATTTTACGAACCGCATTTCCGGGAGTGTGCAGACGAAAAAAAAGGGGGCTGCCTTCGGCAACGCCCCCACCGTGCTCGCACAATGAAGATAACTACTTCTGATACGATTCGCTTACTATTCGCATGTCCGTAATCTTCCAGGGCCTCACTAAACTCGCCGCCGCACTCCTCTCTTAACGATTAACACCACTGGCGGACTCAGTGCTCTTGGGGGTTGTTTTCAACTCGCCGCGATCCCCCGCCTGGTTTGCATATTTCCTCAACGCCGCCTCGAACATCCCGCTCCCGCCCGGAGGTCGGACTTTGCCCTTCAAAATGGCCTCGAAGGGCACAAACTTTCCGTAGAGAAGGCGGGTTTCATCCTTATCCTGCGTGATCGCCGAGCCATTCAGGTCTATGCCCGCGAAAAGCCCCCGCGCTCGGGAATAAGTCAACATCTCTGTTTTCATTTTCCAGTCTGTGTCCGCCCCTGCGTCACGTCCAACAGGGCCAGCGGCCGCCGATGCATTAGCGCCGATCTTGAACTTGCTAGTGAGGAGATGTTGCATTCCTTGGTCATTGGTCACGACCATCACCAAGTCGATAGCTTGGCCGCCCAGTTGTAATCCCCAGCTTCCACCAGTAATCGTAATCGGCGCGGGGGCGCTCCAGCGACCGTTTTCTAGGCGGCAGACAGCGACGCCTTTCCCGTGGCTTCCTCCGAAACCAATCGCAATTTTCACCATCGAAGGAACCACTGCAATGCACTTTGCTTCCCTCATCACTCTATCGGGAATCGCTTTGTCTGGCGTCCCCATGATTTCGTTGAGAACGTCGGCTGATGTACCAATTCGTTTTTGAATACTCGACTCGTCCTTATCGTCCTGAGACCACCCCATTCCGGCGAGCAGTAGACAACTAGCAACGAGTGCCAAAAAACATCTAGATGCTGCAAAACTGATTCTTTTCATAAGTGGACCTTTTCCGTGCTCGAAGCGAGCAACTGTTATA
>DATNMU010000250.1:0-39729 GCA_035602195.1 Candidatus Acidiferrum sp.
GCAAGCGATTCTGCAACTCGACGCGCGCGAAGCTCCCGCGGGAGAAATGGCAGTCGTGCTTGGCCCTGGATGGCCTGGCGTCCTTCTTCATGAGGCTGTTGGACACGGACTGGAAGCCGATTTCAATCGCAAAAAAACTTCTGCGTTTGCGGGTCTCATTGGCAAACGCGTCGCCAGCGAAGGCTGCACCGTCATCGATAACGGCACTATGCCCTGGCGCCGAGGATCGCTCAACGTCGATGACGAAGGCGAACCCACGCAGGAAACCGTTCTCATTGAAAAAGGAATTCTCAAAGGCTACCTAAGCGACAAGCTTTCCGCGCGCCTGATGGGCATCGCCGATACCGGCAACGGTCGCCGCGAGAGCTACGAACATATCCCCATGCCGCGCATGACCAACACCTACATGCTGGCAGGCCAGGATAATCCAGAAGATATCATTCGCTCGGTGAAGCGCGGCATCTACGCCGTCAACTTCGGCGGAGGCCAGGTCGACATTACCAACGGCAAGTTCGTGTTCGGAGCTTCAGAGGCCTACATGATCGAAGACGGCCAGATCACCGCGCCGATCAAAGGGGCAACGCTGATCGGGAACGGCCCGGATGTTCTCACGCGCGTGTCGATGGTCGGCAATGATTTGAAACTTGATGAGGGCGTTGGCACTTGCGGCAAAGATGGACAAGCTGTGCCGGTAGGCGTGGGCATTCCGACGATCAAGATTGATCGCCTGACCGTGGGTGGCACCGCGAAAAAAGATCCCGGCGGGTTTATGCAGTGAACTTCTTTTTCACCACAGAGTCACAGAGACACAGGGAAATTCGTTTTGTGGGCTGTATTGGATCGCAAGTCGGATGAGATTGCGACGTGACAATTAACACAAATGTTGTTGGGTGGTTTCGACTCTTGCTCTTTGCATCAGGCGCTGCCTATTTGTGGCGCAGTGGTTTGTCTCCTAAGAATGGCGAGCCGAAAAGCCGCGTTGATCGCGCGCTGCGCAACTTTGGTGCAGTGTTGCTCTCGGCGGTCGTGATTTATTTTGTTGGGTTTGGTCTCGGAATGTACGGATCAAATTGAAACTGGCCCACCAGCAGCGATTTCTGGCTGCCGTCTATAACAGACGCGCCGATACCCCAGCCAAGGAGAGCATCTCAACCGCCTTTTTATCGAACGAAACGAACGTCTCCGCGCCGAGCCATCTGCCCTCGTAAGCAATCACGCCGTCGGCAAAATCCCCGCCCGCGTCGAGTACGGCTAGGCCAGCGTCAATTGCCGCTCGGTTCGTCTCCACATTTTCCGCTGTAAGCAAAGTACGAATTGCCTTGGCTATATCCGCTGACTGAAAGCGATAAACGCTACGCAGAACCCAAACAAACTCGCACAGGGAGGGAACCGCAATGGCGACCATTTTGGCTCGGGCCATCAGTTTCGTGGCTGTATCGGCCTGCTCGACGTCGTCACGCACAGCCGCCCGCACCAGAACATTCGTGTCCACCGCGATTTTCACTTCTTGCCCGTCATTTCTTTCCAGACCAGCCGCGAGCTGCGGCGTCATTCATCTCTTCGATGGTGGCCACCTTCTTCGTCTTGCCGGCAAGCACACCAAAGAAGTCCTGGATCCTTCCCGTCGGACGTGCCGCCCGGATCACGCCCCGGCCGTCGGGCAGGAGATCCAACGCAATCTTTTCGCCGGGTTTGATGCCGAGATGTTGTAAAACCTCCTTCCGAAACGTAACTTGCCCCCGAGCGGTCACCGTCAAAGTAGTCATGTATTCACCTGTTGAACAATTGTAATGCATATTTGCATTATAAGCAATTAATTGATTGTGGAAAGCTGACTTGTCGTCAACCGAACCGCGTAGAGAAAAACCAACCCATTCATTTGGGATAAGATAAATCAGGACTTATGCCTTCAACCCAACTAGAAACTGGAAACCCGAAGTTAGAAACCGACCTACGCTCCCTCGCCCAGGACATCGTCCGCCGCGCCATGAACGGCGGCGCAACTGCCGCCGAATGCGTAGTCCGCGAAGGCGATGAATTCTCCACGCTGGTCCGCCTCGGCCAGGTCGAAACGCTGAAAGAATCCGGATCGCGATCCATCGGCGTCCGCGTATTCAACGGCCAGCGCGCGGCCAGCACCTACTCAAGCGATTTCTCCCGCGCCAGCCTCGACCGCATGGTGAAGTCCGCTCTGGAGCTTTCGAAGATCACTTCCGAAGATCCCTTCGGCGGAATCCCTGACCCGGCGCAACTGGGCCAACTCACAAACGACCTCGATCTTTATCACGAAGATGTTTATTCGCTGGCCGGTTCCGATCGCATCGATTACGCGCGCCGCGCCGAAAAAGCCGCGCTCGACTTCGACCCGCGCATCAAGAATTCTGAAGGCGGATCGTTCGATGCTGCGACTGGCCACAAAGTTCTAGCCAACTCGCATGGATTCGTTGGCGAATATCGCCGGTCTTACTGCTCCGTGGCGGCCGTGCCGATTGCGCAAACTGCTGACGGTGCCATGCAGCGCGATTACTGGTTCTCGGTGGCGCGCACGCTGTCTAAACTTGAATCGCCCGAGCAGGTAGGTAAAGTTGCGGCCGAGCGCACGTTGCGTCGTTTAGGCGCGCGCAAGGCGAAGACCGCGCAAGTCCCGATCATCTTCGATCCCATGGTTGCGACGTCGATTCTCGAACACATCTTCGAGGGAGTTAACGGCGACTCGGTTTACCGCGGCGCTTCGTTTCTCGCGGGCAAGCTGGGACAAAAAGTGGCCGGCGACAACGTCACCATTATCGACGACGGAACCATCCCCGGCGGCTTCGGCACCAGCCCGTTCGACGGCGAAGGTGTGCCCACGCGGCGAACGGTGGTAATTGAGCGAGGCTTGTTGAGCTCCTATCTTTTGAACACTTACACGGCCAAGAAACTCGGGCTCAAGACAACCGGCAACGCTTCTCGCGGGCTCGCGGGTACGCCGGGCATTGGCCCCGGCAATTATTTTTTGCAGCCGGGGACGAGAACGCCGAAGGAATTGATTTCTGAAATCAAAGAGGGTCTTTACGTAACGGAATTTCTGGGTCATGGCGCGAACCTGGTGACGGGCGATTATTCGCGGGGCGCTTCGGGATTGTGGATTTCCGGCGGCGAGTTCGCCTATCCGGTCGAAGAAATCACGGTGGCGGGAAATTTAAAAGAAATTTTCTTCAACATCTCCGAGATCGCAAACGATCTCGAGTTCCGTGGATCGGTGGCCTCGCCGACGCTTCGAGTTGACGGGTTAACCGTGGGCGGAGAGTAGCGGTTCTGAATTCCGATATACTCTCGGTCAAATCGACAATAGAAACTCAACCATCTACAATCCGTTCATGGGCGGCCTGATCCAGCCAACTCCAGTAACGGAAGAGCCTGATTCCAGCCGACGTATTATCGCCATCGCAGTAGCCGCCGTCATTGTTGTTGCCCTCGTTGCGGCGTTTCTTTTGCGCGGCCAGCCTAAGGGCCCATCCGGACCGCCCCCTTATGCCGCGAACTTAAAGCTGTCCGATTTCAAAATGAGCGCCGCGGAGAATTTTGTGGGGGCAACCGTCAGTTACGTCGACGGAACCATTACCAATGCGGGCGACAAAACGGTCACGCATGTAGTAGTTGAAGTGCAATTCAAGGATGACATGGGACAGATCGCCCAGCGAGAAGATGTTCCCCTGCAGGTCCTGAAAACCAGCGGACCTTATCCGGAAGCCGTGGACCTCATGGTCTCCCCCCTTGGCCCAGGGCAGAGCAAACCCTTTCGACTGACTTTTGAGGGTATTTCCGCGCAGTGGAATCGGCAGTATCCTGACATTCACGTCACTGATGTGGCTGTGAAGTGATCCTCTCACCTGTTCCGTAATCGCAACTCGGTACAATGACTCATGGCCGAAACGAAACCATTCCGCCTTACGGAGTCGGTAAAAGCCGCGGGTTGAGCGTCCAAGCTGAGTCCGGCGGCGCTGGACACGGTGCTTGGGAAATTAGCCCGGCAACACGACCCGAATGTTCTAGTCGGCTTCGATCATGCCGACGACGCCGGAGTGTATCAAATCGCGCCCGATCAGGCGCTGGTGCAGACGGTCGATTTTTTTACTCCGATCGTTGATGATCCCTATGTTTTTGGTCAGATCGCCGCTGTGAATTCGCTCAGCGATATATACGCCATGGGCGGAAAGCCGCTCACTGCGCTCGCGCTGGTGTGCTTTCCCGAGAAAGCGGATCTCGGAATTCTTGAGCAAATCCTGGCCGGTGGACTTTCGAAGATGGTCGAAGCCGGTTGCACGGTGATCGGCGGGCATAGCATTCGCGATGACGAAACCAAGTTTGGCTATGCAGTCACCGGGATGGTTCATCCCAAGAAGATTCTGGCCAATCAAGGTGCCAAGCCGGGGGACATGCTCATTCTTACCAAGCCGCTGGGCACCGGCGTGATCGCCACGGCGATCAAGAATAGAAAGGCTGAACAAGCTTGGATCGACGCAGCGGTTCAGTCGATGACAACGTTGAACAAACAAGCTGCGGAACTGATTGTGGAGAAACAATTTCGCGTGCACGCCATGACTGACGTTACCGGCTTCGGCCTGATTGGTCACGCCCGTGAGATGGCACTGGCAAGCGGCGTTGGGCTGCGATTTTTTCCGAACGAAATTCCGGTTCTGCCCGGAGCGATTGAGTGCATTCGTGCGGGTTATGTGCCGGGCGGCCTGAAGGCGAACCGCGACTTCGCCGAGTGCACAGTTGGATATGAATCGCCGATCAGCTCGGAATTGAAGACTTTGCTGTTCGATCCGCAAACCGCGGGTGGACTTCTCATTTCAATTGCCGAGCTCGATGGCAAACAGCTTGTGCTCGACCTGCAAACCGCCGGAATTCCCGCCTACCACATCGGAAATGTCACTGAATCCCACAAGCCACTCATCCGCATCTAGTGAGTAGATTCACCATTCCAGCACTTTTCTGAAAGGAATTATTATGCAATTTCGCGAACTTGGACGCAGTGGTCTGAAAGTCTCAGCTATCGGCCTCGGCTGCATGGGAATGTCGGAGTTTTACGGTGGCCGCGATGACGACGAGTCTGTCGCCACTATTCACCGCGCTATCGATCTGGGCGTCACTTTTCTCGATACGGCGGATATGTACGGCCCCTATAAGAATGAAGAACTGGTGGGCCGCGCCATCAAGGGCAAGCGCGACAAAGTGGTATTGGCTACGAAATTCGGCATCGTTCGCGATCCTGCGAACCCAACCGTGCGCGGCGTTAATGGTAAGCCTGACTACATCCGTCGATCTTGCGAAGGAAGTTTGAAGCGGCTGGGAGTGGAAACGATTGATCTGTATTATCAGCATCGTGTCGATCCGAATACGCCGATTGAAGCAACGGTCGCCACCATGTCGCAACTTATAAAGGAAGGGAAAATCCGCCACATCGGGCTTTCCGAGGCCTCGCCGCAAACTCTGCGCCGCGCGGTAAAGGTGCATCCCATCACTGCGCTGCAAACCGAATATTCACTCTGGAGCCGCGAGCCAGAGGAGGAAATCCTGCCTGCCTGCCGCGAACTCGGCGTCGGCTTTGTCGCTTACAGTCCGCTAGGACGCGGTTTTCTGACCGGACAGTTCACTCGCTTCGAAGACCTCTCGGCAGACGACTACCGGCGATTCTCGCCGCGGTTTCAAGGTGAGAACTTTCAGAAGAATCTCGATCTGGTGCGTCGGGTGGAGGAAATTGCGAAGGAGAAAGGCTGCAAGCCTTCGCAATTAGCGCTGGCATGGGCGCTGGCGCAGGATAAGAACATCGTTCCGATACCGGGCACGAAACGCCGGAAGTATCTGGAAGAGAATGTCGCAGCGCTCGAGGTGAAGCTGACTGCGAAGGATCTGCAGCGAATCGACGAAATCTTCCCCACCGGAGCCGCTGCCGGACTGCGCTACCCCGAGCACATGATGAGTACGGTCAACGGATAAAGAGGCCGGATAAATAAAGAGGGCGGCCATCAGGCCGCCCTTATAATTTTGATCACTAACGAATCAGTCTAAGCTCGCGCCGGGCTTTCTCCGCCCTTCACGATGCCGCGTCCCGGTTCCGGCTTCAGCACTTGCTGTACGCCGTCGTCAGGCTTGGAAGGAGACTTCATCGGAGGCAATTCTTTGCCCTCCACTAGCATCATCACTTCGGAGGCATCGAGCACTTCCCGCTCCAGCAAAGCCGCCGCGATTTTCTGCAAGGTATCGCGATTGCCCTCCAGGATGCTCTTCGCGGTTTCGTAGCCGAAATTTACCAGCTTGCGGACCTCGCCATCGATCTTGATGGCTGTGTCTTCGCTGTAATCGCGGTGCTGGCTGATCTCGCGGCCCAGGAAGATCTGCTCTTCTTTCTTGCCGAAGGTGAGGGGGCCAAGATCGCTCATGCCCCACTCGCAGACCATCTTGCGCGCCATTTCCGTGGCCCGCTCAATGTCGTTGCCCGCGCCAGTGCTCATCTGGTTCAGGAAGATTTCCTCAGCCAAACGGCCGCCCATAAGAATCGCCAGGTCGGTCTTCAAGTATTCCTTGGTGTAGTTATGCCGATCATCGACCGGCAACTGCATGGTCACGCCGAGCGCCATCCCGCGCGGGATAATCGTGACTTTGTGCACCGGATCGGAACCCGGCAACTTAGCCGCTACCAACGCGTGGCCCGCCTCGTGGTATGCCGTCACTTTCTTTTCCTCGTCAGAAAGAATCAGCGACTTGCGCTCTACGCCCATCAGAACTTTATCCTTGGCGACCTCAAAGTCGAACATCAGCACTGCCTTGCGATTTTGCCGGGCCGCAGCCAAGGCAGCTTCGTTCACCATGTTGGCCAGGTCAGCTCCGGAAAATCCGGGCGTACCGCGAGCCAGCACCGAAAGTTCGACATCCTCAGCCAGAGGAATCTTGCGAGTGTGTACGCGCAAAATCTCTTCCCGTCCGCGCACATCGGGACGGCTGACTACCACGCGTCGGTCAAAGCGTCCTGGGCGCAGCAGCGCAGGATCGAGCACGTCAGGCCGGTTCGTCGCCGCCATCAAGATGACGCCTTCGTTCGATTCGAAACCGTCCATCTCGACCAGCAACTGGTTCAGCGTCTGCTCGCGCTCATCGTGACCACCACCGAGACCAGCTCCGCGATGCCGTCCCACAGCATCAATTTCGTCGATAAAGATAATGCAGGGAGCATTCTTCTTGCCCTGCTCGAACAGATCGCGTACACGGCTGGCGCCAACGCCTACGAACATTTCTACGAAATCGGAACCCGAGATGGAGAAGAACGGAACGTTGGCTTCGCCCGCAACCGCTCTCGCCAACAAGGTCTTGCCGGTTCCTGGAGGCCCAACCAAGAGCACTCCCTTGGGAATTCTGCCGCCAAGCTTCTGGAACTTCTGGGCTTCGCGCAAAAACTCGATAATCTCGCGGAGCTCTTCTTTGGCCTCTTCCACGCCCGCCACGTCTTTGAACGTGACTTTCTTCTGCTGCATCGAGAGCAGACGAGCCCGGCTCTTGCCGAAGGAAAGCGCTTTATTGCCGCCGGTCTGCATCTGGCGGATCATGAAGAACCACAGCGCGCCCAGAAGAATCAGCGGAGCCCACGTCCCCAGCAATTGCAGCGGCCAGCTGCCGCTGTTGGCGTCACGGAAGGTCATCGAAACGCCCTTGTCATGGAGCGACTTAATCATCTCTGGATAATTTGCCGGGACGGTGGTATGGAAGGCAGAGCCGTCGCGATGCTTCCCGCGCAGCTGCATGCCGTCTACCGTGACTTCGTGCACGTTCCCCTGATCCACGTCAGACATGAATTGGGAGAAATTCACCTCGGTATCCTTCTGTCCGCTGCGGCCCTGCTGAATCACGGTCCACAAAAGGAGGGCTGAGAGCCCGATTACCACCCAGAACACTACGGTTTTAACTGTTGAATTCACCAAGAAACTCCTGAAGAAACCGAGGGCCGATAGTTAAATCCGAATTCCCGAGGCTCCTACGTTTGATTAGATGCCACTCCGCCAATTTCGATAGAGAAATTCCCTTAGACCGTTAGCCCATATTCTACATTTTCTTCAGGAAAAAGGCGCGCCGTTCTTCGCGTAACCTAAGTCATCTGATGACTTGAAGTTGCGGCCAAATACGGGATATTGCGATTAATCTGCTCCACCGCCCCCAGGCCGTAGCCCACCAGAAAAGCTTCATCTACAAGAAACCCGAAATAGTCCGGTTGCAGAGCCACGCGGCGCGCGGACTGACGGTCGAGGAGGGTGACAAGTTTCACCGACGCCGCTCCTCGCGCGCGCAGGTCGTTCATGAGGAATTCGCTGGTGACTCCGGAGTGCACCAGGCCCTCGACTAGAAGAATATGCTGGCCGCGAATGTCGGGTGCGTGGCTGAAGAAGATCTCCATCACCTCGCCGCCGCCATTTCCCTGCTTGCTGTACTTGGGCTTGATGAACTGGCATACCACGGGAACATCGAGCGCCCGTACCAGATCGGCCATGAAAATAAACGCATTCTCCAGCACGGCCAGAGCCTGAATCGTTTGCCCTTGATAGTCACTGGAGATCTGGCGACCCAGTTCCTTTACCCGCTTTTGGATCTGGTCGGACGCAATCACCTGCCGAAGTGGTGTGGGTTTTTGCCCGCTCATGAAATCGCGTGCCTCCTCTTCTGTCGTTGCCGCCCTGGACGAGAACCCCCTGTTCGGAAATGTCCCCAGACCCACCCTAAATTCCATTCTCCTCAGTCATGTCTTTGATCAGCACACCTTCCTGATCCGGACGGGCACGAAGCAGGTCGGGCACAGGAAATCCGCGCATCCAAACGATTTCGTCTCCGCTCACCACCACCGGCCATAACCTGCGTTCCGGTTGAGGCACATGTTTTTCCTGCAGCAGCTCTTTGACTTTCTTGGGCGCTTTGGTGTGAGCCGGCCAAAAGCGGTCTCCCGCCCGCCAGTTCCGCACGAACAATGGTTGGCGCAACAGCTCTGCCCTGAGAAGGTCTCGCTGATTATACTCTGCAAGTTGCGAGGCGGGATTGGCCAGCAACGCTTCGATTACTACCCCGAGTTCAGGAATGACGGTGCGCCCGGGCACAGGCAGAGAGTATTCGTAGTCCGGAATCCGCTCCTGGCGGCGAAGATCGGGAGTCACAAAAACCAGCGCCTCCCGCTCGCGCAAAAGCTTCCATCCCAATGGCAGGGACAACTCTTTGCCTGACGGACCGTCTTCCGAGGCAAATCGCAGAATTTCTTCGACGTGCTTGAACTCCAGCGGAATCCCGGCCTGTTCGCCGATGGCCTTCACCACTCTTCTCTGCACAGCGCGCGTTTCAGTGAGCAGCCATGGCCGGCTCACCGATGCATTCATGACTGCCGGACCGGGCTGTTCGATGCGTGCCAATAACTCGGGGTCAGGTTGTTTCCGCGGCGACTGAATCTGTACCAAAACCTGCTCCACGGGTTGGGTTTGGTCGAAGCCAGGAATCCCGCGCGCCCATTCCGGCCGCGACCACTGCACGACTGTCCCTAACCAGCCTGAGACTTCATTGTCCCAGTAATCTTCTTCGTCGCGGGCAATCTCCGCCAGTTCGGCAAAATTTTCAACCACCGACGGATTAAACTCCCTCTCCAGCAGCGGCACGACCAGTTGGCGCACGCGGTTACGGGTGAACTTGCCCTCGGCGTTGGTTGAGTCCTCCCGCCACGGCTGCTTGAGATTTACCAGGTATTGTTCCAATTCTCGCCGCCGAATTCCAAGTAGCGGACGCACAATTTCGCCGTGACCTTCGTCCTCCTCGTGTTCAATCAGGATGCGCGGATAGATTCCGCCAAGCCCACGCAGTCCCGTACCGCGGATCAACCGCATGAGCACCGTCTCGGCCTGATCGTCGAGCGTGTGCCCGGTGACGATCTTGTCCAGAGGGCTTTTCGGAACTGGTTTTTGAAAGCGGTTCTGAAAGGGCACGGCTTCAGCCGTTGCCGGAGTAGATTTCGGAAGAAGCACGACTTCAGCCGTTGCCCGAACTGGGCTCGGGAAGGGCACGACTTCAGTCGTGCCGATAAACTGCCTCGCTGATTCGGGCTTTAGCCCCTGAGGATCCTCGCCTTGGGGTGGCGCCGCGCTTTCGGCGCTGCGATCAGGGCCTTCTGGATTTTGGGCTTCAGCCCCTGAGGTACTTCTGTCTTCATCTAAACTCTCCCCCGACCCCAGCAGCCTGCCAAAAAATCCATACCTCAATTCGCGCGCAGCCGCTTCCGTTCCAGAATGTTCCCTAGTAGCAAGGGCCGCCACATCGCCGCTCTCGCAATAAAATTCCAATCCGTGTTCGCGGGCCAGTCCCTCGACAAACTCCTGATCCGCATCTGACTCAGTCCCGCGCAGCTTGTGGTTGAAATGAGCAACCGACAACACAACGCCCAATTCACTCCGCAACTCAAGCAGCAGCCGAAACAGCGCAACAGAATCAATCCCACTCGAAACCGCGACACCAACCCGTTCTCCAGCCCGCAGCAATTCCTCCCGCCGAATATGCCCCAACACGCGTTCCGCTAGCGAATGCACGGGAACCATGTTACAACCCGGCGGCCCACAAGTGACGGGAGGCGCAACCCGAACTCAGCGATTCGCCCACTGATCACAGACCTAAGAGATTTTCTCTGTGTCTCTGCGCCTCTGTGGTGAAATGTCTTGCTTACAGCCCCGCGCTCTTCTCCGCAATCAACTTCTTGATCTTCTCCACGAACTCAGCCGCAGCCATGTCCTCAGTCTTCTCTTTCCCACGGGTGCGCACGTTCACCTTGCCGGCCTCAGCCTCTTTATCTCCAACGACCAGCAGGAACGGCACCTTCTGCATAGCATGCTCGCGAATCTTCGCGTTCATCTTTTCATTGCGCGCATCGACGTGCACTCGCACGCCAACGGCCTTAAGCTGATCCGCAACTTTGTTGGCATACTCCGCATGCCGCTCGCTGATCGGAATCATCGCCACCTGCACCGGCGACAGCCATACCGGGAAAGCGCCCGCATAGTGCTCGATCAGCACTCCGAAGAATCGCTCGATCGAACCGAACAGCGCCCGATGCACCATCACCGGCTGTTTGCGTGAACCATCCTCGGCCACATACTCCAGGCCGAAGCGCTGCGGCAGGTTGAAGTCGACCTGCACCGTCGAGAGCTGCCACAACCGCCCGATCGCATCCACCAACTTAATGTCGATCTTCGGCCCGTAAAACGCCGCCTCGCCCGGGATGGTCTTGTATTCAATCTTCCGGCGTTCCAGCACCTTCTTGAGCGATTCGGTAGCGTGGATCCACTGCTCTTCGCTGCCGACAAAATTCTTCCGGTCATTCGGATCCCAGGTTGAAAGCTCAGTCTGGAACTGGTCGAAGCCAAAATCCTTCAGCACATCCAAGGCAAAGTCGAGACAACCCGTAATCTCACCTTCAACCTGCTCCGGCGTGCAGAAGATGTGCGAGTCATCCTGCGTGAATCCGCGCACGCGCAACAATCCGTGCATCACTCCCGAGCGCTCGTAGCGATAAACCGTTCCCAACTCACCCAGCCGCACCGGAAGATCGCGATACGACTTTAGTGAGTCTTTGTAAATCAGAATGTGTCCCGGACAATTCATCGGCTTCAGCCGATATTCGGCGTCGTCGAGTTCCATGGCATCGAACATGTTCTGCGAGTAGTAGCCTTCGTGCCCGGAAGTGAAGAACAGCTGCCGCCGCGCCACATGCGGCGTGTAAACCAGCGAGTAGCCGCGTTTCAAATACTCCTCGCGCATCCAGTCTTCCATCTGCTTGCGTATGATGCCGCCCTTGGGATGCCAGAAAATCAGCCCCGGGCCGGCCAGTTCCTGAATCGAAAACAAATCGAGTTGCTGACCGATCACGCGATGGTCGCGCTTCTTCGCTTCTTCCAGCTGCCGCAAGTGCGCGTCAAGATCTTTCTTCGAAAAAAACGAAGTTCCGTAAATGCGCTGCAGTTGCTGATTCTTCTCATCGCCCAGCCAGTAAGCGCCGGCGACATTGAACAGCTTGAATGCCTTGATCTTCCCCGTCGAGGGGATGTGCGGACCGCGGCAAAAGTCGGTGAACTTGCCGGTGCGGTAGATAGAAATTTTTTCATCGGGCTTGGTGAATTGCTCGATGAAATGGCACTTCATGAAGTCGCCTTCTTTTTTGAATTCCGCCAGCCCCTGATCGCGAGGCAGAAATTCGCGCGCATAAGGAATATTCTGCTGCACCAATTCCTGCATCTTCTTCTCGATCTTCTCCAAATCTTCCGCCGTAAACGGAGTTGGCCGGTAGAAGTCATAAAAGAATCCACTCTCGGTCGGTGGCCCATGGCCGAGTTTCGTCTCCGGAAAAAGTTCCAGCACCGCTGCCGCCAGCAGATGGGCAGACGAATGGCGGTAAACTTCGAGCGACTCTGAGTCTTTCTCGGTGAGCAATCGCAGGTCAGTATCTTTTTCCAAGGGCTTGGTCAGATCGATTAGGTCACCGTTGGTCTTCGCAACTATCGCCGCGTCGGCGAGCCGGGGACTGATGGACTTCGCTATATCAAGCGCGGTCGTCCCCTTGGGAACATCCTTCACGCTTCCGTCCGGAAGCTTCACATGAATACTGTCTGCCATAAAATTTGAGTTCTGAGTCTTTCAGTTTATTGGAGGGATTCAGGAGGGTCAAACCGAGCAGAGGACAGAGCTGAGCATCTCCCTAAAAGGTGTCATCCCGAGCAAAGCGAGGGACCATGGTTCTTGCATCTGCTGGGAGTGCCGCTGCCATGAGCAAACCCCAACGTCCCTCGCTTTAATCGGGATGACAAACACGACGAGGACGAGACAGTTACATCAGTTAGGGAGACGCCGACAGCGTGGATGGCTCGTAGTACAGATCTTCCATCGCCTTCTTCACCCTCTTCGAAACCGCCTCCAAATCCCGCATTGTCAGCCCCGCAGTCGATATGGGTTCGCCCACACGCATCTCCAGCGGGCGGCATTTGATGTGATACGTATCCATCGGCAAAAGCTCATAGGTTCCGATCAAAGCCACCGGAACGATATCTACCTGGGCTTTAATGGCAAGGAAAAAGGCGCCTGGCAGAAAAGGTTTGATCTCGCCATCCGGGGTGCGTCCGCCCTCCGGAAAAATGACTAGCGGCATGCCCGACTTCAGGCTCTTCACCGCCGAACGAATCGCAGCGATTGAATTGGTCGGCTTCTGCTGATCGATGCACACTTGCCCCGAGCGTTTCAGCTGCCAACCCACCACCGGGTACACCAATAATTCCTTCTTAAAGACAATGCGGAATTGAAATGGCAGATGGACGTAAAGAAACGGAATGTCCATAGCCGAGGCATGATTCACGGCGTAGACATGGGTCTTCGAAGTATCGATCCGGTCGAGGCCGGTGACCTTAACCGGTGACAGGATCGTTTTCATGATGAGCCACGACCAGGCTTGTGAAAACCAATGCAAACGTCGTCCACTACGGTCGAAGAGCCCGCCAGGGAGAGCAAGCAATCCTAAGAGAAGCGTATAAAACCAGATCAAAAGATCGAGAATGAAATACGAACGCAACCGGCTCAACCAGCCGTAGGTCTTCCCGCGAATGGCATGCGGACTTCGCCTAGGCTCGGCTTCGGCAGCCGGTTGCGGCGTACGTTCGACTTCCACGGGTGAGTTTGCTTCCTGCACTCTTCTATTTTAGGGGAAAACCGACGTGTGACGCGGCTTCACACTTGTTTTCCCATACTGCGCATCACTTCGCCCACCAAATAAATAGAGCCGGTAATTACAATCACCGAGCCGGCGGGTGCGAGCGTTCGGGCTCTTTCCAGAGCCTGTTGCGGATCTTCTACGAGTTCGATCTCCGCCCCAGTTCGCGCCCCGGCCTGCTGAATCTCCTCCGGCGATGCCGCACGCGGATTTTCCGGCCGGGTCGCGATCACCCGATCAGCCAGCGGAAACAAAATCTCCGCCATTTCTGAGATTGCCTTATCCCGCATGGCTCCGAGAACAAAAATCAGCGGACGGTCCTCATAGTGCTCTGAAAGGGCGGAACGCAATGCCCACGCGCCCGCAGGATTATGCGCCACATCGATCACCATCTCCGGCCATCCCGGTCGCGCTCGAATCACCTGAAAGCGCCCCAGCCAATTCGTCTCGCGGATTCCGTTCTCGATGCTGTGCGCAGTGATGCCGCCGAACCCTTGCTGATGCAGCTCTGCCGCCGCCGCGATGGCCAGCGCAATATTGCGCAACTGATGCCGCCCCACTAACCGCGACTCCACCAAAATCTCCTCTCCGAGAACTTGGAGCGGATAACGGTAAATAGAGCCGGACTTGCCCGAGTTGGCATTTGGTACCAGGTATTCGGAACTCCCCGGTGAAACCGGAGGCACATACGGAACAGCATTCACCGCGCGAGCCCCAAGTTCCAGAATCGTATTTCCGATTACATCATTCGCCTCGGGCTGCTGCGGCAACGTCACCACCGCTCCGCCGGGACGAATAATTCCCGCTTTCTCCCGCGCAATCTCGCCCACCGTCTCGCCCAGATATTTCTGATGGTCCAGAGATATGTCGGTAATCACGCTCACCCGAGGTTCCACAACGTTGGTAGCATCAAGCCGTCCGCCCATGCCCACTTCAAGCACCGCCAACTCGACTTTCTCATTCGCGAAGTGGGCGAACGCGATCGCCGTCATCATCTCGAAAAAACTGGGATGCCACGGCAATTCGCCCCGCTCAATCAGCCCTTCGGCAACTCGATCCACTTCGCCGTGCAAAGACGCAAAATCGTCGTCACCGATTTCTACGCCGTTCACCCGTATCCGTTCGTTGATCCGAATCAGGTGGGGCGAAGTATATAGCCCGGTTTTCAATCCCGACGTTTGCAGAATTGAAGCCAGAGTCGCCGCCGTCGAACCTTTGCCATTCGTGCCGGCAATTAGCACGCCCGGGAAACGTCGCTCTGGATGATCCATCGCCTGCAACAGCATCCGCATGTGCGCCAAGTCAAACTTGTGCGAAGGCGCTTGCGCCAGCTCATGACCGAGCGCGAACATCCGGGTCACTGCGGTTTCGTAGGAAGTGGCCAAAGTCTTAGGATCTTTGTCGTTCGTTTTCCGTTAGAGTCTCTCTCCCCCTCAGATTATCAAACCGCCTTGAGGATTCGACCGGCAGCCCCAGTCATCTTAAGCCCGCAAGGATCAAGGGCGAGACAGCAGACGAGCCAAGGAACTGCAGGGACTGGCCAATACATGCTGGCGACATGCTGTTGACGACCGGCAGAATCACTTCCCGCAAGGCTACCAAGGCCATTTTGGGAATGCCGGCCTGGAAATCAATCAGGACTTGCTAGTGTTCTGATCAGGGAAACAGAAATGGAAACGTATACTTTACTCAACCATCCTGAGCTATGCGAGGGCCAGCGCAAAGCTGGTCTAAGTAAGGTGGCCGATTGAGAGGAGATATATGAAGACTGGAGATAAAGTACAAGTCAAAGATGTAGAGAACGTGGTGGCCTCATTTCGAGGACGAGTCGGCATCGTGACAGCTGATAGCGAAGCAGGCGATGTAGTTGCGGTGGAGTTTGCAGACAAAGGTGATACCCACGCCTTTAACGCCGATGAACTCGGCCAGGTCGCACGTAGAACAGCTGGTTCCAAAACCCGTGCTTTCAAAGCACATGCTTCCAGATAAGGAGACACCCGTTGCCCATCTGAGGATCTTTGGTCCGGGTTGGAAACTCAGATGGCTAGCGGGTTTTGTCTCAGCAAATATACCTATTTTCGCCCGCATGGATGCTGGCAGATTAGCCGGCGCCCGTTTTTAAACAGGATTGTGCTTCGAGTTGAAAGCCGGTCGCTCTTCCGATTGTTCCTCACAGGCGGGAAGCTGAGCACCCCATCACGCCACCATGAAATCCAGTGCCCGCGCAATATAAGGTTTGAGTTCTTTGCGAGGAACTACCGCATCCAGCATGCCATGCTCCAGCAGAAATTCGCTACGCTGAAATCCAGCGGGAAGTTTTTGCCGAATCGTTTGCTCAATCACGCGTGGCCCGGCAAAGCCAATCAGCGCGCCAGGCTCGGCAATATTCAGGTCGCCCAGCATGGCAAACGAGGCAGTCACGCCGCCTGTAGTCGGATCCGTCAGCAGAGAAATGTAGGGAACTTTCGCCTTATCCAGCCGAGCCAGCGCCGCCGATATCTTCGCCAACTGCATCAGGCTAACTACACCCTCCATCATCCGGGCTCCGCCTGAGGCGGAAACTATAATCAGGGGCGTTTTCGAGTCCAATGCGCGCTCCACCGCGCGCGTAATCATCTCTCCGACTACGGCTCCCATGCTGCCGCCGATAAAGGCATACTCCATCACGCTGGCGATCACGGGTCGGCCAAATAACTTACCCTGCGCATTAATCACGGCATCTTTCAAGCCGGTGTCCCGCTGTGCCTGCCGCAGGCGCGAAGCGTAGGGCTTCAGGTCGACAAACTTGAGGGGGTCGGTGGACGAAATATTTCCGTCCAACGTCTCATACTGATTCTCATCCAGCAGCAAGGCCAGGCGCTTTCGGGCGTCGATGCGAAAATGCTTTTCGCACTTCGGGCAAACGTTCAGATTCTCTTCCAGATCTTTTTTCCAGATGATCTGCCGGCAGCCCTCACACTTTACCCATAGCCCTTCAGTGCGGACCGTTTTCTGCCCCGAAGTGTCGAGTTCCCCGGATTCACGTTTGAACCAAGCCATAAGAATTTAGTGATTGAGTGATTTTGTGAGTTGGCGATTGAAAATCGAATCTGAAAGCTTGAAACAATCGCTCAATCGCCCGACTGCAAAATCGCTCAATTTCAATACTCGATTCCTCTCTGCGCCATCACGCCCTTTTCGTAAGCGTGCTTCACTTGCCGCATTTCCGTCACCGTATCGGCAGCCTCGACAATTGTGGGGTGTGCGTTCCTTCCCGTCAAGATGACGTGCACCATTTCGGGCTTCTTCTTGAGGCTTTCGACTACTGCTGCGGGGTCCAGCATGCCGTAGCTGATCGCATAGTTGATCTCATCCAGCACTACCAAATCCCATTCCCCGGACTGGATCGCCTTTTCGCCTTCGGCCCAGGCTTCCTCCACCATTTTCACATCTTCCGGATCCGGCTTCACGGCGCCCACTTTCACAAATCCGCGTCCCATCTGTTTCATCACGAATTTGTCGCCAAAAGCCTTTACCGCGTCCAGTTCCCCGTAGTGCCATGAGCCTTTCAGGAATTGCAGCATCAACACCCGCATTCCCTGGCCCACGGCCCGCAAAGCCGTGCCCATGGCCGCAGTCGTCTTCCCTTTTCCCGGTCCGGTGTTCACGATGATGAGGCCGCGGCGTACGTCTGTCATGGTTGCAAGAGAGGATGCTTACAGGAGGCTTGATTCTACTAGAAAATCCGAGGCCCAGTCCGGCGGGGAACTCTCAAAAAAACTGTGTGACCACGTACTTTCCGCCCGATTGCGATTCTGATTGTGCTCTTGATCTCTAACTCCGAGTTATGATGCTTGTGAAGAACCCTGAACTTTCCACGGAACCGATGCATCAAAACCAGCGTATCCGAATGCAAGTCGACCTTTGTCCCGAGGCACACTGTGGGAGGTCTCGCGTGATCAACAACTGCTTGCTGTTATTGTCATTCCTGCTGGCGTCGTTGCCAGCCCTTTGCGCTCAGCACGTTGCTCTTCATCCCAGAACCGGTTTCGATTCAGCCGACCAGGAGACGATTCGCCAGATCGTCGACATGGAGCGCCAAGCGAAAGAAGCCAGCCTCCATCGCGATGCCGAATTTGTATTGCACACCCTCGCCGACGATTACGTCGCCATTACGCCACTCGGGCAGGTGACCACCAAACAAGAATCGGTTTCCGCACGCCGCAGCGGACAACTTCGTTACGAATCCATGAGCGTCACCGATATGGTGGTCCGCCTCTACGGAGATACCGCAGTGGTCACTGCCCGGGCAGACGTAAAGGGGCATCAACTGGGAGAAGATTTCAGCGGGCCTTATCGCTACACCAGGGTTTGGGTTCGCCGCAATGGTCACTGGCAGGCCGTCAGCTACCAGGCCACCGTCACCCAGTGATGTGTAAACGCGGATCTGCAGCGGCGCGATGAAATGCAGCAGAAAATAGACAGATAAAAGAATCAACTAAGACTGTTGGTTCCCTTGCCGCTCGAACCTGTCTTCGGAGCGTTCCTGTCTTCTTCTCCACCCAACAATGGCGCGGCGACTCGCAGCGCTTCGACTTGCCGCCTAACCTTTTGCAGTTCTTGTTCTTTCGCTCGCAAGAGTTCCATCACATCTCTCATGACCCTATTCTCCGATGATCGCGTTATGAACGCCAACAGTTTAGACACCCGCTGCAACTCACACCTGCTTAACTGTAGATGTCTCCGCACGGTCAAACAAACACAAAGGTTCCTATCCCAGAGCGGCGTTTAATGTCCCGAATGATATGGATGACCTTTCAAGATCGTGAATGCCCGGTAGACTTGCTCCAGCAACACCACGCGAGCCAGTTCGTGGGCGAGGGTCATATTGCCAAGTGAAACTGTATGCTGCGCAGCGCTTCGAACCTCGTCGGTAAATCCATCAGCCGGCCCGACAGCCAAGACCAGCGGCAGCGGATTGCGATCTTGATAATCTTCCAGGAAATGTGCGAACTCTTCGGATGTGAATTGCTTTCCACGGGAATCCATGAGCGCCAACGTCGATTTTCCGCCACCCGCCGTCTTACCGGAGGCTGCCCGCCCGCACAGTTGCAGAAGCGCAGCTTCATCGCGCAACGCAATTCCTTCGACCTGGACATAGCGCGAAATGCGTTTCAGGTATTCATCCGTGAGCGACTGAATCGCCGGCTCTTTCGTCTTCCCAATCCACGCAATCTTGATCTTCACGGCGGACAATCTTCACTTGCTTCCGGATGCCAATACCACCGAAGCTCCGAACTCGATGTTCTGTCCCCGAACGTATTGCCCAATGGCGCCGAACACCTCCGCATCAATCTGGGGCCACAGATTTGCGGGCACGCGCTCCAGCATGGGGCGAAACGGCACTGACACAGCGCGCGCCTGCTCCCAAACTTCTTGCGGCGTACCGGGCCAGGTCCAGGGCACGGTTGTTGTCTCTTCACGGACTTCGCGAAACCCTGCGCCCCGAAGCAATCCGGATAGGCTTTCAGGCGTGGAAAAGCGAAACGGATTGGGCCCACCCGGCTGCAACAGCGGACCACCCACATGTCGATGGACGATTGCCATCGTAGATTGCCAATAAGGCTGTTCAAATGGTCCCCAGGCAAGGAAACACGCACGGGCACCAGGCCGAAGAACGCGAAGCAGTTCCCGCAAAGCGAGGCTTGGATCGCGAAAGAACATGATTCCGAAGCGGGAGGTGGCGAGATCAAAACTGTTGTCGGCAAAAGGCAACGAGTGAGCATCACCCTGCTGCGCGACAAAATTACGCAATCCGCGCTCCTGGGCTCGTCCTTTTGCGATCTCAAGCAGATCTGCGCTCAGATCAAGAGCCGTAACTTTACCCTCTTCCGCGATGCGCATGGCGAGGCTAATGGCAGGTTCTCCCGTGCCACTCGCCAGGTCAAGGATGCTCATGCCTGCGCGTGGTTGCGCATACTCGACGAGCGCAGCAGTAACCGCCTTGCCCATTGCCGCCGACTTCGCCTTCCACTTGTCGGAGGCAACAAGGCGGTACTGGCTTCCCCATTCCGGTTCCGCTTTGGAAGAAGTGGTCATACGAGCGGCTAGCGATTATGCTTTCTTGCGACGAGGAACCGCCTTGGCCTGCTTGCGGCGCGCAACCATGGTCGTTGAAGCCTTTGCTTTCGTCTTCTTCCCCGTTCTAGGCAGCGGCTTCAGTTCAGAGGGCTCAAGGCGCTTGGCGGTTTTCCAGAGGCGCTCCAAATCGTAGAACTTGCGCGCTTTTTCTGAAAACACGTGCACCACAAAATCGACGTAGTCGACCAGCACCCATTCTCCTTGCTTGTACCCTTCAACGTGCGCGGGCCGCACATCCGCTGCTTTCAAGCGCAATTCCACTTCATCGGCAATCGCCTGCACTTGCCGCGGATTCGTTCCGCTGCACAGTACGAAATAGTCGGTGAAAGCTCCCGAACCCTTTTCCATTTCGAGAATCGAGATTTCTTCGGCCTTTTTGTCGAGGCAGGCCTGAATGGCTGCGGTTACTTGCTGCTTCAATTCGTTTTTTTTCATGCAGAGAGTCGGAACGGTCGTTGGTCGCTAGTCGTTTGGTCGTTAGCCGCTGGTCGTTAGCCCAAGATGGCTGAGTTGTTATTGTAAACGAATAACAGCCCCCACTCTCGCTTCGCGCGGGCGGAGATGAAACTTGCGCAAGCGGTTTACGCAAACGACCAACGATTAACCGTTAACGACTTTATACAAGCCTGTCTTCTTGATGTAATCCGCTACCGATGGTTCTACGAAACGCGCCAGTGATTTTCCGGCGGCTACAGCCTGACGAATCCCTGTAGATGAAACGGGCTGATACACCTGATCCAGCAGATGAATGGTCACCCCACTTAACACGAGATCTCCGCGGGCGGCTTGCTTGTGAAAGGGACGCGTCACCTCCTGCCGCGGCCGCAGGCTCCGAGGCAGTGCGTTAGCGACATCGGCAAGAGAAAACCCTGGCCTGCCAGCCACCACGAATTCACACTCGCGAAACAACGCCTCTGATTCGTGCCATTTGGCAATATCAGCAAAGGCATCAATACCGATTAGCAAGAACAGCCGGTCAGATCTCTTGAGCGACTGCTTGATGCGTTTAACCGTGTCGATGGTGTAGTTGGGCTTCTCCAAGCTCTTCTTGGTACCGCCCTGGGAGGAACTTCTTCCTTCAGAATCTGCAGGAGCTTCTAATAAAGACGGCTCAAAAGCCCTTTCCTGTTCGGTCGCCAGCGCGATCATTGCATAGCGATGAGCGAACTCGGACAAGGGCTGAGCCTGCTTGTGCGGCGGAACATTCGCCGGTACAAAAAGAATTCGAGAAAGCTTGCAGCGCTCTCGTGCGGCTTGCGCCAGCGCCAGGTGCCCGCGATGGATCGGGTCGAAGGTACCGCCGAAAAGGCCTATATTCATGCGCGCTTAGTCTGATCGTTCACGACGGGGTTGGCAAGCTCAAGGTTCAGGTCTCGTGAATCACAGCTCGGAACCATGTCCACGCCATCGTCCTTTTGGCACATTCTCCTGGTGTCCGATCGCCACGAACGAATTGGCCAACGAACCATCCGCAGTCGAGAATCTGGAATGCACTCCTGTAATCTCGCACATTTATAATTTCACCACTAACATCCGTCCATATGCGAGTAAGCCTCCCCCTACTCCGCATCCAACCTACCCGTGCGCCTATCTTGCGCTATGGAGTTGCGGTGCTCAGCACGACTCTGGCGCTCATTCCAGCGCTGCTGCTCCCCAATATCACGGAGAGCCGTCTGGCTGTGTTCGCCGTTGCGGTCATGGTAAGCGCTTGGTACGGCGGGTGGAAGCCGGGGCTGGTGGCAACTTCGTTCGCCATTACCGTAAGCGCCTACTTTTCGTTTTCTGGAGAACAATCCCCGGCCCAGTTTCGTTCGACCATGCTCCGGCTGGCGCTGTTCGTTGTGCTAGCGGCTTTGATCTGCTGGCTCAACGCGGCCTTGCGCGCGGCCCAGGAGAATTTGCGGCGCTCGGAAATGAATTTTCGATCGCTCGTATCCCACTCTCCCTACGGAATCTGCCGCTGTGACTCCTCGGGACAACTACTCGATGCCAATCCGGCGCTGCTGGCAATGCTGGGATATGCCTCCGCGAAGGAACTGATCGGTACGCATCTTGGAGGGCTCTATACCGATACCCAACAGTGGTTCGAATTAGCCGATCACTTGCGTGCGACCACGCCCTTCACTGGATTAATGGTTGAGTGGATGCGCCAGGACGGGCGTAGTGCCGTAGTTCGCCTTTCGGGTCGGGCCGTTTCTGATGGCGCCAAAGAAAAAACTTTTGAACTGTTTGCCGAGGACGTCACCGAGCAGCGTGTCCTGCAGCAGCAACTTCTGCAGTCGCAAAAAATGGAAGCCGTAGGAAGGCTCGCGGGAGGCATAGCCCACGACTTCAACAATTTGTTGATGGTTATTTCAGGTTACTCAGAGTTCCTGCTCGAGCGCCTTGGGGCTGACACAACGTTGCGAACTCCGGCCCAGGAGATCGCCAACGCTGCCGCACGCGCCTCATCGCTGACCCGCCAGTTGCTGGCGTTCAGCCGGAAACAGATGCTGACTCCGAAGATTCTCGATCTCAATGGCGTGGTCACGGAGAATCTGAAGATGCTTACGCGGGTTATTGGCGAGGACATCGATCTGGTTATGGTTCCGGCCGTTGCGTTGGGCGCAGTTCGGGCTGATGCGAGTCAGATTGAGCAGGTAATCATGAATCTGGCAGTGAACGCGCGCGACGCGATGCCTTCCGGCGGGAAGCTGACGATCGAGACCGCCAATGCGTCGCTCGATGAAAGCTACGCCCGCTTCCACGCACCGCTCAAACCAGGAAGTTACGTCACCATCTCCGTTAGCGATACGGGTGCGGGAATGGACTCGGAAACGCAATCTCATATTTTCGAACCATTCTTCACGACGAAAGGCCCGAAGGGCACTGGACTTGGACTGTCAACCGTGTACGGAATCGTAAAACAGAGCGGTGGCTACATCTGGGTCTCCAGCGAACCCAACAAGGGCACGACGTTCAAGATTTATTTGCCCCGCGTCTCCGAAACCCCAGAGAGTCTTGCTCAGACTGCCGCGCCTGCGCAGCCCGAAAGCGTGCCAGGATCGGAAACAATTCTGGTGGTCGAGGACGAGGTCAACCTGCGGTATCTCGCCCGCCAATTCCTGGAGAAGCAGGGCTACCGCGTGATCGAGGCTGCGGATGGAGCCGCCGCGATGCAGATTGCGGTGGCGCACGAAGGAATCATTCACCTGCTTCTGACCGACGTCATTATGCCGGGGATGAACGGCCGTGAACTCGCTCAGCGAATTCTGGAAATCCGTCCCAACACGAAAGTGCTGTACATGTCCGGCTATACCGAAAACGTGATCGGCCGCAACGGCACGCTGGACGCCGGCATACGCCTGCTGCAGAAGCCGTTCACCCTTCGTGACCTGAAAGACACAGTTCGTGAGGTTTTGAATTCGACTCCAGGGGAGGTCCCCATGTCTGTCAAAACAACGCACGCCATAGCGCCAGAGCTGCAACAATTGCCATTGTCACGCGCACAGCGTTTTCAACTGAACCTGCCGCTGAAGTACCGTCGTCTCGACGAAGAAAATTGGCATGATGGCAAGACCCAAAACATTAGCCGCTCTGGTTTGCTCTTCCAGGCGGAGGATTTTTTGCAGCCGAATGTGATTCTGGAAATCAACCTGGTGCTGCCGACGGAGATTGCAGGGTTGTCACAAACAGAAGTGGTTTGCCGTGGAGAAGTTGTGCGTACCGTGCAGAGGGATGGAGAAGAGATGCCCCCTGCCTTAGCTGCTAAGATTCTGCAATATCGCTTTCAACACGGAGCCCAACTGCCCCGGGCATGAAGCTGCGATCAGGCGTTCTGCTGCTCGCCAGCTTCGGACTGCTGCAGCGCTTGCTCACGCAATGCGTTTACTTCTTTGGCCATGGCAAACTTCAGCTCTTCGATTCCCTTGCCGGTCACGGCTGAGATTTCGTATAGCTTCAGCTTGTGTTTCTTGCAGTAACGCTTCAGCACGGCCACTTTTTCTTTATTGGCGACATCGATCTTTGACGCCACCATAATCATGGGCTTGTCTTCCAGGTGCGCGCCGAAACTCGCCAGTTCACCAATAATCACTTCCACATCTTTCACAATATCCGGACGGCCGCTGGCGTCCGACACATCGGCCAAGTGAACCAACAGACGCGTCCGTTCGATGTGGCGCAGGAACTGGGTGCCCAGTCCCGAACCAGTGTGCGCTCCCTCGATTAAGCCGGGAATGTCGGCCACCACAAAACTGATTTCGTTGTTGGCCTCACCCACCGCAACCACGCCAAGGTTGGGCTCCAGAGTAGTGAAGGGATAATCGGCAATCTTCGGGCGGGCTGCGGAGACACGTGAGATCAACGTCGACTTGCCTACGTTCGGAAATCCCACCAATCCGACGTCCGCTAACAACTTTAATTCCAGGCGGTAGTTGTGCTCTTCGCCGGGGCGGCCGGGCTCATGCTCGCGAGGAGCCTGATGCACGGAAGTTGCGAAACGGGCGTTGCCACGGCCACCACGTCCGCCGCGAGCAATCGCCATGCTTTGATCCGGACCGGAAAAATCGAATACCTTCTCGCCGGTTTCTTCGTCGTAAACTATGGTCCCGACTGGAACCTTCAGAATAATGTCTTCACCTTCTCGCCCACTCTTGTTCGAGCCCTCGCCATGCCGTCCGCGCTCGGCCTTGTATTCCGGATTGAAGCGAAAATGTACCAGCGTGTTGTGGCGCTCGCTGGATTCCATGATGACATCTCCGCCCTTGCCACCGTCGCCGCCCGAAGGCCCGCCGCGGGGAACATATTTTTCCCGGCGAAAGGCCATGCAGCCATTGCCGCCGTCGCCCGCCTTCACCCGAATTCTTGCCTCGTCAATGAACATGGTTGTATCTACATACATTTGTCATCCCGAGCGTAGGGAAGGATGACAGTAAAAAATAAAAGCCTCGTCCCGAAGGCGAGGCTGAAGCCGCGTTGGACAGCTCGCCGCGGCCGCGAACACGCAACAGACAGCTCAGGCAGAGAAGCGAACTACTCGGCAATCTCCATGGGCTCAACCATCACAAATTTGCCCATCGAACCTTTGTTCAGGAATTTAATCCGGCCAGTAATCTTGGCGAATAAAGTGTCGTCCTTGCCGCGGCCTACATTCAGTCCTGGCTTTACGCGAGTGCCGCGTTGCCGGACGATAATCGTTCCACCGGGGACGATCTGCCCGCCGAATGCCTTGAATCCCAGCCGCTGCGCGTTCGAATCGCGGCCGTTTCGTGAAGTTCCTTGTCCTTTTTTATGTGCCATCGATAGCTCTCAGTTCTCGATTCAGATTTCGCTACTTCTTTTTCT
Organism: Candidatus Acidiferrum sp.; assembly: GCA_035602195.1. GTDB lineage: Bacteria > Acidobacteriota > Terriglobia > Terriglobales > Acidobacteriaceae > Sulfotelmatobacter. The sequence continues at coordinate 25,196 of DATNMU010000250.1, forward strand.
TGCTTGCTGATTTCTTGGTTGCAGTCTTCTTGGCGGCCTTCTTCTTGGCCTGACCCTTTTTTGCCCCCGACTTATGCTCCGTCGCGTGACCCGTTTCGTGCTCATCCGCTGCCGCGACCTTCTTTGGCTTGGGCTGCTTTTTCGCCAACTCCGGAGCCTTAAAACTTTGCCCATCAAAATTAATCTCGGTGATGCGCACGGCTGTGAACGCCTGCCGGTGTCCGCGCAGCTTCTTGTATTGTTTCTTGCGCTTGTAATGGAAGACCAGAATCTTCGGGCTGCGGCCTTCTTCCACTACCTCGCCGACCACGCTGGCCTGCGACTCAGGTTTGCCGATCTTGCCTTCGCCTCCCGAGACCGCCAAAATCTCGGGGAAGCTCACTTGACCATCGGTACCGGTCGCAAATTTCTCTACTCGAATTACATCGCCGGGCGCCACCCGGTACTGCTTTCCACCGGCGCGGATAACCGCGTACATACGTCTGCCTCCATCAAAGTGTCTTGAAAATCAGCTCACCGGAACCAACCACGCGCGCACAGGCGCAATCCTGAGGGACCGATAAATTCCCGCTGAACTTCCTCTGCTTGCTATGTTTTGCCACGGCGCTTCAGCAGCCAGGGCAGGCGTCCCCAGAACGGGTCGGCGAGTACAGGCAAACTCAACCATTCTAGCGTGCGCTGTGGAAATCGGTCAATGCGTGCTTGGCACTTCGGCGCGCAGTGTGCGAGAATTTCCGCCGAATCCTGGAGGAACCATAACCATGAAGCGTCTTCTTATCGTCGTACTGTGCCTGTTCTCTCTCGGTTTGTCGGGCATCGCCAAGAGCTCGCCTAAGAAATCCGCAACCCCGCCAGCCCCCGACAAAGCCTACCTGCAGAAAATTTGGGACGGCTGGTCAACGCTTGATCCCGCCAATGTTGCAAAGTTCTATGCCAGCGGTCCGCACACCTTCTTCGACATCGCTCCTTTAAAATATGCAAGCTGGGACGAGTACGAAAAAGGATCAAAAGCTCTTCTTTCGAATTACAAGAGCGCGAAGTTCACGATGAACGATGATGCGGCTATCCATTCTCACGGAGATTTGGTCTGGGCCACGGCGACCATCAAGGAAGAGATGACGTCAAAAGCCGGCAAGATTGACATGGGCAACCTGCGCTGGACGGTCATTTTCGAGAATCAGGACGGGAAGTGGATGATCGTTCACGAACACGTCTCTGCGCCGCTGCAATAGGCGGTGCCCGGGGCACAGACGCTGACAGGGACGAGAACATTGGAGAACTGCATCGAGCCGAAGACTGAACCGAGCAACCCGCCGCGATGTACAGCGAAAGGACTGTTACCGCTCTGGGCATTCCTCGGTCTGAGTGCCTCATTGTCATGGAGTGTCTGGCTTTGGCACCCATCTAATCGCGCCTTCTATGTGAGTGTCCAGGGATGGCGGGTCAGCTGGCCGTTCGCTAACATGAAGCTCTTGGCCGGGAACGTCTTGCCCGGATTGCTCGCGCTTGTTTGGGCTTCGGTAGAAGGAAAACAGTGCCTTCGCAATCTGCTCTCGAGCCTGGTTGCTTGGAGAGTTCAAATCAAGTGGTACGTTCTCGCTATCACACTTCCCTGCGGGGTATTTGCGGCTTCTTTCTGCGCACTGCTCGTGTTTTTCCCGGTGAAGCTTAGTTGGCCACCCTTGTTGTTATTAGGAACAACTTTGCTGTCACTCCCATTTGGGCCGCTGTGGGAAGAGATAGCCTGGAGGGCCTTCGCCCTGCGGAAGCTGCAAGGGCGATATTCGCGGCTGGTGTCCGCCCTGATTATTGGGCTGTATTGGGCAGTGTGGCATATCCCATTGTGGCTCGTGACCTTGAACTATCTGACGGCTACCCTGTTGATGATCATTTGTGTCAACCTGATCTCTTGGTCCGTCATCTTTGCCTTCCTGTATGACCGAAGTGGGCAGAGCCTCCCCGTTACTATCCTGCTGCATGCGGCATATTTTACCGTGCAAAATCTGGTGGCCTTCACGGTTTCGCAGGGCACTCTTCACATAATTCCAATCGCAGCAGCATTGTCTGTATGCTTGGCCATCATTGTTGCGAACGAATGGAGCGCTGGGGCTGACGAGAGCCACGCACCCGACGGTTCGCCGTTACCTCTGTAATCGCCCGTAACCAAGGTTTCTTGCAGAAACAACTCCCTTGCGACAGTGTTAATAGAAACTGAACGCGGGGGATTTCTCATGTGCGATCGAATCGCCGTCCTGATTTCATTTTGTCTGCTCGCCAGCGTTAGTTGGGGCCAGCAGAATCAGCAGAGCATGCCCAGCATGGACATGCCCGGCCATGACATGTCGGGCATGCAGATGCCGATGAAAGACACGACCATGGACGGGGAGAAGGACGCGGACAAAGACAGCGACGCCAGCGCACACGCCATGCACTCCATGGAAGAGCACATGGATATGGGTCCGCACATGAAAATGACAACCCTGCGCCCGGCCAAGTCAGGTGATGCCGCACGGGCCAAACAGGTTGTCGAGGCGGCCCGAAAGGCCTCGCAAAAATACGTGGACTATCACGCAGCGCTGGCCGATGGCTACAAGATTTTCCATCCCGAAATTCCGCAGAAGATGTACCACTTCACCAACTACGGATACGCGATGGAAGCTGCTTTTCGTTTCAACCCCGAGCACCCGACCTCATTGCTGTACGAAAAACGCGGCGATGACTATGAACTGATTGGCGCCATGTACACTGCCCCCAAGCGTCTCGCTGAAGATCAATTGGACGAACGCATTCCGCTTAGCGTCGCGCAATGGCACGAGCATGTGAATTTCTGCGCGCCGCCTGCAGGCCGCAGAAAAGAAATGCTGGCGCCGCATCCGCAATTCGGTTTGAAGGGATCCATTACTACGCGGGAAGCCTGCGATGCCGCGGGTGGAACTTTTCATCCCGTGATCTTCAACTGGATGGTGCACGTGTACCCGTTCGAAAAAGAGCAGGCCAGCATTTGGTCAGTCGACCGGCAACATGGCGACGGAGATTGAAGTAACGCTGTGAATCCAGCATAAATTTCAACTGCAATTCCGCGTCGCGGCCTCTGTATGGTGTCGACACGACGCCCCACCCGCACCCTTCCAATTATTCGAACCACAGACAAAACAACGCACGCGTGTTCCGCACGCTGGAGTGTGCTGCCTAAAAATTGTCACGTTTGAGTCAAAGCAGCTTAGCGATGCTAACCGACATCCCGTCGCATCGTCCAAGTAGCGAACGCAAAGTTTTTCGAGTTACGGGAACTTCCAGCAGAGATCGTACGTAGTTACTTGAGAAGCGAGCCAGGCGAACTTTTCGCTGGTTTAGCGGTATCAAAATTTGGCGGGGTTTCGGGGATTCTCTCACGCTCGGTTTGGCGGCCCAGGTGAGAAAACCCCCGCTCACAGCGCGACCGGCCTTGCGGCTGGCCGGCTGAACCCCGGCGGTTGCATTGTAGGCGATTCGCGGCAAAACACAAAGGTTTTCTCGCGCCAGTCGTGAACCGGGCCGCCCCAACCGTTCTCCGACGAAATTCGGGGAAGAAAAGGATCAGTCATGAAGTTCGCGACAGTGTCGAAGAGTCTGGTGATGGGGTTGGCGCTGCTGTTGGCCTCGAGCGCGTTTGCGGCAACGAAAGCCAATTTGCAACTGAGCAATCCTGTACTGGTGAACGGAACCCAACTAAAGCCGGGCGATTACAAAATACAGTGGGACGGTAGCGGTCCGAACGTTGAGCTGAGCATCATCCAGGGCAAGAACGTGGTGGCGAAAGTGCCCGCGCACATCGTCGAATTGGCAAACCCCGCTGCCTATGATGCAGCAGTAACCCACAAGAATGACAGCGGACCGAACTCTCTGGCCGGAGTTCGCTTTCAAGGCAAAAAAATGGCGATCGAGTTGGGCGACACCAGTGAGGCCATGGAAGGTGGTTCGAGTAAGTAATGGTGAAGCGTAAAAATAAAATTTAAAGGGAGCACGCGAGCGTGCTCCCATTCTTTCTGGCTGCAGCCCGATCGGACCAAGGTGGGGACAGCAACCTCGGCTGTCCAGTTAAGCGAGGCGCGTGCGGCTTGTACTGCTCGCTCTATGGAGTCGATGCCTTCTCCAGTTCCGCGTTGAGATGCACACTGCTACCGTCGCTCACTTTCAACTTCCGCTGCCAATCCTTGAAACCAGACTTCTTCACCGAGATCGTGTGCTCACCATCTGCAACCCGAACCTCAGAAGGAGTGTTACCCACGAAATTGCCATCGACTTCGATATCGGCGCCCGAAGGATCCGACTCCAATTGAAGCTTCGCCGACATTGATCTCGCGTTGGCGCTCGCCGTCACAATTTGTGCTGGCGTACTCGGTTGAAATTTCGCGAGGTCCAGATTCACGTCTCCGTTGACATATGCGGTAATCTCTGTGCCCTTCGGAATGCTAATGTCTTTGCCGTGCATCAACAGGAAAAACGGGGCTGCCGGGAAAAATATAAGGCTCGTCGCCACCATGCCGCCCACCATCCCGCCGGTGTGACCGCCACCGTTGACGTCCTTCACCGCTCGAAGCGCTGCCTTATCGCCACTAACGAGCTTCACGTAATCGATGTTGATGTCCAGCTTCCCGCCCCGAGCCATTCTCCTCTTAGCCTGGGCTTCGGTGACTGTAGCAAAGGCAAGTCCCCCTTTTGGAATTACTAGTGTGCCATTCACCGTAATGTCGTCTAGCACTTCAAAATCCACAGTATCCCCTACATGTGAATCAGCCGAAGATATAGTCCTGTTCAGCCGGAGCCTCACAGGAGTTTCTTCCTCGAGCACGAACCCTTTCTTTGAAATGAAATCGGTTTGTGTGGGTTGAGATTGGACCGCTGGCGCTGGCTTTGGGGTGGGAGTCTGCGCCGCTGCGGTCGGTATTGAGCCAGATAAAAACATCAGGGCAAGCGACAGAGATAGACACGTTTTCAAAGGGACCCTCCGGTCACTGAGACATTCCTGAATGTTGTGGGGAAACCTGGGGAATACGCCATTATCGTCTCGGCGCAGGCGATGTCAATCGAAATTCGGAGCAAGCCGACACCGTCAGTAACCCAGGGTTCCGCTTAGGGAGAGAGAAGAAGAGGCGGTCAGAATAGCAAATTCGCGCATTGGTAGGAGGCAACCTAAGAAGAGAGCTTCCATTTCCTCTTCCCTTAGCGCTAAGCAAGCCAGGGTCACTGCGGTTCGCGAGCACCTTCAGTACTTCGGCACCTTCGGATCCACGCGCTCAGCCCACGCATTAATTCCACCGGCGAGGTTAGTCACTTTCTTGAAACCCGCCTGCCGCAGGAACTCAACCGCTTTCGCGCTGCGTCCACCCATCTTGCAGTGAACGACGATATCGCGGCTGGAATCCAATTCGTTCACGCGCTTGGGCAGATCGTTCAGCGGAATCAGATGTCCGCCGATGTTGCAGATCTGATATTCGTGAGCCTCGCGCACATCGAGGACGAAAATATCTTCTTTCGCATCCAGACGGCGCTTCAGTTCTTCGACTTGAATTTCGGGAACTCCTGCTTCCACCGGTTTTTCCTCCCCGCGAATACCGCAGAATTGGTTGTAGTCTATCAACTTGGTCACGGTCGGATGCTTGCCGCAAACCGGGCAATCGGGATTTTTGCGCAGCTTGAGTTCGCGGAACTTCATGCCGAGAGCGTCAATCAGCAGCAGCCGTCCGATAAGAGGGTCGCCAACTCCTAAGATTAATTTGATCACTTCGGTCGCCTGCATCACGCCGACCAATCCCGGTAGAATGCCGAGCACGCCGCCCTCCGCGCACGAAGGGACCAGCCCCGGCGGCGGCGGCTCAGGATACAAGCAGCGATAGCACGGACCTTCTTCCGTAGCGAAGACGCTGGCCTGCCCCTCGAAGCGGAAAATCGAACCGTAAACGTTCGGCTTGCCGCTGAGTACACAGGCGTCATTCACGAGGTAGCGCGTAGGAAAATTATCGGTGCCGTCGGCAATGATGTCGAAGTCGCGGAAGATCTCGAGCGCATTCTCACTGCTCAACCGCGTGTCAAATTTTTGAATATTCAAGAACGGGTTAATCGCGGTGAGTTTGTCAGCCGCTGAATCCAATTTCTTGCGGCCAACGTCAGCCGTCGAGTGGATGATTTGCCGCTGCAAGTTGGTGTAATCCACCACATCGAAATCGACCAGTCCAAGTGTGCCCACGCCCGCCGCCGCCAGATACAGAGCCAGGGGCGATCCAAGCCCTCCTGTGCCGATACAGAGCACACGCGCCGCCTTCAGCTTCTGCTGCCCTTCCATGCCGACCTCAGGCATGATCAGATGGCGCGAGTAGCGGAGGATTTCGTCTTTACTTAGCGTGACTGGAATCTCGGTAGCGATCGTTGCCATAAAATCCTTAGCGAAAATTTAGAGGTTTGTCATTCGAGCGGAGCGAGGGACCTTGGTTCCTGCTTGCGTCGCCACCCAGTCAGGAACTGCAAAGCGAAGACCAAGGTCTCTCGCTCCCCTCGGGATGACAGGCAGCAAGTGCGTTGTCAGCGCCTCCCGCAATGGAAGGCACAATGGAAATGTTATCACCATCCTTCACCGCGGTTGCCTCCTTCTGCAGATATCGAATGTCTTCGTCGTTCAAATAAAGGTTAACGAAGGCCCGCAGTTTGCCGTCCTCCGTATACAGGTGGCGACGCAGATCCGGATGTTTCGCGACCAACTCAGTCATGGCTTCGGCCACGGTTGAAGCTTTAACGTCGACGGTCGATTGCTTGCCCACATATTGGCGCAGCGGCGTAGGAATATGAATCTTGCTCATAGGTGTAAAGCATAAAGATGCGGGAACAGAAAGGGAAGATTCATAGCCGCTGGAGTTGGCCGTTCCACAGAAGTCACTTACGCGGGAAGATCGAGACCCCCTAGAATCGGCACGGGAGAACCATGATGACAATTTTTGATCCTGCCAAAAGCAGAGTAATTGACGGCGGCGGCGGAAGCGGCCTTCTGCGCCTGGTCGGACTTGGCATCGCCGCATTCTTACTGGTGATTCTTATCTTCAGTTGCGTGACCAGAGTCGGAACCGGCCACGTGGGCGTGCTCACTTTGTTCGGCAAAGTGCAATCCGGCGAGACTTTGGGCGAGGGCATTCATCTGATCAGCCCGATGAAGACCAATAACGAGCTCTCGATCCAGACGCAGACGTTGAAGGAATCCGCCAGCGTGCCTTCCAGCGAAGGCCTCATGATGAGCTTGGATACGTCGCTTATTTACCATCTCAACCCCGATCACGCCGCGGAAGTTTTTCAGAAGATCGGCGCCGATTATGAAAATCTCGTCGTCGAGCCTACGTTGCGCTCAGCCATCCGCGAGGCGACAGCCTCGCACACCGCCAATGCTCTCTACACTGGCGAACGCGAAATGGTGGCCAAACAGATTTACGACCAGGTAAGCAAAGAGCTCAACCAGCGCGGTCTCACGGTGGAAAATGTTTTGTTGCGTGATATTCAACTGCCCGCCACATTGAAGGCGGCGATCGAGGCCAAGCAACAGGCCGAACAGGAATCGCTCGCCATGAACTTCCGCTTGCAGAAAGAAACTCAAGAAGCGCAGCGAAAGCGCATCGAAGCCGCCGGAGTTCGCGACTTCCAGCAGATCGTGGCACAGGGAATTACGCCGTCGCTATTGGAATGGAAAGGCATTGAGGCTACGGAGAATTTGGCGAAGAGCGCCAATTCCAAGGTTGTAGTTATAGGAAATAATAAGAACGGGCTTCCGCTGATTCTCGGGCAATAGCGTTAAAACACCACCCATGTGGAGGGAGCCGCCCCGCCTGTTCGCTGAAGGCGAAGGTTACTCGGCGCTGCTACCATGACAACGTGCCCGCGCTTTTAGACGTACGCAATCTAAGCATTGAGTTCCCCACCGCCGTTCTGCGGGCGGCAGGACAGCCGGAAGCGGCTATCCCCACAAGAACCTTGCTGGCCGTTCGCGACCTCAGCTTCACGATCGCTCCCGGTGAAGTGTTGGGCCTGGTTGGTGAATCGGGCTCCGGAAAGTCAATTACCTCTCTGGCAATCATGCGCCTTCTCGCCCCACAGGCGCGGGTTTCGGGAGAAATTTGGTTCTCGGAGAACGGATCGCGGCGCAACCTCCTCATTTTGTCCGCTGACTCGATGCGCGGTTTGCGTGGCTCGCGCATTGCCATGATTTTCCAGGAGCCGATGACCGCCCTCAATCCAGTTATGCGGGTCGGCGATCAGATTGCAGAAGCAGTGCTGGCTCATGGAGAGCATTCGAGAAGCGACGCTGCGAAGCTGGCTGTTCAGGCCATGACTGATGTCGCGATCCCTGAGCCCGGCCGCCGCGCCCGCGATTATCCTCATCAACTTTCCGGCGGCATGCGGCAGCGAATTATGATTGCAATGGCAATCGTCAACCGGCCGCAACTACTAATCGCCGATGAACCTACTACCGCGCTGGACGTCACTATTCAGTCGCAGATCCTCGAACTACTTGCTCAACTGCGCGCCAAGTTCGGCTTGGCCATGCTCTTTATTTCGCACGACCTCGCTGTGGTTTCGCAAGTTGCCGACCGCGTGGCTGTAATGTATGCGGGAAGTCTGGTTGAACTCGCCAGCAAGAGGGAAATCTTTCAGTCGCCGGCACACCCTTATACTCGCGGGCTTTTGCAGGCCGTGCCAAATCTGAAAACAGACCGCCGCTGCGCTCTCGGAACGATCGAAGGCACTGTCCCACCCCTGCACGCCATGCCTCCGGGTTGCGCTTTTGAGCCGCGCTGCGGATTTCGAGTGCCGGAGTGTAAGCGTGCGGTCCCCGCTTTAATTCAGGTCAGCGACGGGCACTGGGCGCGGTGTCCTGTGGTTAACGCGAAATAGAAACGTCGGGATGCAAGAAGCTTTGTACCTTCTCCGTTCACAATCGTTCTATAATCGCCTTCCGTCTGGTGTTCCTTGCGCATACTTCTGCTCAGCGATATTCACGCCAATCTCGAAGCACTGGAAGCCTCGCTGGCAGCGGCGCCGTCCTTCGATTTGGTCGCCAACCTTGGCGATGTAGTGGGTTACGGCGCTTCCCCCAACGAAGTAATTGATCGATCCCGCAGCCTGGGGAAAATTTTCGTCAGAGGAAACCACGACAAGGCCGCTACCGGTCTGCTCAGCCTGGACGATTTCAATCCGCTGGCGGCCGATGCCGCGATCTGGACGCGCGACCAACTCACTCCCGAACATCACGAATGGCTGGCGTCGTTGCCGCAAGGCCCGCATCCCCTTGAAGGCTTTCCGCATGCGCAACTCGTTCATGGTTCGCCGGCCGATGAAGATGCTTACATCGTTTCAATCGGCGACGCGTTATTACCACTAGTGGCGTTCGACATTCCGCTCACCTTCTTCGGACACACTCACCTGCAAGGTGGGTTCTTTGCCAATGGCGGCAGCGCAGATGGGTTCCGTCCGGAATACCGCACCGTCGGAAAAGCCGAATCGGTGCCGCTGCAACTCAAAGCCGACACGCGTTACCTGATCAATCCCGGCTCGATCGGGCAGCCGCGCGACGGAGATTGGCGCGCCGCGTACGCTCTGTTCGATACCGAAACTCAAGTCGTCCACTTTCACCGCGCGCCATACAACTTGAAAGCCGCGCAGGATCGCATCTTCGCCGCGAACCTGCCTTCGCGCTTAGCCACCCGCCTGGCCGCAGGCCGGTGACGTGGCTCCGCCTTCAGTTGTCATCCTGAGCGCAGCAAGATGATTCGCGAAGCGAAGCGTCTTGCGTAGTCGAAAGCCTGCCCTGAGCGCAGCCGAAGGGGATCCCTTACTAGCCTCCACTACCCGCAGATCGGCAAGGAGTTCCTGCGCCGCTTCATGGTTTTGATTTACCTTTTCTCCGGAACAGGTTCGGTACCCTCCGCTCTCATTGCAGCCCCGTTGTAAACTCGATTTCATGCCTTATCCCCGCCGCTCAGAAACGAAAGCACTTTTTTCACATGGCACGGATTCCTCCCGCGAGACTCCCCCCCAGCATTACCTCATCGCTCACAGCGACGGCGGCGCGCGGGGAAATCCCGGCCCTGCGGGCTACGGCGTGGTGATTCAAGATGAATCTGGACGCAAGGTCGCGCACCTGAGCGAATATCTTGGTCACCAGACCAATAATTTTGCCGAATACCAGGGCCTGATTGCCGCACTTGAATATGCTCTGCAGCATGGACCCAAAGCCCTCAAGCTGATTAGCGATTCAGAATTGCTGGTTCGCCAGATCAAAGGCATTTACAAAGTGAAAAACGCGACGCTGCAGGACCTTCACGGCCGTGCTAAAGAATTGATCAATCAATTGGATTGGTTCTCTATCGGCCACGCCCTCCGGGAGCAAAACCGAGACGCCGACCGCCTGGCCAATGAAGCCATGGACAAAGGAATGGGCCGCACAGACCGTGTGGGGCAGACGCTTCCACCCGTCAACCTCCAACCGGAACTGGATGGTGTGGTCCGCAACGGCGTCGTGGAACTGACAAACGGTAGACTCCCCGAAGGCACGCATGTACAGGTGCGAGCGAAGAGATGAGCTCTGCCGATGTAATCAGGATTATCTAATAAGCTAGAAGCCAGCAGCCCATTTCACTCCGCCGAAGTATGGTCGTGCACTATTTTCCATCCCTCGGGAAATTTGCGGAACACGAGCGTGAATAAGCCGTGCGGCTTTCTGCCATCGGACATCGTTAACTGCCACGCACCTCGCACGAACGCCGCCTCCTGGCCCAGTACCTCAATGCGCAAACCGGTAAATTCCAGCTTGCCCATCTCGTGCCCGGGACTTGCATAGTTGGCCAGATACCGGTCAATCGTGGCCTGCCATCCGTCGCGCTCCTGCGCGCCGGAGAAAAATGTGAGCTGCGGCGAATTCCAATATCCAGTCATAAAGCCTTCCAGATCGTGCCGATTCCACGCTGCTTGTTGCGCGCGCAGCACGTGCTCAATCGCTTTTCCGTCGTTGCCGTAGGCGCCGAACGTGGTTTGAGCAGGCGACTGCGGACCCGCGATGAAAAGAATGACCAGGAAAAGGCAAAAAGAAGGCGGGAAGTAAAAAACAAAATGGTTGCGCATGCAAACCTCCAAACGTTTGCTAACAAACGCACCAGTTTCGCATGAGCGAGCGGAGTTAAGGGAGAGATTTCAGGCAGGGAAAGATTTCAGGCAGTCTAGAACGGAATAAAAAATTAGGCGCGTCCCTTTTTTGCCGCAACCGCTTTTGCGGCTACCGCCTTGCCGGCAACTTCCCACGGACGCTTTGGCCGATCCACCTGCGCCTTATCGCGATCCTTGATTCGGTCGTATTGGTAGGACTCGCTCACCGTTCCGAGCGATTCGTTGTACAGGCTGGGCAGCCCCAGTCCCTCTTTGAGTTCTTCGGAAAACGACTGCAGGGCTTTGAGATGATCGGCAGTCGCGGGAGTCTCAGCCTTTGAGGTTTTCAAAAATTGCTGATAACCACGATTGACCAACTTTGAGATTTCGCTACCAATCAGATATCCAGGATAAGCGAATATCTTTACGCCGTCCTCGGGTGTCTTCTGAATGGCGGCGGATACGTTGTATTTCCTGAGGAACACGCGGCCGTTGGTACCGGGCGCTTCGGTCACGTCGAAACCGTGCTCGCGCAACCAGTTCAGTGCTTCGTCATACCCTCGTGCTTTGAATTCATTCGACATTTGTCTACGCGTCCAATCCTTAGATGCAGGCCGCGGCCTAAACTGTACGCCGTGTTATTTAGCCGTGCATCCGCTTGCAAACTTGGTCATCTAAAGACACCATACTACATAGCCTGTTTCGCGGCGCTTTGCATATTACGATAGTCACGAGGGACGCGCGTTTTAACATGACTCGGGCGTCAACCAGTTTCGCGGAAGCATCCGGAGCGCATACAGCGCCTAAGCCTGACATGCCGCGCCCGGGGCAGACCCTGCTCGACCGCATCGGCAACACACCGCTGCTACGTTTCGATCAGCTCACCGCGCATCTTCCGGGCGTAACACTTTTGGGCAAGGCCGAATGGCACAATCCCGGCGGCTCGGTGAAAGACCGCGCCGCTTCCAGCATCGTCCTGGCTGGGCACCGCAGTGGCCAATTTACCGACGGCAAGATTTTGCTCGACGCAACCAGCGGCAACACCGGCATTGCCTATGCCATGCTGGGCGCGGCTCAGAAATTTCCCGTCACCTTGTGCATGCCGACCAATGTATCGGTCGAGCGCAAACAGATTCTCAGCGCTTATGGCGCAAACATTCTTTACACTGATCCTGGCGAAGGTTCTGACGGAGCGATCCGCATGGCTCGCGAACTCGCCGCCGAGCATCCGGATCTATATTTTTACGCCGATCAATATTCGAACGATGCCAACTGGCTTGCCCACTACCACGGCACCGCCAACGAAATCTGGCAACAAACTGAGGGGCGGATTACACACTTCGCCACCATGCTCGGCACCAGCGGCACTTTCATGGGCACGACGCGTCGCCTGAAGGAATTGAATCCAGCAATCCGCTGCATCTCGCTGCAGCCGGATTCCGCATTCCATGGCATCGAGGGCGCCAAGCATATGGCGAGCGCAATCGTACCCAGGATTTACGACTCAAACCTCGCCGACGAGAATCTTGAAATCGCGACTGAAGACGCCCACGCCATGGCCCGCCGCGTCGCCCGCGAATGCGGACTATTGCTTGGCATTTCAGCCGCCGCCGGTCTCGTCGGCAGCCTCGAAATCGCCGAGCGGCTTCATCTGTCGAAAGCGGAGCAGGCGGTGATGGTTACCATCCTCTGCGACTCTGGCGATAAATACCTGAGCGAAAGATTCTGGACGGAGAAGTAAGGCTTAAGTTGGCCTGCCATGGGAGGGGATATTGAAACAGCATCACTATGAAATTCAAATTGCTTGGACCGGAAACCAAGGCCAGGGCACGAAGGACTATAGGGGCTATGGGCGCGACCATGCAATCACAGCCGCGGGAAAGCCAACTCTGTTGGGTTCGGCCGATCCGGCGTTTCGGGGCGATTCCACTCGATACAATCCAGAAGAGCTATTAGTGGCAAGCCTCTCAGCATGTCATATGCTTTCGTACCTGCACCTTTGCGCGGTCAACCACATCGTTGTCACTGAATACAGAGATGACGCGACGGGTTTGATGACCGAGACTGGGGATGGCTCGGCGAAGTTTGCAGAAGTGACCCTGCACCCGGAGATAACGATTGAGGCAGATAGCGACGAGGCGAAGGCATTATCGCTTCATGAAGAGGCGCATCGACGCTGCTTTATCGCCAATTCTGTAAACTTTCCAGTGAAACATGCCGCCCGCATCACCCGTACTGTCGGCCCTTGAGGGACTGACGTCAAAGTTTTTTGTCAACGAGCTGATTAGTGTTTTTCAAACTATGCTCAAGATTGCGCGCAGAGACTACGAAGCCCTTCGCCGCCACGGCGAAGAAACTTATCCGCACGAGTGTTGCGGTGTACTGCTCGGCCGCACGGGGGAGGACGACAGCAGCGTCCGCACCGTGACCTCGACCGCGCGCTGCGGCAATACGCGCACTGACTCGCCGCAGAACCGCTACAACATCGATCCTCGCGAACTGGTGCGCATCCAGCGCGAGGGCCGCGAGCGCGGAGAAGATATTGTCGGCTTCTACCACTCTCACCCCGACCACCCCGCCCGTTGGTCGCCCACTGATCTCGCCGAGGCCCATTGGATCGGCTGTTCTTACGTCATCACCAGCGTAGAAAAAGGCAAAGCCGCGATCACCAACTCGTTTGAACTCGCTGGATCGGAAGAATCTGACAAGCAACTCGTCGACGAGAAAGTTGCCGTCAGCGACAAGATCTAGCCAGCAGCAATACCCATGTGCGGACGCCCCCCGAGCCTGCCCTGAGCGGAGTCGAAGGGGCTGTCCGGTCGAGCGAAGCTCGACAGGCTTTCGCAAACGCCACGCTGATTGCCTTGTTGGGCAAGTCTTTTGACCGTTTTTCACACTCCCGAGGGCCGGCGCAGCTAACTGTGAAAGCATCGCATCCAGACGTACCTCTCCGAAAAGCCCCGCCCAGCTCCTTCTCTGCGCCGACTCGCCCACAGCCCTGCACCAATTCCTGTCACCCTCCTGTGGACGCCCCGCACTCCGCTGAAAATACGCCAGTTAAAATCGCAAACTTTTCATTGACTCTAAAAACAAAAAGCGTAAAAACATACTCGTTCTTTGACAGCTTCTAAAGTTTTTCCGGTTGGTGCGGCGTCCGGGACTCAAGCGCAGTCACCCTCTTCATGCAAATGACTAGGGAGGGCAAGCAAGGGTCTATAGCAAAGCGCTGGTTGAAAAGAACAAGAAGAAACGTCGAAGGCAGGATAGAGTTCCGAGGCGTTGGGTAGGTTTTTCCGGTTGGCGGTAAGCCCGGAGCCCGAGCGAAGATCGCATGAGCCGTCCCGCAAGGGAAGCCGCATCGCAGGTCAAGCAAGGGT
>DATNMU010000251.1:0-6046 GCA_035602195.1 Candidatus Acidiferrum sp.
ACGTGGAAGACCGGCGCTTTCAGCGCCGCGTAAACGCTCCACAAACAATGCGGGCTTTAGCCCCTGAGGTATCGTTGTCTACATGAACCACACCTTCGACGCACTCATCCTCGGTGGCGGCGCGGCCGGCCTGATGTGCGCTATCGGGGCCGGCAAGCGCGGCCGCCGCGTCGCCGTCCTCGAGCGCGCCGATCGCCTCGGCAAAAAAATCCTCATCTCCGGCGGTGGACGCTGCAACTTCACCAACCTTCACTGCCGCATTGAAAACTTCATTTCCTCCAACCCGCATTTCGCCAAATCCGCCATCGCTCGCTACACTCCCTCCGATTTCATCGTCCTGGTCGAAAAACGCGGCATCCCGTATCACGAAAAGACACTAGGCCAACTTTTCTGTGACCGCTCCTCCCGCGACATCCTCGCCATGCTCGAAGCCGAATGCCAAAACGCCGGCGTCACCATTTTTCCGAACGCCGAAATTCAGGAGGTCGAACACTCGACTGACTTCTTCGTTCATGCAAAAAATGCCGACTTCCGCGCCCGCTCTCTGGTGGTCGCCACCGGTGGCCTCTCGATTCCCAAGATCGGAGCCACCTCACTCGGATACGATCTCGCCCGCCAATTCGGCCTCTCCATCCGCGAGCCTCGTCCTGCCCTCGTTCCCCTCACTTTGAACCCAGATGATTGCTCCCGCTACTGCGATCTCGCCGGTGTCTCCACCGAAGTAATTGCCTCCTGCGCCGGCCAGCACTTCCGCGAAAAAATGCTCATCACTCATCGCGGCCTGAGCGGCCCCGCTATCCTGCAAATCTCGTCGTACTGGAAAGCTCCGCAGCCGATTCTCATCGACCTCGCACCCGATCAAAAACTCACCATCGCTTTTCGCGACCCAAAAACGCCGCGCACGCTCCCCACGCTGCGCGCAGAACTCAGAAAATTTCTCCCTCACCGCCTTGCCGATCGCTGGCTCGATCTGCACCCGCCGGCCTCATTCACGAATTCAGCACTCGCCGATCTCGAAAAACAACTCCACGCCTGGCCCGTCCACCCCGCCGGCACCGAAGGCTTCGAAAAGGCTGAAGTCACCGCCGGAGGCATTAATACCGACGAACTCCACGCCAAATCCATGGAAGCCCGCAAGGTCCCAGGCCTCTACTTCATCGGCGAAGTCGTCGACGTCACCGGCCATCTCGGCGGCCACAATTTCCAGTGGGCCTGGGCCTCCGGTGCCGCCACCGGACGCGCGTTGTGATAAGGCCTTCAGCCTCATAGCTATGCTGGGTGTCTCTGCGTATAATCTGGACGTCTATGCCGCACCGAGAACTTAGAAAACGTTCCCTCACTGCGTGCGTTTTGATCCTGTGCGCGTGCGGCATTTCTGGAGGTTTTGTTGCGTGTGACGGAGGCACTTTCTTAAAAGGCGTCGTTCTGGACTCTGCTGACAGCCCAGTCATTGACGCGGAAGTAATACTCTCCGTGAGGGGAACCACGCGGCAAGTTAAGGTGAGATCCAACGACCACGGAGTATTCAACGTGGGAACGCTACACTCTCCGTTCAACACCAAGCTGTCCCTGTTGGTGACCAAACAGGGCTACCGCACTTATGAAAAGCAGTTTCATTCCCATCAGAATTTGAAAAGTATAGTTATCACTATGCAATCTGCGTCAGGGTCGGATGGATTAGGTCGATCCGCGAACGCGCCTTGAACCACTATCTAATTATGGTCTTGTCGGATTGTCGCCCAAGATCGGCGGGCGGCCATCACGGACCTTCCAATTTCCAATAAGCATGGACCGGCGCCGCCGCCGGCCGCGCCCTCTGGGGCCCCCGCTTACTCGCAACTTTTTGTCGTGTAACTTATATGTTACAATAAAAGCCGTGCTTGAGATCCTTCGCTATGTCACTTCCACCGGAAGAGATGTTTTTGGGGAGTGGCTGGCCAGCCTGAAAGACGCTCGCTCACAGGCGAAGATCGTAATTCGCATCGACAGGCTTGCTTCGGGAAATTTTGGCGACTGTAGGTCGCTTCGCGAAGGTATCTGCGAACTCCGGGTCGATTGGGGACCGGGTTATCGCGTCTATTACGCAACGCTTGGTAAGAGCTCGGTCCTGCTTCTGGGGGGCGGCGATAAACGCAAGCAATCCTCCGACATTTCGCGAGCAATTGCTTATTTCGACGATTTCAAGAAAAGGACAGCAAAAACATGAAGCGCAGAGCTAGCATTTCACACGATCAAGCTTTGATTAAAGAACTTCGCGACAACCCCAGCTTTGCTGTGGAGTACCTCAAATCCGCGTTGGAAGAAGACGGCGAACCTCGCGTTCTGCTGGTTGCTTTACGCCGGGTCGTTCAAGCTCGAGGTATCGCCAAAATTGCCAAGACTGCTGGCGTCGAGCGCGAGAGTCTCTATCGTGCCTTGTCCACCCGCGGTAACCCCAGACTGTCTACCTTGGCCGCGGTAACCAAAGCGGTGGGATTGAGACTCACAGTTGAAGCGGCTCCATAACAACTCTGCAAGGTACCCAAATTCCCGAGTCAAGAACCAACAACTCTGCCCTCTCGTGTTAATCCAGAAGACGATTCATTTGGTCCTCGAATCGTAAGCCGCGCTTATTTATCCATATTCGCCTGAAGTGGCTAAGTTTGCGTGATGCTGGTGTGGGGAGCCACCGCCCATCGCGCTCCGGCGCCCCCACCCAGCCAATGCCGTAGAATCAACTCTTGCTCCTAAACATAGAAAAGTTGATCTACGGCGGCGACGGACTCGCTCGCCTCCCCACCGACGCGCGCGGACGCGGCAAAGCCGTCTTCGTCCCCTTCGTTCTCGCCGGAGAAAAAATCGAAGCCGCCATCACCGAAGAAAAATCAAGCTTCGCCCGCGCACAGGCCACGGCAATTCTGGAACTCTCGCCGCATCGCACTCCGCCCCCGTGTCCTTATTTCACCCGCTGCGGCGGATGCCACTATCAGCACGCTACCTACGACCACCAACTCGACATCAAAAGAGAAATCCTTCGCGAAAATCTGCGCCGCATCGCGAAGCTGGAACTGCAATTCGAAATTCAGACCCACCCCTCGCCGCCCTGGAACTACCGCAATCGCTCGCGCCTGCAGGTGCGCACCCATCCTGAATTCACCCTCGGATATTTCAAATTCGCTTCGCACGAGGTGCTGCCCGTCGAGGAGTGTCCCATCAGCTCTCCGCTCATCAACCGCGGCATCGCTGCACTCTGGCAGGCCGGACGCGCAGGCCGCACGGTCGAAGGCATTCGCGAAATTGAATTCTTCGCAGCTCCCGATGCCGATGGTAATGAAACCCATCTGCTGCTGGAACTGGTATGTGATCCAGAAGCTCGCCGCGCCTCGGTTCGCGCCTGGGCCGAGGAATTCTGCGCAGCTGTGCCTGAGATCGTTGGCATCGTCGCCTTTCGCGAGCCGCAAAAAGGAGTGCAAGAGCCGCTGGTCGCAGTCGGCGCCTCCGAATTGACGTATCACACCAAGACTGCGGCCTACCGGGTCAGCGCCGGCTCATTCTTCCAGACCAATCGCTTTCTCATCGACGAACTTACTGAAATTGTCGCCTCCGGCCGTTCCGGCGATCTCGTGCTCGACCTCTACGCCGGCGTCGGCCTGTTTTCCACAGCGCTGGCTAGTAACATCCGTCACATCGTTTCGGTCGAGATGTCACAGACAGCCGCCGCCGATCTTAAATACAATCTGTCCTCAAACGGAAAGGCGGTTCAAATCGCGGCCGACCTGTATCTGGCCAACCTTGTTGCAGGCGCGGGCACGGGCGACGCTTTGGCTTCGCTCAGGGCGGGCTCGCCTGTGCATTCACCTGGCAACGAGGCCAAGGGGCGCGTCGGGAATGGTTCTGTTCTCCCCCATTCGCACCATCATCCCGACCTGGTCATAGTCGATCCGCCCCGCAGCGGTTTAGGAGATGGCGTGGCGCGTTCACTCGTCAGCCTGCACGCGCCGCGCATCACCTACGTCTCTTGCGACCCAGCCACGCTGGCCCGCGATCTCGTGCCGCTGCAAGCCGCAGGCTATCGCGTTGAGGAGGTGCATCTCGTCGACCTTTTCCCCCAAACCTACCACCTCGAAAGCATAGTTCAGCTCCTGCTCTGAACCAAGGCCGCAATACTCAACGAATATACCGTCCCGACCAGCACGACGTTAGTCGTGCCATAAATCGGATTTTGGGTGGCGCAGCGCTTTCAGCGCCGCGAAAGGAACCATTCCATGACTGAGGGCCTTAGCCCCGGAGGTACGTCTCACTCGCCTTCGCCAGTCGCATCTACCTTCAACCTCAAGCCCACGCGCCAACCCATGCTCTGGGCAGCCATCACATATTCCTCCGGAATAATTGCCGGCACATATCTATGGCATCCGCCAACCTCGTGGATCGCAGCCACAATCGCATTCCTCGCCGCAGCTCTCTATTTCCTGCCAAAACGCAACTGGCTCGCCGCCTCCCTGGCCCTCGGAGCATTTTTCCTCACGGGAGCGCTTCAGATCCAGCTGCGAGGCTCCCCCACTTCCGCGGACACCACCCTTCAGCCCTACGCCGACAGCCAGCAAGTCGAGATCACCGCGCACGTCACCCGCGACGGAAAATTCCGCGAAGCCGGTCCCAGCGAAATTCGACAAAACCTCGACGTGCAAACCGATGAGATCCTGACCGCAACCGGTTCCCGAATTCCGCTGCATTCCGGCGTACGCCTTGGGATTTACAGTCCCACTCCGTCCACAGAATCTGCGCCGCGGCTCTTCCACTATGGCGAGCGCATTCGCCTTCCGGTCAAGCTCAAACTGCCTCGCAACTTTCACAACCCCGGCTCGTTCGACTACGAAAGTTACCTGGCCGCCAACGGCATCGCCGCTCTCGGTTCTGCGAAAGCTCAAGACGTGCAGTTGCTGTCAGGCTTCTCTGGAAACCGCTTCGAACTCTGGCGGACTCGCATTCATTCGAACATCGTTGCCAAAGTGCATGCGCTCTGGCCGCCGCCTCAGGCTGCCCTCATCGACGCCATGCTCATCGGTGAAGCAGCCTTCGTCGATCGCGACACCCGCGCCGATTTCCAGCGCTCTGGTACCTACCACATCCTCGTGGTCTCAGGGATGAACGTCACCATTCTGGCCTTCGTCGTCTTCTGGACTCTGCGCCGCGTGCGTCTCTCGGACATTCCCGCAACCTTGCTGACTATCGCATTCTGCGTAGCTTATGCGTTGCTCACCGAAGTCGGAGCGCCCGTCTGGCGTGCCACGCTGATGTGCGCCATTTATCTGGGTACGCGCCTGCTCTACCGCGACCGCGGCATGCTGAATGCTCTCGGTACTGCCGCTCTTGGTTTGCTCATCTTCGATCCGCGGCAACTCTTCACCGCCAGCTTTCAGATGACTTTTCTCTGCGTCCTCATTGTGGCCGCCATCGGCCTTCCGCTGGTGGAGCGCACCTCGCACCTCTATCGCCAGGCTCTCGCCCACTGGGATGCCGACGATTTCGGCCCATCACTCCCGGCACGCGTCGCCCAGTTCCGATCCGATCTGCGATTGATTGCAGATCGCCTCGCCCGTTTTATCGGCGCGCCCTGGTCGTTGCGTCTGGTGCGTGCGATCACAATCATCTCCCTCTCAACTTTCGAATTGCTGCTCGTCTCCGCCGTGATGCAGATGGGACTTGCCCTGCCCATGGCATATTATTTCCACCGCGCCACGACCATCGGCCTTCCTGCTAACGCGGCAGTAGTTCCGCTCACTCAACTCCTTATGCCGGCCGCACTGCTGGCGGTTGCCTTGGCTTACGTTTCGCCGCTCCTCGCCAAACTTCCGGCACTGCTTACATCCGTTGTTCTTCAAGCAATTACAGGAACAGTCCACGGCCTGGGAGACTTGCGCCTTCCGACCTGCGAGTCGCCACGCCCTCGCTGCTCCTCATCGCCGCAATAGCCGCAGCGCTAATTCTCGCAATGTTTCTTGTTCGCCGCCGAATGCTTTTCGCGATCACAGGCTTGCTGGCGCTACTGGCCGCATCCCTGGCGCTC
>DATNMU010000252.1:0-13882 GCA_035602195.1 Candidatus Acidiferrum sp.
ATTCGGGTCCGCCACCAAGATTAACGGTTCCGGCGACCTTGCCTGTAGCCGCATCAATGGCGGTGGCGCTGTTACTACCGCCGTTGAAGGCGAAGACCCGCGAAGTGGCGGGGTCGAAAATAATTGCGTCTGGTTTTTGTCCAGTTGGAACATCGGCAATCGGCTTCAGCGTCTTCAGATCAAAAATCGTCACGTTGTTAGCCTTGCCGTTGCTGACGAACCCGCGGCCAATCTCAGCGTCGATCGCGATTCCATGCACGCCGGGTGTGTTGAGAATGTTCCCGACAATGGATCCGGAATCGACATCAAGCACTTCGACTTGTGTGCCGTGAGAAACGTACAAGCGTCGCGCGCCTTCATCGACGATGAGGTAGTCAAAACTTCCCTGCCCCGGGACCGGAATCTTCTTGACGATGGAATAGCCATCCGCGGGCGGCGCGGCAACTGCACGAAGAACGAAGCACAACAGCCCGGCAGCCGCGGTCGTCAACAATGTTCGTAGTAAAGGAAAGGTTCTGTTTCTCATGATTTCTGTCAATTCCTTTCGGGAAAACTCGTCTGGCGGTGAACGCCACCGAGAACTCTAGCCTTTCAACCTGAAAGGAACCTGAATCGGGGCGCTTATCCCCTCTGTTGCGCTGTAAAAGCCGCCGACTAGAACTCAAGGCGAACCATGAACTGAATCTGCCTTGGCAAGCCCGTGCCGGTATTCGGCGAGGCGGCGTTGTCGTTGTTGTTGTTGAAATTGTTGGTGGTGTCGATCAGGCCAAGGCTGCCAGCGGGTTGAAGTATCCAGTTGTTGGGTATCGGGGTTCCCTGGCTATTTGTTGCCTGGACGTAGTTGAAAGCCAAGTTGTTGGTATTTGGATCGCCGAACTGAACGTGGTTGAAGACGTTGAATACCTGCACGCCAAATTTCGCTGCCACGCGCTCTGTCAGCTTGGTCTCCTTGGTAAGTGCTAAGTCGATCTGCCAGACGTTGAGCGCCCGAATCAGCCCGTTCGGAGCGTTTCCAAATCGGCTTACCAGGCCACAGGAGTTAATGCAATTCCCGCTGGCGTCCGCCACGCCTGTTGGATCGAGCGGTGGCGGAGCAAAGGCCGCGGGATTGATGGGGAGTGTGTGGTCGTGCACGCCTCCGGGTAGAAACACCGGAACTCCGGGAACGAGGTCGGGCCTCTGAGTGGTTTGATCATTCCCGTCTGGCAATTGGGTCGGAGAAATATTCATCGTGATCGTGAGGGGATGCCCGGTGTGCCAAATGCCGATGCCGCCCAATTGCCAGCCGCCCACAATCTTGCCCAGCAACCCCGGACTGCTCAGGTATGACTTCCCAGGGCCGAATGGCAGTTCATAGACGAGATTGGTGGTGACATTGTTGCGTACATCAAAGATGCTCGGACCTTTGTCGCAGGCCAGGCAGTTCACATTTTCCGGACCGTTCGATTCGCCGCCCCCAACTGATCCGTCGTTGATGGAATGGGACCAAGTGTAACGGCTTTGAAACGATAGCCCTTTGGAAAAACGACGCTCCAGGCTCAGCATGAGAGCGTGATACGTGCTGGAGCCAATATCCGATTTATAGTCCACCGAACCATAGGGGTCACCGCCGGGATAATACTGATCGAGAACTCGCGTGCAGTTCCCGTTGACGTCGGGTTTTGTTATGCAGAAGTTGACTCCTCCGCGAGAGAACAACCGCACGCCCCGCGAGCCAAGATACTGCGCCGACGCAAGAAAGTTGTCGGGCAATTCATGGTCGATCGTCAAACCCCAGGTCTCGACATACAGGTCGCGACGGCCCTGGCGCTGCAAGGCACGCGGTTGCTGGAGGACCGAAAAGGGAACGTTCGGATTGTTCTCCAAGCCACTCAGATCCGGATTCGTCTGCTGGTAGACGGGCAGGAGCGGCGTGCCTGATCCGGTCGGATCAAGGTGAACAAACGCGGTTTCCCTGTCACTCTCCAGGCCGGCGTTCAAGTCGTCATTCTGGGCGGCGCCGTGATAGATTCCAAACCCCGACCGGATGACGGTCTTCCCGTTAAACATCCTAGGTGCCCAGGCGAAACTGACGCGAGGATCGAAGTTCCGGTAGTTTGGGTTGTAAAGAGCAGGGTTCTTGGGACACGGCGGAGTGTTAATTGGAGTCGGAAACGGCCCATTCGTTGAGCCAGACCCCAGGCAGACTCCGTGAAATTGATTGACATCAAAAACCGTGGTCTGGTTGTCGGCTTCGTGCGCCACGCCGTAGTACTCCCATCGCAATCCGAGGTTCAAAGTTAGAGTGGGAGTGACCTTCCACTCGTCCTGGAAATAGGGCATGTAGAAGGTGCGCCGCAGCTTGTGGCAGCACCACGTCGATGTATAGGAGATTCCGTAAAGAGCGGCCGCTTCGAAGCCGGTATTCGATGCGCCGCTGCTATCCTGAAACGAGAGCGTGTTCCCGGCGGTCACACCTTGATTCAGTCGAACCCGACGAATCTCCATTCCCGTCTTGAACGTATTGCGACCGCGCACAAAGGTTAAATTGTCGACAATTCCGTAGGTCGTGCCGACTTCGTGATCCGCCTGGTTGTTATTGAGCGTGACCCAATCGTTGGTCTGGACCGAATAGGGCAAAGGAGGCACCTGCGGATTGATGAAGGGTGCGCGATTTACGTAAACCTTGATCTCATTCACTACCTGAGGCGAAAAAGTGTTTTGAAGGGCAACATAATAACCCGCGGGATGATTGATCGTCTGAGTGAGGTCGTATGGAAGAGAGCCACTGCCATTGGTCCCGCTCACGAGGCTGATGTCGCGGTGTGCGCTTCCGTATAGCAGGGTCTTGTCGTTAATCTTGTAGTCCATTCGGACAAGCCAGGTATCCTCATGGACCGTGGTCGCCGCAGGGACCGTGAGCAGATCTGAGTCGGGGAATCCGTTGGCGGTCTGGTCTGCAAAAGCAGCATCGGGATAGACGTGCAGCGGGTTGCAGTTTCCGATCGGGCCGGTAGATGCCCGCCAGGCATAGGCCTGAAGAATGGAGCACATCTGCGGTGATGTCGCCAGGGTTGCCCGTAGAGTGGCGGCGTTAGGCACCAGCACTTGATTCGTTGTCGCTCCGTATTGACGAAGTCCCTCGTAGTTCATGAAAAAGAACAATTTGTCCTTGACGACCGGACCGCCGAATGACAGTCCATATTGCCCGTAGCGAAATGGCGGAATGGCAGGATTGCCGCTAACATCGAAGTCGTTGAAATTCCGCGAGTCGAAGCTGGAATTCCTCAGGTATCCAAAAACTGATCCGTGGAAATCGTTGGTGCCGGACTTGGTAACGACATCGATCTGACCGCCCGCCTGGGTGCCGTATTCCGCATCGTACAAGGCGCTGTTGACGCGATATTCCTCGATGGCGTCCTGGGATATCTGCAGGCGCGTTTGGGATTTTTGCGCCTGCTCCTGAATGCCGCCGGCATCTACTCCGTCGATCTGAAAGTTGTTATCGTCGCGGGCGCGCCCGGCGAATCGGATCGTTCGCTGATCGCCGCCACCATCATCTTGAGCGAAGGGCGCCAGCAGGGTGAAACTTGCCCAATCGCGCCCATTGTTGGGCAGATTCTGGATTTGGTCTAAACTGATGACGGTGGACGCTTCCGCGGAACTCCGGTCCGCGGGCGCGGCTGTCGCGTTCACTTCGATTGTCTCGGTAGGCGCGCCCACCGCAAGGGTCACGTCCAAAGTCCGCGTTTGTCCAACTTGTACGATCACATCCTCGACGACTTTCGTTTTGAAGCCGGCATTTGTAACAGTCACGGAGTAATGGCCAACCGCCAGCCCCGGAAAACGGTAGTAGCCATTCGAATTAGTCTGTTGTTCCTGCGCAATTCCGGTATCCACCGCCAGGGTTTTCAGAGCGGCCCCAGCGACCGCTGCCCCGGAAGGATCGTTGACCGTACCTTCAAGCACCGCACGATCCACTTGCGCGAGCGCGGTTGTCCCAAGAAACAGAGTCAGGAACAGCCCAGCAGCGAACTTCAAGTAGCGCCTCAATGTCGAGCCGGAATAACCCGAATTCATGTGATTGCTCCCTAACAAGAATGGCCACGGCCGTGCGATTTCGATTGAGCCGCGGAATACTGATCGTGCATTTGATCGGCAAACCGAAAAACTTTTTCGTCAGGATGACTAGGGAATCTAGACAGGCAGTGTTACGTGGTGATGAAAGGGAAGTTAATATTCTTTCACAATCAGTTCAAGACAAGCAGGCAGTAAGTGGTGCAGAGTCGCAAACTTTGTGTCAACGTACGAAGTCTTTTGCGCTAACGCTTGCAGTGACTAATTTTTCGCCTTGTTTGCGGCTCGCGACACCCGTGTGCTGGTTTGTGCGCAGCACTTCGAGAGATGGCCGGGAACTGGCACACTATGATTCTTTTCGGCATACCATAAACGTCAGGGGCCCCAGCCGCGGCGGCCTTTTCGACCCACCCCGGGAGAGATGAGCCAACCAGATGATTCCAATCCTCACTCCGCCCCCAGCCTCTGCCGCATATCTCGCGCCAGCCCATCGATAATCCGAATTTTTTCCGCCGCCGGGTCAGGTACACCAGGAATCGCCATAGCCAGATCGCAGGAAAGCAGCAGCGCAGTGAGCGATTCAAACATCTCGCTGCGTATCTGTTGCTCTACCGATCGGCGCGCTTGCGTCTCTTCGCGCTTGCGGCGGTGCAGGCCCGACCGCACCTCGCGCAGCAGCCGCTCCATCCCGCTCACCGCAAAGCTCAGATAGACCGGGAAAGCCGTGCCCAGGTGTTGCAGCATCTGGTCGCTTTCGCTGGGCTCGTTCTCGACCAGAAATTGATCGATAACCACCGCCAGGTAGGCCTGCTCCCGCAGTCGCGCCACCGCTTGTTGCAGGTTTTCCGCCCAGTGGGTTTCGTATCCCGTGGAATCTTTCAGAGTGAGCGCACACTCTTGGCCGCGTACCGATGGCGTGATCAGTAGAATCATGCCCTTTCCGTCTGCACGCCACTCGCCACAAGTCGTCGCATTGCAACTGCTCGATTTACTTCACCATCGCAACCCGCCTTTTCCCGTTGCGGAACCTCCCGGTGGCCGATCATTTCATAACTGACCGCACGCCACACAGGAAAGCCATCTAGCTCTGCATTGCCGCATAGTCTTTCAGTTTGCGATACAGAGTTGTCTTCCCAATTCCCAGCAGCCGAGCCGCCTGCAGCTTATCCCCGTGCAGTTCTGCGATGGCGCTAAGAATCGTCTGCCGCTCCAGCTCCGCCATGGGCACGATCTTGTTCAGCCCGTGACCGTTCCCGTTTTCGGGCGACACTACCCGCGTCCCAGCTATGGCCGGCGGCAAATCCGCCACATGGATCAACGGCCCGCTGGTAAACGCCGCAGTGCGCTCCAAACAGTTTTCCAATTCGCGCACATTTCCCGGCCAGTCATAGGCCAGCATAACTTTGAGGGCCTCGTCAGTAAGAATTTTTTCCTGGCCTGAGGCCTGCGAGCATCGCTCCATGAAATGCGCCACCAGCAGCGGGATATCCTCTCGCCGCTCCCGCAGCGCCGGAATGCGCAGGCTCAGCACGTTGAGCCGAAAATACAAATCACGCCGGAACGCCCCTTCCATCACCGCCTGCTCCAGCACCCGGTTCGTAGCCGCGAGAATGCGCACATTAATGGCGATGCGCCGCGTGCTTCCCACCGGACGAATTTCTTTTTCCTGAATGGCCCGCAAAAGCTTGGCCTGCAGGTCGATCGGCAGTTCTCCCACCTCATCAAGAAATACTGTCCCTCCTTCGGCAATGGCCAGCAGCCCATCTTTCGCCTGGTTGGCTCCCGTGAATGCGCCTTTGACATAACCAAACAACTCGCTCTCAATCAGCGTCGGCACCAGCGAACCGCAGTCGACGGGAATAAACGCCTTGTCGTGAAATGGGCCGGAGTAATGAATCGACCGCGCCACCATCTCCTTGCCCGTCCCGCTCTCCCCTAGAATCAGCACGGGATGCGAACTGTTCGCCGCCTTGGCAATAATCCGATACAGCTTTTCCATCTCTGGGGCACGGCCCACGATTCCTCCGTATCCCTGCTTCGACTTCAACTTCTCGCGCAGCATGCGGTTCTCGCTTTTCAGCTTCAAGTGGGTGGACACGCGTTGCAGCAAGAGCTTCAGTTCATCCACGCTGAACGGTTTGGTCACGAAGTCGTAGGAACCATTCTTCATCGCCTGCACCGCCGACTGCACCGTGCCGTATCCGGTGACCACCACCACCACTGCATCGGGCCGCTGCGCTTTGATCTGACGCAGAGCTTCGAGTCCCCCCGCCCCCGGCAGGCGTAAATCGAGCAAGACGGCATCGATGCTCTGGGTTTGCAGCAGACGATAGGCATGTTCCGCCGAATCCGCCACATGGGCATTAAAACCCACCGACATCGCCACTTCCCGACATGCTTCTCGAATCGAGCGTTCGTCATCGACGATAAGGAGGTTTAGAAAATTCGCCGCCATGGTCTGCGGCGCCGCAATTGAGTGGCTGAAAGCAACAGAGGTCATAAGAGAGATTCCTTCTTCATTCTAGAAATTGTTCTTGTGCTTGAACTTCCGAGCTGGCGATTTTGGAACGTGAGATTTCTGTGCGGCGAACTTCTGTGTCTGAGATTTGCGCGTTGGCATTCGCCACTTCCGGCAAACGCTCGGCGGTTCCTTCTAGCGCTCGTGGCAGCAGAATCATTGCGCGCGTGCCGCAGCCACTTTCGCTTTCGAAGTGGATCAATCCACCGTTGCCGGTCACAATATTCCGAACCGTGGTCAGTCCCAAACCGCTGCCTCCGCCTTCATTCTTGGTGGTGAAGAACGGCTCGAATAACCGGCGCCGCGTTTCTGCATTCATCCCGCAACCGTTATCACCCACCACCAAAAGCACGCACGGGAAGGCCGGCGGAGAAATGCGGGACATCGAACCAGCCAGAGGCTGGAAGTTGCAGTTGCTGGTTTCCACCGTAATGCGCCCGCCCTTGGGCAACGCATCGCGGGCATTCAGCACCAGGTTCAGCAATATCTGCTGCGCCTGCGCCTGATCGATCTTCACCAATCCCAACTCCGGATCGAGATAAAGCTCCAATGCGATGTTTTCGCCGACCAGGCGGTTGAGCAGGTCCCGCATCGCTGCGGCGATTTCATTCACCGAAAGCGGATGAGCCGTCACCGACGGCGGACGGGCGAAAACCAACAACTGTCGCACCAAGGCCGAAGAATTCACAATGGCGGAGCGTATCTCCTCGGCATATCGCCGGCGACGATCGCTCACCTCGAGACTTGAAAGCAGCAGATCGCAGTAGAGCATCACGCCCGTCAGCAGGTTGTTGAAGTCATGCACTACTCCACCCGCCAGGCGTCCAACCGCCTCCCATCTCTGCGCCTGCAGCGAGTTGTCCTCGGCAGGCGCGCTGTCGCTTTCGGGAATGCTGTCGCTTTGGCGTTCCGTCGGATTCTCACTTGCGGAAAGTCCCGGCCACGGAAGTGGTGTTGCCGTATTCATACTCATACTGTGCCCCGAGACGATTCCCGGAAGAAAGCCCGCGATGGGCTATCCGATACTTTGGTGTTCCCAATTCCGGAGCACCTCTCTCGTTCGCGATTTCACTATAGGAGGGCCAATCTGAACCTGCGAAGGGCACACGTCACTTCAAAAGAGGAAATCCCTGTGGAAAACTCGACGAGGAGACCGATATAACGGCAGAGTACCGTGCTCGTCAGCTTGGACTAGAAAATGCTAAGTGCCGTTTGTCGGAGGGAACTTGGTCTCTGATCGCGTCGGGATGACAAATTATTTGTGTCGGCATCAATCTCTGGTGGTCCTGAGGAATTACTCAGAACTCGCATTGGCGGCCCTGTCTCGATTTTGGGTGAGCGGCTCCTCCAGCGTGACCGGCGCAGTCAACCGAAAAGTCAACCGGCGCCCCTTTTGCACTCGAACCCCACCCGAATCCCGCTTCGATGAGTTGCCGGCGTCGGCAACCGTCACTTGCTTTTTCCTTCCCCGGGCAAAAAGGCTTGAGGTCTGCAAACTCACTGGTGCCCCTTCCAGCGTTATCGCGCTCAGCGTCATCCGCACATAGCCTGAACCCGGACGATACTGCGCCGACTCCACGCGGCCAGTCACCTCGGTTCCGCGTTCGATCAGCCTATCGCCATCGATTATTAAAGGCGCGGCCAAAGCGGCTTCAAAGACGTCGCCGGCGTGCACATTGGTTGCCGAAAGAGAGTGCTCCAACTGCACCGTCAGCAGCGTGCCCGCCGGCAAAATCCGCCCACGCGCTGCCGGACGGAAAGGCAGGCCGGTCGAGGATGCGTTCGCCAAGCCCGCTGTGTCATTTCCGCTATCAGAAAACCCCTCTGGCCCCGCGCGAAATGGAAGCTGCTTAGCGACAGTCGGCCCATTTGCACTCTCCGGATGCAAAGGCTCGGAGCGCGCACACGCTTGGCCCAGTCCCAATGCGAGGCACAATGTACCCATGCCCAACCGGTTCCTGAAATCTCGATGCCTCGCCATCCTCTGCATGGTCGCCCGGTTTTCTATCTCAGAGTAAGTGGCAAGTGGAGTACCAGACGACAACCCCTGAAAATCAACCAGATACATCGCCGGGAGCTCATCTGACCATGTAGAAGTTGCGGAGCCCACGCCGGATATTCCTAGGGTAAACTCTGGCCCAAAACGCCTGTCCTCCCTGACATTCCCAGTGTTTCGTACCAGACAAAAAAATGCGGAGGACGCTTGCACGTCCTCCGCAAAAGTTGATTCTAATAAACCAGCCTTACGGCTTCTTGGTGATCTTCTTCCTCGGCGCTGGCTTGGCAGCCTTTTTCTTGGCCTCAATTTCCCTGCCCCCGATCAGCGTTAACGAATCTGCGGCATTGAACGGGAATTGTCGTACTGAGGATTGTCCCGTCGTGCTCAACGTCACATCCACCCGGCGATTGCTCGCCAGCCGGATCGTCAGCAAATGCTTCAGAGACCTCTGCCGCTCCTCTGGAGTGAGCTCGGGATTATTCTCCACCGCCGCCTTCACTTCTTCATCGCTCATATTGCGCTGCTTACCGAAGGCTTTAGTATCGATGTTCGCTTCCGGAACGCCCTGCTCGATCAGGAAGTGCTTGGTGCTATTGACGCGACGCTCGGAGAGAGCCTGGTTGTAAGCATCGGAGCCGCGCACATCCGCGTGCCCTTCCAGAATCAAGTGTGCCTCCGGCTTGCTCTGCAGGTACTCCTTGAAGTCCTTGGCAAGTGCCACCAGAGTTTGGCGCTGGCTCGGTACCAGACCGCCGTTCGGGTTGGTGACCGGCGGCAGCGCCGTCGGGAAGTAAATGCTGTGCAGTGCCAGCCTTGATTCCAGCACTTCGATCTGGGGATTTCGCGGCGGATTTTCCACCATCACCTGAGCCGACCCTTGCCCCGTCAAGCCACGCGAATCGGTACAAGTCGCGCTCACCGTGATCGGCCCCGGATTCGTGCCCGCTGTTCTCAGCGTCGCTGAGCCGCCCGTGCCCGAAACCGTTCCCCCGTTGGCGGTCCAGCTCGATACATTCACCGGAACCCCATCCGGACTGGTGCAGGTCGCCGACAAATTGACGGTTCCGCCCGCGGGTATACTCGTCGGGCTCGCAGAAATCGACATGGTCGGCGGATTCTTCGGCGGCAGCGGCTTCACCGTAAAGTTCGCCGAGCTGCTCGCTTCGTTATTTTTCTTTTCCTTGGGATCAGTCACATGAACCGTGACGGTGTAAGTCCCAGGCGCTAAGTTAGTCGTATCGATCTGAGCCGTTGTATCTTTACCGCTGACGTGGTCTTCGGTGGCGCTCCAGGAATAAGTGAGCGGATGCTTAGGATTGAAATTGCTTGCCGTCGCCGTCGCGGTGATCGGCTCGCCCACCATCACTTCCCCGGGCTGCACCGAAACGCTCGACGTCGGCGTTACCGGCGTCGATCCCCCAAAATTAAACACAAAGCCGGTGCGAAGGCGCACTCCGTTGAACGTTGGCCGGCGCAAGTCAGGAAATTCTGGCGCAACAAAATCGGCATAATTGTGGCGCGCATAGACGTAGTCGGCCTCCAGCACTCGAATTACGAATTTCTTGCTGATCGGCAGCTCGATGCCGCCGCCCAGAATCGCTCCAACCCCATTCTGCGAATTGAGCCCGTCAACATTCAGGTGGTTCAGGCTTACCATCGCATGCGCAAAAAAATTGGCATTATCTGTGCGCCAGATGAAGCGCGGCCCCACCGATCCGGTAGTCTCGTAAATTCCGCTCGTCCAATTCTGGCCGAGGTCAAATTCCACGCCCCAATGCGGGTCGAAATTGATAGTCGCAGCCGCTCCAAATCCCTTCGCCATATCCGGCACCTTGAACGGCGTCGGATTATTCGGATCGCCGAACGGCGTCGGAACATTCCCGCCCGGATGCAGCCATTGATAACCTACGAACAAATCCCATTTGGGATTCGCGTCGCTCTGCGCCAATGCCGCACTCGAAAGCAACGACACCGCCAACAGCACTATCAGGCCGAAAATCGATAGGCATTTCGCTAACTTCAAACGTTCTGACATTCAGTCCTCCAATGATTACTCGACTGGTATTCCTGCGCGATGCGCCCTGAGCGGCGGCTGGAAAAGAAACAAACTGGCGCACCTAGTCGACTTTGACTGCAGTCCGGAAACCCGCAATTTTACAGCATTGCAATAGTAATCCGTCAGCAAAATTCCGGGAATTGATTATTCGGGCACCAGTGTACAAGGCTTTCTCAAATTGATATGGGCAGAATTGATGAGTCAGCTCGTCACGTCGAGCCGCGCCAGCTTCGCATCGTCCTCAGCGGGCCTCTTCCTCGGCAGGATTCATCAAGCCCCGCATTACCCCCGAGCGGAGCTTGATGGCCCACGATAAGATGGCCCGCAACAGCTCAATTCAGTTCACGCCTGAACCACGTTACGGATAACTTACAACCGTGACCGGCGTGTCCGGATTTGCGATCGTCGACGATCCACCGGTGTCGTTCACCACATTCAAAATTCCGCCCGAGCCCGCCGTGGAGAGGAAAATCGTCAACAAATCATGCAGGCTCCCGGCCGAAAGAGTGGCAGGAACCTCAAATGCATGCGCCGCGTAGATGGGCACACCCTGGTTAAAGAAGCTGTAGCTGCCCATCCCGTATCCGCTGAAATTCGTCACCGTATCCGCGACCTTAAACGCCGCCCAGCCATCCACGCCCGGAGCCTCCATCCAAGCTGCCTGCGAAGGCGGGTCATAGGGCATCTCGTTTTGGAAAAAGACTTCGGTGCCGCCATTTCCGTTCCAGATCACTTCGTACTTCTGGTAATGCTCTACAAACAGACCATACGCCGTTACATTGTCGCCGTTCACGATCACTCCAGTGTCGGCGGTGTTCGTGGTCCAACCCACACCGGTGCCATGGTCTGCTCGCCATGCCCAAATATCATCGAGGATAACGTTGTTGCTGTTGACCACCAGACTGGTCGTAGCGCTCCCCGCCGCTGCGCCCCCGATGCGGAAAAACACATCGTAAAGGGCGCTCGGGTCACTGGCTTCATTGTCGCTGCGCGCATGGCCGCTTCCCAGCCGTAGCAGCGCCGGAGAAGTCGTGGGGCCGGCATCGAACAGGATCCCTGCGATCAACATTCCCTCCGCACTCGCGACTGTCATCGACACAACGCCATTCCCGGGAATTAGCGTCGGGAAGCCGATCCCGAGCACAACCGTATCCGGCCGCGTGACGTTGATACCCCGGTCCAGGTTGTAGACCCCAGGAGTCAGGATCAGATTCATGCCCGTACTCAAGGCCCGATTCATGGTTGCCGCCGAGTCCGTTGGATGAGCCACGAAGAACTTATTGATTGGAATCGCCACGCCAGGCGTAGCGCCGCCGGCCCATGACGTTCCCACAGTGTTGTTCTGCGCTCCAGGAACGAACACGTTATAGTTCCCATTCGAATCGATGTAGAGATAAGGGGCCTCGCGCGTCACCGGGCTGGTCGCCAGCGTTGTGTACGGCCCACCGCACGAAGACTGAGCCGGAAAACACTGGGCCGGCGCGCCCACCACGCCTGAGAATACCTGGTTCCAGACGCCATTGGTCCAGCCATCAAGGTGGCTATTCCTGACGACCCATTGCTGCTGCGAGCCATTGATGACAGTGCTGCCGGCGAATGCCGAATCGGCAATGAAACCGCCGCTGGCGAAGGATGGACCAGTGCAATAGTCCATCAGCGTGACCAACCCGTTCACCTGCACTCGCCGCATCGGCGCAGCTTGCGAAACTGCCCAGAATTCACCGCTGTAACAGTCGAAGCCCGGTGTGGTTACGTTGATCGTAAGATTCGACAACGATCGCCAGAAGTTCTCGAGCGCCGTACAGTTGTTCGGGCCGAAGCACTGGTTGTGCACATAGACAGATCCGTTAATGACTACGTCCGTTGGAGAAAGACCTAGGCCCGCTACAGCGGTGTAATAGCCAACCTGAAAATTAAGCGGATTCGTACTGCTCCCATACGTGCCCGGCTCAAACAGCAACGCATACCGTTGTGTTCCAAACTGGTTCGAAACCTGTTGAGTTGCCACCGCGTCTACCGTCGCTTGAATCTGGCTCAGTGGCATGCTGGCATTGAACACATAAACGTTCGGGCCGAAGTCGGGTTGGCTCGCCGAGGTGGCAGCCCTTGCTGTCAGCGGAAAGCATGAAGCCACAAGAGCGGCAATCGTTGCAAAACCGCTCACCGCAAACAGGCGTTTTCGTCTTGGAGAACTCCTGGCTATGCGCATAACACATCCTTCTGAAATGTAAGTGGAATCTGACCTGTGAGGTCAAACGTGGCGGCGAGTGTAGTATCGCTCTCCCCCTTGGCATATAGGGGAAAAACTGTAGCTGGTTTGGAGTTCGAAAGTTTAAGCCTGCGATTCGAGGTAGATTGTCATCCTGAGCAAGCGTACTTTGCGCCGCGAAAGCATGCCCTGAGCGAAGTCGAAGGGGATCTGGGCGAGCCGCGCGATGTGTCGCGTTCTTGGCGACACAATAATCGCGCGTTTGGCTCGCTTCCTTATCAAGCTGCATCACTACCCGATTCGGCCGGATTGCAGATATCAGGGGTGCGAAGGAGAACGTTCCTGCGACCCTGCCGCAGGCGGCGCGGATCGCCCGTTTTCTTCGCCATGATGCTCGTGCCGCACCATCGCCTTTTCCAATTCTTTTTGGTGATCGGTAAGCAGAGCATGAATCTGGCGGTGGGTTTCGTCGCTGATCGCGTGAATCTGCGGGGCAAGCTCCTGCCGCGAAGCTTTCGGATTCTTATCCAGCAGCGCCTGAATCTTATCGTGATGCTCCTGCAGCAGAGGCCGCACCTGCCGCTGCTGTTCCGGAGTCAACTCCAAATCCTTCGTGAGGTTGGCGAGCTTCTCGTCGATCGATTGCGGCGTATGGACATGCTGAAGCCGCTCTCGCGCTGGGGGCTGTTTTGCCTCATTGTCCTGACCTATGGCAACCCCTGCGATTCCGAGTGTAAGTACGCCCGCGTATGCGAGCGTGAAAAGTAAGTTTCGCATGGATAGCAGCTCCTTTAATTGTCGACGCAATCCCAGCCGAGACTAAATGTGAATGATATGCGTGAATAATACACGCAACTCTCCGCTGCTTGGCCTGGCATTCACTCCGGCTTCAATTTCCGTGAACGAATGCCGGTCATTAGCAGTAGCAGCGTGTTAGTTGCCTACTCCACTTGCGACAGAATTGACCATGACTCCATGCTCCCCTACCAGGGTCTCCTTCGCATCCTGCGCTAACTCTCCCCGCACCTGTTTGGAGTACATAAA
>DATNMU010000253.1:0-6056 GCA_035602195.1 Candidatus Acidiferrum sp.
ATCTTCCTGACATCGGCGCTCGCTTGTTCCTCTGGCAAAACTGGTAGAAAAGGCATCACAACACCCCGTAGGCAGATTGACAATCTCCACGTTGAGAAACGCAGCTCTCAAAATCGCAAGACCAGTCGGTACAGCCCAGGTAGTCAATAAGGTATTATACGTGCGGGACCACCCCGAACCGAAATTCCTCGATCAATCGAATCATCCACATCCACTTGTGGCTGAGCGTCTTTGCGGACATGGTCACCTCGACTCGAAAAACATTCCAGAATAGTGACAGAACGCGTGCCGGTTCAACCAAGGGAAAAGATTCTGCTCGCGCGCACCGGTGCGCGCCTGATTCAACCGCGAGGGTTAATCTTTCTGGACGGGGGCAGCACGAATCTGGCACTAGAATTGCCCGAGAACAAGTTCCTGACCGTCGCGACTAATTCAGTTCCGGTGGCGAATGCTGTCCTCAACCGGAAGAGGCTCAAACTCCTTATGGTCGGCGGCGCAGTAGAAGCTGATCTAGCCGCGTGCGTCGATGCCGAGGCTGTTCTCGCCGTGCAGAAAATGAATATCGATCACTGCTTTCTTGGCGCCTGCGCAGTTTCTTCGAAATTAGGGCTTGGAGGATTCAATCCTGCAGATACGCTCTTCAAACGTGTCCTGCTATCTCGTAGCCAGAAAGTAACTGCGCTCGTGACGCTCGACAAGCTTGAGACCCGAGCACCGCACGTCATCGGCCCGCTAGAGTTCGTCCATGAGTTGGTTGTTCCACACGATACCCCCTCCCATCTTTTAGCGACACTCGGAAAGGCCGGTACCACCGTTCTGACTGCCGACGAGCCACCTCAAGCAGAGCGTACCGCATCCCATCCTCCACAGTAGAATTTGCCCCACGTGTGTCCGCCGGCTGTACCCGGGTCCCACATGACACGGTCGCAGCCGGCGGGTGCCATCACTTCTGTTCTAGCGCGCTACTTGCAATGACGCGATCGCGGTTGTCTGGTTCGCGGCCGATTCGACCTTCTGCAAAGTCGGTTGGGCCCGCTGCCACAGAATCTGCGCGTCGGAAGCGTCGTTCGGGTATGCTTCCGTCGATTGCTTCCCTGTGGGTTCAAGAATGATATCCACGCGACGGTTGCATGCAAGCCAAGTCGCGGAGGAGCGACGCATCATCCAGTTCTCTGGTTTTTGGGGATCCTCTCCCTGCAGTCTAGCAACCTCCTTCTTGCTCAGTTCCTTCTGCTTCCCATCGGCGCTTGTCTGGATATTGTCCGCAGGAATTCCTTGCGATACCAGGTAACTCTTCACGAGATCGGCTCTCCTTGCGCTGAGCTTCAGGTTGTACTTCTTCGACCCGCGAACGTCAGCGTGCCCAACTACCATGAGGCTGGCGTGGTCGTTGTCGTACTGCTCGTGACTCATGAAGCGATTCGCTGCACTTGGCAGAGCTTCCTTCTCGGTGGCTACAAGGCCGATCTTACGGTGATTGGAGGTCGGGTAGTTCGTCGGATAGAGAACGCTGGCAAGCGTTACCGGGGGCGCCGGTCGATCGAGCCCACAACATGCAGGGCTGCGGTTTCTGTAGTGGTTCCACCGCAGGCGTTGGAGGCCGAAAGCGTATAGTCCCGGGTGCGATGTCTTCCGAGCCCCCAGCATGTTCCTTTCTCAAATCTGAAGGGGTTCACGTTGAGACAGGTTCCGCTGCTCGTGAAGATTCCAGACGAACATGCCGGGGGCAGGGAACTACGACCCAACGAAATGGGAGTCGGAAATCGTCCTGAAGCTTCAGCCCGACAAGACTCCCACGAACGAAAGCTCGCCCAAGCTCGGCCTGAAAAATCAATGAGCGCCGATGATGGTGATTCCCATCGGCACAAACGAAACTGGGACGGCAAACAAAGCCGGATATTGAAGACCTGGACGAACTGTTTCGCTGCCCCTTCAAATCCGTGTGCCGTGAATGTGCCGCGGGGTTCGCAAAGCCGTGAGTTTTTCGAGGTTTTTGAGGCACCTCGGAACCTTCCGTGCGAGCTTTAGTTGTGGGTAAACGACTGATTCGTTTAGGCGGACAGCACTTTCTCTAGTACCACGAAACCTGCCTTACAAGCAGGAGGTCGCAGGTTCGAGTCCTGCACTGCCCACCATTTGAGCCGCTACACGGAGTGTTCCGACGGGATTTCTATACTTGAGGACTTACCGCGATAGGGCAGGGAACTCGAAAGTATACGACGAAATCGGTTTTGGCCGGCGGCCTTTTCGAAGGAAGCTCTTCCACCTGAAAACCTCGGCAGACATGTGTTCCTCCCTTCAGTAAAGGTACTTCGATTTCGGCTCGGTTGAGGGTCAGGCGCAGCCTCTCCGCTTTCTCGCGCGTATCGCAGGGGAGCGCAGCCTGCGGATTGTCGTCGAACGAAAACTCGCGTTTATCGGGATCGTGATGGTTTCTCCAGTTGCTCACGTAATATCGGACCGAATCTAAGAGATCGGTTGCCTCCTGATCGCTAAAATTCGTGCGCTCCATCACGAACTGTTTTGCCTGCTTTAAGGTCAGTTCTCTGACGCTCGGAGCGGAATAGGCCCTTTTCTTTTTCAATCCTCTCTTCATGAGATCAGTTTTTCATAGCTACCAATTGACATAGTTGTTGCAATTGTTTTTGTTACGAAATCCGAACAGTATTCAGCAATAAAGGAATGCAGTTGGTGAGGGTTGCAACGAGGATGGCCGACAAGCGCATGACTGCGAAAGGTTAAACTCTTCGACAGGAAGATCTTAAAAAGGAATGGCGGGGACGACGGGACTCGAACCCGCGGCCTCTGCCGTGACAGTGCGACGGCACCAGGAATATCAGGGACTTACAGACTTATGAAGACCGCCCAAGTCCCTGAAAACCACGCCGAATTCTGAGAGTTGTGGATCGGGTGTGGATCAGGATTCTTTGGTGCCACGAGTCGATCTGGCTGACGGATTACCACCGTGGATTGCTCTGGCGTATCCCCTATGAAGAAGAGCTACAACATTGAATTCTCAGGAGCCTGTCGGCTGGCGTGGCCGCGTGCTTACTTTAGCGATTCCTCCGCACCCTTCGTCGTCATCACTCCTACTCCTCGTCCTGCCACCTGAGGGCTGAGACAGGGCCGAAGGCTTCGTGCAAGTTTCTTGGAAAAATAGTGAGAGGGTAGTACCGCAAATTGATTTCGAGTTCCTCGGGCCCGAACTGGTCGATCAACCGCCCGATTTCCCCTGGGAACTTCTCGGTTACGTGAACGGCAGCGGCCGAAAGCTCGGACTCATACCGTTCCAACAGATCGCGAAGCCTCTTTTCCAACACTTCGATTGGGTGGACTGCTGACATAGTTACCTCCCGCGTTTCGAGTCCGCCGACCGTCTATCTAAGGGAGCGAAAATTGAGTTTTTCGAATTTGGTGAGGGTGGAGCGAGCAGAGCACCAGATTGATCTGCCATAATTCCCAAATGTGCGGACGCTACCGACTCTCGCGACGGAAGCAGATTATTGAGGAATACCTCGACGCCTCCGGGGAGGAGGATTGGAATCCTCGTTTCAATATTGCCCCGACCCAGCATGTCCCGGTGATCCGCCAGAACCCGAAGGAACCCGTGCGCGAACTATCGCTTATGCGCTGGGGGCTCATCCCATCTTGGTCGAAGGACTCCTCCGGCGCAGCGAGAATGATCAACGCGAGGTCGGAAACGGCAGCCACGAAGCCAGTATTTCGGGAATCGCTTAAATCCCGCCGATGCCTGATCCCTGCGGACGCCTTTTACGAGTGGAAGCGGGACGGGAAAGCCAAGCAGCCGTTCTGTTTCGAAGTCAACGATGGGGAATTGTTCGCG
This sequence comes from Candidatus Acidiferrum sp., assembly GCA_035602195.1. Lineage (GTDB taxonomy): Bacteria > Acidobacteriota > Terriglobia > Terriglobales > Acidobacteriaceae > Sulfotelmatobacter. Next base: position 3,845 of record DATNMU010000253.1, read on the forward strand.
TTCGCAGGATTGTGGGATCGCTGGAAAAACCCGAGCGGCGAATGAGTGAAGACCTGCTCGATCCTCACCACGACCCCGAATGCCGTCGCCTCAGCCATCCACGACCGGATGCCAGTCATCTTCGACCCCGATAGCTACGATTTATGGCTCGATCCGGGCATGACAAAGGTCGAAGCCTTGTCCGACTTGCTGAAACCCTGCGATGCGCGGCTGATGCGCTGCTATCCGATCAGCACGCGGATCAATCACGTCGCCAATGATGACGAGGGATGCTCGCGACCTGTGGAGGTCGTCGAGACTCAGGATCGGCTGTTCTTGTAGAAACCCGTGGTATGCGTAGCAAAAGAAACTACCAGTGGGGGGGGCAGGAAATGGAATATCTGATTGGTGTGATCCTGTCTACGACCTGAAACGGAGAACACGATGTCCAACAGCATATCGACCTTGCTGCTTCGTAATCTGCGCGACGTATTTGGCGAAAATGACCCCGTGCGTCGTCGCGCTGCAATCGACGAAATCTTTCACGAAGACGCAGTATTCTATGACCCCAAAGGCGGTGTACTTCGTGGTCGTGACGAGATTGATCGTATTGCTGGTGTGATAAAAGCAACACATCCAGATTTCGAATATCAGCCCCTCTTCCCTCCCGAGGAACTAGGTGATGCCGGACGGGTTCGATGGGTATCTGGCACTCCCGGCAAACCACCAGCTTACGCGGGAACCGATTTTATCGTCGCCCGGAACGGTCGCATTGCTTCGGTCTATCTCTTTTTCGACAATCTTCCTTAAGGCAGAATGCGCGACCACTTCGAATGTTAGTGGGGTTGCTTTGGGCTGGTATGCGCCTTCGTGAGAAATAGGAGACGGTCAAGTGAAAGTGGTTCTCTCAAGTTCGGCGGTAACCTTGCGCCAGGCGCGTGAAGTTCCACCCCAGTAATGGAGAAATACGAGAGCCGGCTCCGCAGTCCCGTGCACCTCCGCATGGATGGAAAGTCCTTGAATTTGGTAGTTCATGTTGTCTCCTTCTTTAGCCGCGCTGATACGTGTGCGCAATTCGATGATCGGGAGGTCGTCTATTCGGAAAATGGTGCATTCGCGACGACATCGGCAAAGTTGGGGGAGGTGTACCCCTCGACATATCGAACGCCGAAATCCCGAACGATGTTGTCAAAGGTGGACTGCGGCTTCCGACGAGCGATGTTGCTAAGGCACTCTTTGAGTCCGTTTTTAAGTGCCAGGCGCGGAAATTCGGCTAGGATCGCGCCTTGTTTGTCCTGCGGAATTCGATCAAGGCCTGCCCCCAGAACATCCGCCGTTATTCCGGAATGGGTTATAGCGACTTCGGGCTCTTTGTGAAGAGCGATGGATCGTGTGGTATGAAGCGCGATGGCATCCCACACAACTTGCGTCTGCTGCGTCGAGATCCCACGACCCTTCAGAAACGAGCGCGCCGCGTTGGCGCCATCCACCTCAAAGCGACTTTCCGCCGTATAGCGGTCAGTCAAGCCCAGATCGTGCAGAATCGTGGCTACTGCCAACAACTCAGGATCTGGAGCACGTTCAGCGCTTTCTGAAAGCAACACGCTGAATAGCCAGGAGCGCATGGAATGGTTGAAAAGAAATGGCTCTGACGCGCTCCGTGACAAATCAATCGCATCGCGGACCAGAACGGTGTCGGGTACTTTGATTCCTGCTAAAACCATTGCCTACCTCTTTCGTTGTCGTATGGTTCGTGGTCGGCGATTGGCTTTTTGCTCCGCCGCTCACTTCGTGGACGGTTTTGCCGTCAGTACCCGACCGTGAATCGTTCGCGAGAGTGCTTCGGCCGTTCCAACTCGTCCACGAGCGCGATCGCAAAGTCTTCCGTGGATATGCGGCTTTGACCATCAGCACCAACCAAGAGCTCGTCTTTACCGAGTCGGAACTTGCCGGTGCGTTCGCCGGGAGCAAAGAGGTAAGAAGGAGATAAAAATGTCCAATCGAGTTCTTTCTCTTGGAGCAAGACATCGAGGAACTTCACACCTGCGAGCGTCTCAGGTTTGTATTCGGGGGGAAAGTCCGGGGAGCTCACAAGGGTAAGTCCGGGCGCGACCTCCAAACTTCCCGCTCCTCCGACGACAAGCAACCGTGGCACTTTCGCCGCCTTGGTTGCGGCGATTACCTTCGCAGGATCGGTACTAAGGAACTTCACGCTGTGGATCGCAACATCGTG
>DATNMU010000254.1:0-3716 GCA_035602195.1 Candidatus Acidiferrum sp.
GGGTCGGAGACAAACAGGCGATCGTTATCGTCCATGGCTAGGCCAATGATGCGCACGAAGTGGCCGTGAGTCTTGTTCTTGATCAGCTCGACGTCACGGGTTTCCGTGTTGAAGATAAAGATGGCGCCCACTTTCTGGTCGGCAACATAGAGATTGCCCTTAGAGTCAGTCGCGATTCCGTAAGGCTCACCGAGCTGCCATAGGAATTTAGGGGCATCCGTGTTCGATTGTGTGCCGGCCAGACGGTCCATCCATTTCGCCTTCTTGGTATCGCTTCCAGCTTCAACCTGCGAGATTTTCTCGGCCGCATACCACGTCGTGTATTTAATGCGCGCGATGGCGGGCGGGTTCGGCCACACGATATTGGAGTAATCAATGACCGGCGCGGGCTTAGGCGGACCGGCGTTCTTCTTTTTCTTGTCGGCCAGAAGGGAGACTGGCGCCGCGAGCACGAGGCTCAGCAGAATAAGCAGCGCCAGAAACTTTGCTGTCGGAAAAACCGGGCTGCGACCATTCAGGTTGGGTCGATTTGTAGGCATCGTAGTCATCTCCACTGCTACCGCTGTTTCAGATCTTTGTGGCACGTCGAGCAGAACGCCATGTTGTTCGCCTGGTCCTTCACCAGCAGATCGGGCTGCAGAGAAGAGTGCGGCTGGTGGCAGGTCAGGCAATTCATCGGCGTAACCACCTTGCCCGGATTCGCCGGATCGATCAGGTCAGAAACCGGGTGACCCTGTACCGGATGCCCCATTCCATACTTCAAGGGCAGTGCTACCACCTTGTTCTTCGAGAAGTAATCTTCCGGAAGCGTCACGCTTCCATTGAAGATCGTTACCAGGTGCTCGGCTTCGAGCTTTTTCGGTGCTCGATCCGGCCCGTGGCATTCGAGGCAAAGAGAATTCGTAGTCGCCGCACGCAGTAAATGATCGTTCTCGCCCCCGTGCGGCTGGTGGCAGGTGGCGCATCCCTGCTTAAACGCGGGCTGGTGATGGTCAGGCTTCTTCGCCGCGTCGGCAATGTCGCTGTGGCATCCGAGACAAATATCGACGGCATTCGTTTTTGGCAGTCCGGGCTGGCTGCTGGCATGTGGGCTGTGACAGTCTGTGCAATCGCCCGCTGCGCCGGGATGCGGAACTTTCGCGGTATCGATCAGTTTGGCTTTATCGTCGTGGCACGTGACGCACAATGCCTTGGCGTCTGGCTGCGTTAACACAACTTTTCCATCTTTCGCCGGAGCATGGCAGACTTCGCACTGCTTGTCGGCGAACGGAGGATGCGTAAACTTCGCCATCAGCTTGGGCACAGCCGACTGGTGCGGATCATGGCAGGTCACACAGTTGGCGGTTTCGAAGGGCTGGTTCTGGTGCGACTTCTGCAGGTCGGCGTTCTTTACATCGTGGCAATCGATGCAAAGCGCCGGTGGCGACTTGGTCAGATGAAAATCAAACTCGGCCTTGCCGAGTTCTCCGGTCTTGTGGGTAATGTGGCAAGTCTCGCAACCCATATCGAGGGCCGCGTGCCGGCTGCCCTTCTCAGGAACGTCCACCCCAATCTTGTGGCAACTGAGGCAAAGATTTTCTTTCTGATCTCCCGACTCGGGCTTCAACAATTGATATTTATTGTCCGAGGTGTGCGGATCGTGGCACTTCACACAATCTCGTACCGCCGGAGGATGAATCGTGCCCTTGATGTCGGCGGCATTCTTATCCGCGTGGCAGGTTAAGCAGAGCGCGTGAGATGTGGTTGTAATCAGCTTGATGCGCGTGACATCTTTATCGGTGCGAATCTCGTGGCAAGCAGTGCAGCCCATCGCGATCGCGGAATGAACCGACTTGCCCTTCGATTTATCTTCATGGCAAGCGAGGCAAGTCGATGGATCGGCTTTCGGATCAAGTGTAACTGGATGCTTCGCAGCAGAAACTTTAGCGGTAAAGATGAGGACGAGAAGAAAGCAAACGAGCGCACTGACTGTTCGACCGCTGCCCAGCGATGAGTTGAATGATTTTCGCGCCACTCTCCCTAGTCCTCCTCCGTTTCTTTTGCACGCGCCTTGCCTTAATTCGCCAAGACCGGAAAGTTCCCATTACAGGATGTAACAGGTTGCAACAATGGAAGTTCGCAGAGAAGATCGTACTCCCTGGAAGGACGCAACTCGTTACACGTCTCAACGATTGGGGGCTTATCCCACAGTCCAATGGTCAAAATGACCCTAAGGTCAGTGGCTAGTGATCAGTGATCGGTGTCCAGTCGCAAGATTACTGGCCACTGATCACTGACCACCGGCCACTTTCCTAGCCCTGCGCGAAATTCCTGCAAGGCCCGGTCCGGTTGTGTGATATGCCTCACACTCCTTCTGTGTCGTGTGCCCGAAGTTCCTGCTTATCTCTTTCGTTCTCAGCAACATCAGCACAATCGCCGCCAATGGTGGGAAACGTGCTTTCTCCATACGCAGAGGCGAAAGACATGGCCGCATCTGCACCTCGAAAAATCTGGCAAACTCTAGCCGCTATCAAAACCGGCGTCGTTTTGCTCATTCTTGTTGTGATCCTTTCGGCGGCAGGAACCGTAATCCTGCAGCGTCCCGCCACCGAACCCAATGAGATGTTGCGGGCCTATTCGCCGCATGTGCTTCGACTGCTCGACGCTTTGGGCCTGACCGACGTTTTCCACGCCTGGTGGTTTGTACTGTTGTTGAGCCTGGTGAGCCTCAGCATCATCGCGGCATCGGTGCAACGCTTCCCTAATGCGTGGAGGTTTTTCTCCCGTCCTTATAAAAGTCCCGATGACGCTTTTCGCAAAGCCCTTCCCCAGCATAAATTGATTCCGATTCAAGATGAGGAAGCTTCGCTGAGCATCGCGGAACGTGTGCTGCACAAAGAAGGTTTTGGGCCGGAGCGGATTGTCCGCGAGAAAAACTTTTCCCTCTTCGGCGAGCGCAACCGGTTTTCTGAAATGGCGGTTTACATCGTCCACGCCAGCTTGCTACTGATTTTTCTCGGCACCAATATCGACGCGCTGCTCGGATGGCGCGCTTTCGTAACTCTGACGCGCGGCCAGCAGTCGAGCCAAGTCAAGCCGCAGAATGGCAACCCTCACAACTTGCTCTTTGCCATCCGTTGCGATGGAGCGGGCCAGGAGAACTACGCCGACGGAACCCCGAAACGCTGGTGGTCCGATCTTTCGGTCTTAGAGAACGGCAAAGTCACGCTGCGCAAGCAAATCGTCGTCAACGAACCGCTGGTCTATCGCGGCATACGCTTTTATCAAGCGAGCTATGGCAAAACTGGAAAGATCGACAGACTTGTGCTCGCCGCCACTCCTCGCAATGGTCAGCCGTCGAAAGAAATCACCATTGGTCTGGATGAAACTCTTCCTCTCGATGCTGGCACGACCGTCCGCCTCGCTGAGTTCATTCCTGACTATGTAGTGAGCGACGGCCAGGTCTACGCCCGGTCTAACGAACTGGAAAATCCCGCCGCGCACTTAGTGGTGGAGTCCAAGAAATCCGGCCAAGCCGTAGATGTCTGGCTACCCCCCATCGAAGGCCTTGAGCAGAATGCCTCTTCCCCCTACGCATTCGAAGGCAAAGACGTGCAGATGGCCTACTTCACCGGCCTCGAAGTTTCGCATGAACCCGGGCAGTGGGCGGTTTGGGCCGGCGCGGTCCTCATGGGCATTGGCTTGACCGTAGTCTTCTATTTCGTGCATACGCGAAT
>DATNMU010000255.1:0-14964 GCA_035602195.1 Candidatus Acidiferrum sp.
TTCGGGCGTCTGGATGTGCTCGTCAACAATGCTGGTTACGGACAGATTGCACCGTTCGAGCAAATGAGTGTGGAGGATTTCCAGGCTGTCGTGGACACATGCTTTTACGGCGTGGTGTACACAACACGCGCGGCTATTCCCGTGATGCGCAAGCAAAAGAGCGGTCACATCTTTCAGGTGTCATCGGTCGGTGGCCGCCTCGCGGTTGCCGGCAATACGCCATATCACGCGGCCAAGTGGGCCGTGGGCGGTTTCAGCGACGCTCTGGCGATGGAAGTCGCGCCGTTCGGGGTCAAGATCTGCACACTGGAGCCGGGAGGGATTCGGACCAACTGGGCGCGGCGCTCCGGTCAGAATGCGCCGGACTTGTTGCCCGACTACGAAGCCTCGGTCGGTTCGATGCTCAAGATGTTGCGAGGCCTCGAAGGGCGTTCGGAAGGCGATCCGCGAAAAATCGCGGATGTAATTGTGCAACTGGCAAATAGCGACGAGGTGCCGGTGCGGCTGATTCTCGGCGTCGATGCGGAAAAGCGAGTGCAACAGGCAGAGGCCGCGCGTGCGAGCGAGGCCGCGAAATGGCGGGATCTCACTGTTTCAACAGTATTTGAAGATGGGCGCTTCGACAGCCAATTGTATACGGCAAATAGCGGAATCAATTCCTGAAGTCGCCCAATCATTAGCTCGCAATTTTGAAATTGCAATCCGATTTCTTCAGCAAGAGGACGCCTGCATCTTGATGTGGCGTTCATCCAAAGCAGAGTGCATTTACGCTATAAGCGGTGGCGTCTAGCCGAAGCGAGGAGTTCCTGACGTTCTTGAGTCCCTCGTTGGGCTCGCAGTCGAAATTGCTCGCGAGGGTCGGGAGGGAAGGCGCGTTGGCACGCTATTTACGCTCGGGGATGAAGAGGCAGTGCTTGCGAAACCCAGACCGTTGATTTTGGATCCGTTGCTGGGGCATCCGGAGTCTTAGCGGCACCAATCTAAATTTGCGCGGAACTATCAAGGAATTGGCGCAGTTGGACGGCGGGTTCGTGGTAAGTCGCCAAGGAATTCTCCTTTCCGCGTGCCGCTATCTCGATGCCGTGGCTGCACAAGTGGACGTGCCGTTGGGACTCGGTAGCCGTCACATTGCCGCCGCGAACTTGAGCGCAGTTACTAAAGCCGTGGGAATTGTCGTCTCTGAGAGTTCGATGGTGCGGCTTTTCTGTCATGGTCAACTGGTCGGCGAAATCATTCCCGAGGTTTGGATGATGGATCACGCCACCTGCGTGGTACCGTGAACAGGGAGCAAGTCGGCGAACTGACGATTCTGACAGCAAATCTGCGACCTCGCGGAGTGAAGATGACAAACTACTGATATACGGAACGGCGCGCATGACAGACTTTGAACAACAGGAGGGCGCCAACGACAGGCAGGCGAAGACCTCCGTGAAGATCACGTTTTGCAAGGCGATAGATCTGGCGAATTATTAAAGGAGGCGCCAGATCAGCCCGAACTCACTTGATACTTCTGATTACGCGAGGGCATCTAATCACGCGATGGCATCCGCGGCGCATACCTCCGAGCAGGCACAAGACATTCGCCTTATGGTTGACGCAATCCCCACGCTCGCGTGGTCCGCTCGTTCAGACGGCTCAGCTGACTTCTTCAATCAGAGCTGGCTCGACTATACCGGCCTCTCGGCGGAGCAGGCGGGCGATTGGGACTGGACGGCGGCCCTTCATCCGGACGATCTGCGCGGACTAGTGGAGTACTGGCGATCCGTTTTGGCTTCTGGCGAACCAGGTGAAATCGAAGCCCGCCTGCGCCGTTTCGATGGCGTGTATCGTTGGTTTCTTTTCCGTGCGACTCCGTCGTTCGACAGCGATGGACGCGTCGTCAAATGGTTCGGAACCAACACCGACATCGAAGATCGAAAACGCGCGGAAGGCTTGCTCGGCGGAGAGAATCTCGTTCTGGAAATGACCGCCAAGGGCCGTTCGCTGGAGTCCATTCTTGATGCCCTATGCCGAGTTGTCGAACAGACCGCTGGCGGATGTCTCTGCAGCGTGGTTTTGATCGACCCCAGTGGTTCGAAAGTCGAACAGTCAATTGCGCCGAATCTTCCGTCCAGCTATAACGACCGGTTGCGAGGCATACCGGTGGATCGCGAAGGAGGGCCTTGCACTGAGGCAGCTCTCCGCAAAACACAAGTGATCGTGTCGGACGTGGCTTTGGACACGCAATGGGATACGTATGGATGGCGCGCAGCCACGCTGGCGCACGGTCTAAAAGCGTGCTGGTCGACCACGATACTGGCTTCGAATGGCCCGGTATTGGGCACCTTCGCGATCTATTGGCGCGAGCCGCGCAGCCCATCTGAATGCGATCAAAAGATCATCGCGCAGATTACGCATCTCGCGGCGGTAGCGATTGAGCGCAAACGCGACGAGGCAGCGCTCCGGGAGAGTGAGGAACGCTTTCGTCTGATCGTCGACACTATTCCTGGATTTGTGTTCACTTTGAGCGCCGCAGGCAAGGTCGAACTTCTCAACCGTCAAGCCCTGGAATATTTCGGCACGACGATTGAAGAATGGAAAAATTTGCCCAACTTCGAGCATGTCCATCCGGATGACCTTCCCCGCGTAATGGATGGGTATACTCGTTGGCTCGAAACCGGGCAGCCGCACGATCTTGAACTCCGTCAGCGGCGTGCCGATGGCGTATACCGCTGGTTTCAATCACGCGCGCTCCCCGCGCGCGATGTGGAAGGTCGTGTCACCGGCTGGTACATATTGTTGACTGACATCGACGACCGGAAGCGCGCCGAAGGTGAATTAGCGAAGGCGTTCGAAGAAAAAGCCAAATCCGAAGCTGAGCTTCGAACCATCATCGACGCCATACCTCAGCTTATCGTTGCTGTTGGGACTGATGGAAACTTTCTGTCTGCAAATCGGGCAGTTCTGGAGTATACCGGCCTGACGAAAGAAGAAATGAAGTCGGGAAACTTCCGTCAGATTTTTCATCCGGAGGATGTGGAGAGACTGCGCGATGAACGCGCTGCGGCGCTCTTGCGAGGGTTACCATTCGAGTACGAACTACGAGTGCGCCGCAGCAGGGATGGTCAGTATCGTTGGTTCCTTGTCCAATACAGCCCCCTGCGGGACGAACAGGGAGAGATCATCCGCTGGTATGCGACCGGCACCGACATCGACGATCGCAAACAGGCCGAGGAGAAGACTCTACAAGAGAACGTCGTGTTGCGAGAACAAATCGATCAGGTCTTCATGTTTGAAGAGATCGTGGGTTCCTCCCCGGCGTTGAAAACTGTCCTTTCCGGCGTCGTGAGAGTTGCTCCTACTGACTCTACGGTGCTGATTACGGGCGAAACAGGTACCGGGAAGGAACTGATTGCACGCGCCATACATAAGAATTCGCAACGTGCAAACAAGGTTTTTATCAGCGTAAATTGCGCCGCGATTCCTTCTTCGCTCATCGCCTCGGAATTGTTTGGCCACGAGAAGGGGGCATTTACCGGTGCCTTGCAGCGTCGACAAGGTCGTTTTGAGTTAGCGCACTCCGGCACGATTTTTCTCGATGAAATCGGCGAGCTTCCCGCGGAAACTCAGATTGCATTGCTTCGAGTGCTCCAGGAACGCCAGTTTGAACGAGTGGGCGGTAGCCGCGTCATTCCCACTGATGTTCGAATTATCGCCGCTACCAACCGCGATTTAGCGGCCGCGATCGCTTCGGGAACATTTCGCGCCGACCTGTTCTACCGGCTAAATGTTTTCCCGATCGATGCGCCGCCTCTCCGGAAACGGAAAGAAGACATTCCGATGCTGGTCGAGTACTTTGTAAAACGCTACGCCGAGAAGACGCGAAAGCAAATCAGTAAGATCGACAAAAATACGCTCAAGCTTTGCCAGTCCTACGGTTGGCCGGGCAATATTCGTGAGCTGCAAAATATCGTCGAGAGATCTGTAATCCTCGCTACCGGGGATACTTTTTGGATTGATGAGGCGTGGCTTTCAAGTCAGAACCCACCTCGCCTGGAGTCATCAGGTCCTCTTACACAGAACGTCCAGAACTATGAGAAGGGACTCATTGAAGTGGCTCTTGCCGAAAGCAAGGGAAAAGTTGCTGGGCCAAATGGAGCGGCAGCTAAACTTGGAATTCCGCCCTCTACGCTACATTTGAAAATCAAACAGCTCACCATAACGAAAAACACCATCCGGTAAACTCCTCGTTCAACTCGCAGAATTCTGAGACCTTCTAAGATTCTGTCACTCGATTCTCTTTTTCAAGCCGTGTTTTCAGTGACATCCAATTGGGCACTCGGTTGCAGTACTTGTGACCGGTACCCGGATGGAAGGAATGCAGTAGAGCACAGCCGCGAATGCGATATTGCCAAAGGGCCTGATCGATGACTTTCAGGATTGAGACTGCGGCACGAGGAAGATTCACAGTGTTCATCCTGAGTGGCCGGATCGAAACACAGGCGGCAGCCGAGTTGCGGAAGCTTTTTGAACTCCAAACGGATTACCGCGACATCGTTTTAGATTTGAAAGACGTTGGCGTGGTTGGTCGCGAGGCAATCGGCTTCTTCGTGCGTTGTGAAGCAGATGGCGCGAAGTTTGAGAACTGTCCTTCATATATTCGCGAATGGATGGAACGAGAAAAGGATTGATGGCGGCATCGGCGTACCGGTATAGCGCGTGTCTTCAACCGGACTGAAAAACAGATGAGAGGTACATACAAATGAAAGGCACAGACGGAGTAATGAAACTTGTTCTTAGCTTTGCCGTGATCTCCGCTTTCTGCCTGGTACTACTGGCCGCAGCGCCGGAAGAAAAACTGCTCAAGCCGCAGTACGACGCGAAGGGAAATCTGCTGCGTCCGGCGAATTATCGCGATTGGGAGTTTCTCTCAGCGGGTTACGGAATGAACTACACTCCCGCTCCCGGCGGCCCCGAGGTGTTCACCAACGTCTTCGTGCAGCGCTGGGCCTATGAGGAATTTCTTAAGAGCGGCAAGTGGCCGGAGCAGTCGATATTTGTAATCGACGAGCGCGACGGCGAGAGTAAAGGCTCGATCAACAAGAAGGGACACTTTCAAACCGATCTGTTGGGCCTATCGGTCGAAGTCAAAGACTCGAGCCGAAATCCCGACAAATGGGCCTACTACGGTTTTGAACCGAATGCCAAGACAGCCGAGGTGATGCCGAAGAGCAACTGCTGGTCCTGTCACGAGCAGCACGCCGCGGTCGAGCACACGTTCGTGCAGTTCTATCCCACGCTGAAGCCCGTGGCGAAGAATTTCGGCACATATAACGAAGCCCACGAAAAGGTCGAAGGTGTCAAGTGAATCGTGTGAAGCGACTTGACCCCTTATTTAGCACTCCTAGCAGCGGATCTCGCGAAGTCCACCGAGAGCGTGACGGAAGAGGTTTTGCTCAAGATCTGTTCGACAAGCAGAAGGCGTACTTTGCCGCGGGGTAACGAAGACTTGTGAGTGGAGAGTCGATCAAGTCCATCGACATCGATGAGCTTGTTCTTTTCTAAGAAACATGGAGCTTGCCGCGCCCAGCGCGAGGGAAGTCAAGGATTTCTTTTGGAGGATTTATGTCTTCTTCAAAGTGGACGAGACGTGATTTTCTGGAGACATCGCTGAAAACTGGAGCGGTTGTCGCTGCGGTTCCGGCCGCCCTGCAGGGCCAAAATTCAAAAGAAGACGCAGTAGCAACGGCCGGGCCGAACATTGCGGGCGCGGTCCCGATCACGCTACGCATTAACGGCACGGACCGCCAACTTCGCGTCGATCCACGGACGACACTGCTGGATTGCCTGCGTGAGACCGTTGCTCTCACCGGAACGAAGAAGGGTTGTGACCACGGGCAATGCGGCGCATGTACAGTCCATGTGAACGGCAGGCGCGTGAATTCGTGCCTTAGCCTCGCCCTGATGCACGACCGGGAAGAGATCACAACCATTGAGGGCCTCGGCGCGCCCGACGCGTTGCATCCGATGCAGGCGGCGTTCGTTGCCCGCGACGGGTACCAGTGCGGGTACTGCACTTCAGGGCAGATCATGTCGGCGGTTGCGTTGCTCAGGGAACCATGCGGTCCCGACGACGCGGCCGTAAAAGAACTGATGAGCGGCAACATCTGCCGCTGCGGGGCCTATGCCAATATCGTGGCCGCGATCCAACAGGTTCGCAAGAGCGCTTAGCCGCGCACAGGAGCAATTCTTATGCAGACCTTCGAATTCATCCGGCCGGCAGATCCTGCGGCGGCAGTTGCCACCGCCGCTCAGGCGAAAACGGCTCAGCAGGGCGCGGATGTGCGGTTCGTTGCCGGCGGCACGACGCTGCTCGATCTGATGAAGCTGAACGTCGAAACGCCGACGCGGCTGATTGACGTCAACCGTTTGCCTCTGGACAAGGTCGAAGCAACGCCTGACGGCGGCCTGAAGATCGGCGCCACGGTTCGAAATTCAGACCTCGCCCACCATCCGACGGTACAACGAGATTACTCAGTACTGTCGCAGGCCATTCTCAACGGCGCCTCGGCACAACTCCGCAACATGGCGACGACTGCCGGAAATCTGCTGCAGCGAACTCGCTGCATGTACTTCCGCGACACAGCGATGCCCTGCAACAAGCGCGAGCCCGGGACTGGCTGCCCCGCCATTACAGGCAGCAACCGCATGCTCGCAATCCTTGGCGCAAGTGAGCATTGCATTGCGACTAACCCGTCGGACATGTGCGTGGCGATGGCGGCATTGGAGGCAACGATCCACGTACAGGGAGCGAAGGGTTCACGCGCGATCCCGATGGGTGACTTTCATGTTCTGCCCGGCAGCACACCGAACCGCGAAACAGTGCTCCAGCCAGGCGATCTCATCACGCACGTGACGCTCCCGCCGCCTATTGCCGGGAGCAAGCAGATATATCTGAAGCTCCGCGATCGGGCTTCCTACGAATTCGCGTTGGCGTCGGCCGCCGTTGTGATCACGGTCGCGAGCGGGAGTGTGACAAAGGCTCGCTTTGCTCTTGGCGGCGTGGGCACCAAACCATGGCGGTCGCCCGAGGCCGAGGCTGCTCTTGTTGGTGAGCCCGCCAACGCGGCCAACTTTCGCAAGTCGGCGGAAGCAGCCATGCGCCATGCCAAAGCGCAAAGCGAGAACGGCTTCAAGATCGAACTGGCCAAGCGCTGCCTCACACACGCCCTGCAAATGGCAATGACAGCTTAATTTCACCGAAGGAGCGAACATGCAGACAACACAAGTAACACCCGACGTTTCTCCGGTTGGTCGTGACACGCCTCGCGTCGATGGCTCGCGTAAAGTGAGCGGGCGGGCACAGTACACCTCGGACTTCTACTTTCCGGGAATGCTGTATGCCGTACCGGTCGAAGCGACGATCGCCAATGGCAGAGTGGTCAAACTCGACACCGCCGCGGCGGAGAAGATGCCCGGCGTGCGCGCGATTTTTCATCGCGAGAATATCGGAAAAATCTTCCGCTCAATCCCGGAGCGGGGATTCGGCGGCATCTGTGAGGAGCGGCGTCCGCCGTTCGAGGACGATGTGGTTCGGTATTACGGCCAGTACATCGCTCTTGCCGTGGCGGACACGTTCGAGGCCGCCAAGGCCGCTGCCGATGCGGTTCGCGCGACGTACGCCCAGGAGAAGCCGAACGTCGAGACACACCTTGAAGGGGACGACGATCCTGACGTAGTTCTCACGACCTATGGCCCGCGCAAGCGACTGCAAAGCCAGCGCGGCGACGCCGAGAGCGCGTTCGCAACCGCGCCGGTCAAACTCGACGAAATGTACGTCACGCCGGCCGAGACGCACAACCCGCTTGAGCTACACGCGACCACTGCGATTTGGGAGGGCTCGACGTTGATGCTGTACGAGTCGTCGCAGGGAGTCGTCAACCTCCGGGGCGTGCTCGCGCAAATGTTCGGTTTGCCGAAGGAGAACGTCCGCGTCATCGCAAAGTTCCTTGGCTCAGGTTTCGGCGGCAAGCTGTATCCGTGGACAAATTGTGCACTTGCAGCAGCCGCAGCGCGGCAGTTGGGCAAGCCGGTGAAACTCGTGCTCAGCCGCAAGATGATGTTCCAGACGGTCGGTCATCGCCCGCGCACTCAACAACGCGTTCGCCTCGGCGCCACGCCCGATGGCAAGCTCGTCTCGCTGCAACACGACTATCTCTACCAACGGTCGATGCTCGATAACCACCACGAAGATTGCGGCGAGGCGACGGGATTCCAATACAGTGTGCCCAACCTGCGCGTGGCGTTCGGCCGGGCGAAGCGAAACGTCGGTGCAGGGGCCGACATGCGCGGTCCCGGCCGGGTGCCTGGGCTCTACGCCACTGAGTCGGCGATGAACGAACTGGCCGATCAACTCAAGATTGATCCGGTCAAACTCCGGGTCATCAACGAGCCGAAAATCGACGAGTCGTTGGGCGTTCCGTTCTCGTCGCGCCATTTGCTCGAGTGCTTTGAACTCGGCGCGGAGAAGTTCGGCTGGTCTAGCCGCTCGCCTGAGGTCGGCTCGATGAAGCGCAACGGCTTAACGTTGGGCTGGGGAATGGCTGGCTGCTCGTGGGTCGCCGGACGATTCTCCGCCGCAGCGAGCGTGCAATTGCGCGATGACGGCACCGCCCGCGTCGCAAGTGCTACGCAGGACATCGGCACCGGCATGTACACGGTGCTTGCGCAACTCGCATCGCAGAAGACCGGCGTGCCGCTTGAGAAGGTCGAGGTAGCGCTCGGCGATACGGTGTTGCCGGAAGGACCGCTCTCGGGCGGTTCGTTGGCGACTGAATCGGTGGTCCCGGCTGTCTTCGCGGCGGCCGACGATGCAATCGCATCGCTGCTGACCATCGCAACGATGACACCCGGCTCGCCGTTCGAAAACCGCCGTCCCACAGATCTGGCATTCGAAGGTGGCCGCGTTTTTGTCAGGGCTGATGGCCCGGACAAAGGTGTGCCGTTCGATAATTTGCTCCGCCGCGCCAACCTTCGCATAGTCACGGGCAGCGGTAAATCGGAAGCGGCCTTCGGCAATCCCAAGCCGAAGTACTCGACGCATTCGTTCGGCTGTTACTTCGTCGAAGTTACCTGGCAGCCGGAGATCGCCCGGCTGCGCGTCAGCAGGGTTGTGTCGGTCATGGATGCGGGCCGCATTATCAACCCACTCGCCGGCCGCAACCAAATTCAAGGTGCGGTGGTGATGGGAATCGGCATGGCGCTCTTAGAGCACACGACTTACGATCCGCAGAATGGCGCGCCGATCAACAGTAATCTGGCCGACTACGTGGTGGCAGTAAACGCCGACGCCCCGCCGATCGAAGTGCATTTTCTCGACTACCCTGACAAAGAAATTAACGAAGTTGGCGCACGCGGAATCGGTGAGATCGGCTTGACCGGCATCGCCGCCGCGATCACGGCAGCGGTCCACCACGCAACCGGTGTTCGCGTGCGGGAACTGCCGGTGAAGATCGAGAATTTGTTGGTGTGAGATTGAAGTGATCCGCAGACTGGGAGGAAATGCACGATGAACGAGCTGCTTGCCAAAATTCTTGATGCCCACGGTGGCATGGATCGCTGGAATGGGTACAAAAGAGTTGACGCAACGATTGTGAGCGGGGGCGGAATGTTTCCGTTCAAGGGCGCGCCACAGGACCCAAGCCCGCGCCGCATGACCGCTTGGTTGCACGAGGAACGCTCCTCAGTCTCGCCTTACGGGGCTGCCGATCAGCGCACGATGTTCACGCCAGATCGGATCGCCATCGAGAAGCTCGACGGCGCAGTTGTTGCGGAGCGTCGTGCGCCTAAGGACTCGTTCGCGGGCCACCAAATGAACACGCCTTGGGACGCGCTCCACCGTGCCTATTTCAATGGCGAAGCCGTGTGGACCTATCTCACCACGCCCTTTCTGCTTGCCATGGATGGCGTGCAGGTCGAGGAAACCGACGCCTGGCAGGAGGGCAAAGAGACGTGGCGAGTATTGCGCGCATACTTTCCTGGTTCGATCGAAACCCACAGCATCATTCAGGATTTTTTCTTCGGAGAGGATTTGATGCTGCGCCGCCACGACTACAGCGTGAATATCGCAGGTGGCTTTAAAGCAGCTCAGATGACTTCGGATTATGTGGTGGCCAACGGCATTCGTTTGCCAAGCAAACGTCGCGCCTACACCCGCGGACCCGATCGCCGGCCGATCATCGAAATGCTGATGGTTGCAATCGATTTCAGCGAGGTGCGGTTCGAAACGTAAGTTGCTGATAGAAGGCAGGGAGAAGAGGACCCTCCTCTACAACGAAATCGTGGAACATTCGCCTGGCTCAGAGCGAAGGCTTCAGGCTCGCGAGTGAAGAGCTGGTGATTCATGAAAAACGAAAGGTTCGGATTATGGGAAAACTTACAGGAAAGATTGCCGTCATCACTGGCGGCAATAGCGGCATCGGACTAGCGACTGCGAAGCGGTTTGTATCCGAGGGTGCGTTCGTCTTCATCACTGGTCGGCGTCAGAATGAGTTGGATAAGGCGGTAGCGACCCTCGGCTCCGGGGTTGCGGGAGTTCAGGGGGATATATCAAATCTGGATGACCTCGATCGGATGTTCGCAACCGTGCAGGCGGAAAAGGGGCATGTGGACGTATTGTTCGCCAACGCAGGAATAGGCACTAGGAGTCCTTTGGGCGCAATCACTGAGGAGCAGTTCGACAGAGTTTTCGATGTGAACGTCAGGGGAACCTTGTTTACCGTGCAAAAGGCGCTTGCGCTGATGCGGCCTGGCGGCTCCATCATCCTCGCTGGATCGACTACAGGTTCCATGGGAACGCCCGCTTTTAGCGTGTACAGCGCTACCAAGGCCGCTATCCGGAATTTTGCTCGAAGCTGGGCGCTGGACCTGAAGGGTACAGGCATCCGGGTCAATGTGCTCTCGCCGGGGGCTACAACGACGCCAGGTCTTCTCAATGCACTGGCGAAGACGGGAATGCAAGAAGCTCTTCTTGCCGGTCTTGCCAGTCAGGCACCACTTGAACGCGTAGGCAACCCGGACGAAACGGCTGCTGTGGCCTTGTTCCTCGCCTCCGATGACAGCAGCTTTATGACAGGAAGCGAAGTATTCGTCGATGGCGGTCTGGCGCAGGTCTGATTCAGTGTGAGAGGGCCGCGCCATCTATCTCGCTCGAAATAGCGAATCAATAACGGAGGTTACTGATGATTTCTTTCATAAACGATCTAAATGATCTGAAGGGCAGACCTGCGCTGGTCACCGGCGGATCGGGAGGCATTGAGCACAAATGAAACTGTTGAAGCGAAATGACGTTTTTCTGACATTCGTCGGTGCGGTGCTACTGATCGCTGGAATGCTTCTCCGCAGCCCCGCTCAGACCACGCCCACGTCTCAAAGCTCGTCGCTGAGTAGCGGCGATTCGACGCAGATCAAAATAGCCCGTGCGATGTCTGCCGGCCCGGCTAACGTCGCCAAGACAGCCAGGATCGTCGACAACGACGCGCAGGGCAAGATGGTAGTTTTGCGCGAGGGGAACAACGGCTTCACCTGCATGCCGGGAAATCTTAACGTTGTGGGCGAGCCGCCCATGTGTCTCGATGCAGCGTCGATGCAGTGGTTCGATGACGCCAAAGCTCACAAACCGAAACCGACGAACACAGTCCCCGGCATCACCTACATGCTGGCCGGTGCCACTCAGCGAAGCGATTCAGATCCCCATGACACGACAAGTATGCCTATCGAGGTAGGTCCCCACTGGATGATCATGTGGCCGTTTGATCCGAAGACCACCGGACTGCCGACCACACACAAGCCGACTGGCGCATACATCATGTGGGCCGGATCGCCTTATGCGCACGTGCACATCATGGGACGTCCATAGAAGTATTGACGTCGAAAGAATCCACCTCGGAAATCAGCTGCAGTCGATTGAAGCAATGAATGGAAAGGAAGGAAGGAAGCAACATGAACGCTCAGGTCACAAAAAAATCGTTTAGCTGCGAACTCATTACGATCCGCTCGAAGAGGTCGTTTGCCGAGCTGATCAGCCGTATCGATACGACATTTCAGCAGTACGACCCCAAGACTCTCCGCGACCTGACAGCCGAAGGAGATACGGAAAAGCTGGCGGCATATGTGAAGCAAGTGGGTGAGCCGACAGAATTCGCGATCTTCTTCTCTCTCGACCAAGGTTCGACGCAGCGGTTAGCTGGAATGCCGATCGAATCCCGCTTCTACCTTTTCGGAAACGCGACGATCGCCCAAGGGCTCTTCCGATACTCCGCACGCGCCGGTCTTGGCGCGCCGGTGCGCTTTTGCGTCTCACAAAAGGACGGCGAGGACGCGCGCATCGACATCGATCTTCCAACCTCGTTCTTCAGCCAATTCCCGGAAATGAGGGATTCACCGGTTCCGCAGGAATTGGATGATCGCATGATTCCGCTCTTGCAGAAGATCGCCAGCTAGATGTCAGAAAGTGGCGATCAAAGACTTTTAGCGTCGGTCGTGGCTTGCATTGTGCTTCACCTTCGCGGATTGTGAGATTAACGCCACAGAGTCTTATGAAAGAGTCGCTTACAAAAATTAAGTTTCAAAAGGAGAAATGTGATGTCCTCCCTCCCCCAAGCCACAACTCAGCGCCCTCCGTTGCCGCCATTTACACGCGAAACCGCTATTCAGAAAGTTCGATTGGCAGAAGATGCCTGGAACTCTCGTGATCCAGAAAAGGTGTCCCTGGCTTACACAGTTGACTCACGCTGGAGAAATCGCTCGGAATTTGTGAACGGAAGGCAAGAAATCGTTGTGTTTCTCAGGCGCAAATGGACGAAGGAGCTTGACTATCGGCTGATCAAAGAGCTTTGGGCGTTCGAGGGGAACCGTATCGCAGTGCGCTTTGCCTACGAATGGCACGATAACTCCGGAAATTGGTTTCGCTCGTATGGCAATGAGAATTGGGAATTCGATGAGAGCGGGCTGATGCGCTTGAGATTGGCTTCCATCAACGATCTGCAAATCAAGGAGACGGAGCGCAAGTACTACTGGGCACTAGGGCGCCGTCCGGATGATCATCCGGGACTAAGCGATCTTGGCTTCTAGGGCGAAATCCATTCACGTGCAGGCAAGCGCATACATGAAAAATTCAGCGACATTTGGGTCGGACGCCCGTGGAGTCGCAAAGAATTCTTCCCGAGGTTCGAAATGAAGCTAACTGTATTTTGTCTTTTCGTTGCTCTCGCAGCGGGCGCTCAGAGCGCGACTGAACACCTGCCTGTAACGGACGCTGAGAAAATTGCGGACGCACAGAGGGCCGGACCAAACTTCATCACCGACGACGCGACTATCGTGGATTATCCGGCCAGCAAGGGCGGCGAATTTCGAGTTCTCCGTAAGGGTACCAGTGAATGGACTTGCCTACCGGGTCCACCGCCCGGCTCCAAGCATGACGACCCAGGATGTTTCAATAGAGTTTTTTTTCAGTGGCTGAAGGATGGCCTTGCCGGACGGCCGCAGCACATCGATAGACTTGGCATTGCCTACATGTACATGGGTCAATGGGTTCCGGGCGCGTCCGGCGGGGAGTTTCACGTGGGAGCCCACATTATGGTGGTAACTCCGCATCCAGACGACCTCCAGGGTTTCACCCGCGGCGGGTGGAATGGCACATACATCATCCATTTACCCGGCCCCGATCAGGCCGATAAATGGTTTTTGGTTATACCAATTCATCAAGCTGATAAGCAGTGAGGGTGGGATGCACTTGTCGTTCAGGCGGAATGAAACACCGGCGAGATAATCCGCCGCCCTTATTGATGCCGGTGCTCGACAACAAGGGGGTGCTGGCAACTGAAAAGGCTCGACATGAACAGGTTGCAGAGTTTATGCGGTCGCTCGGAGATGAAGCTTTAGAAAGTTCAATCGAAAAATAGAAAGCATTTAGAGG
Organism: Candidatus Acidiferrum sp.; assembly: GCA_035602195.1. Taxonomy (GTDB): domain Bacteria; phylum Acidobacteriota; class Terriglobia; order Terriglobales; family Acidobacteriaceae; genus Sulfotelmatobacter. Next base: position 13,955 of record DATNMU010000255.1, read on the forward strand.
GAAATATGATAGACCACGTTATTCTCACAGTCAGTGACTTCAAGCGTTCAGTCGCTTTCTATGCTAAGGCTCTGGAGCCACTTGGGATCACAACCTTTACAGACTACGAAGGCAAAGACGGACACCCAGACTTGAAAGGTTTTGGTGATGGCAAAAGATATTTTTTCTGGCTCAAAGAAGGGAAGCCCGATCCTCAGGCCGTTCATGTCGGATTTGTAGCGAAAGACCATTCCGAAGTAGATGCATTCTACAAGGCCGCTTTAGCAGCCGGAGGAAAGAGTAAGGAATCACCTCAAGCTCGTCTCGAATACTATCCTGGCTATTATGCGACCTGGGTGCTTGATCCTGACGGCCACGATATTGAGGTCGTCAATAAAAGCTAGCCGCCGACAGAATATTGTTCACCAAGGTGGGGAAACTTCCTGCTGGCTCAACACCTCTAGATCTCGTTCTTCTTTCGCGCCCTATACAGAACATTTGAATTTAATCCAAGGGGGTCTTATCGATCTGTGGGACGACGATAATCGGTAAAGGTCCTTGAACACGGAAGCGGGGCAACTCACAAGACGTGTCCGTTTTATGTCGATGCAATTAGCTAGACAATCGGTGTTTTCAGATTTAACCACATGCTTCCATTCCAAACATACCAACTTAATAAAGAAGAAGCCCGCGGCAAGTGTCACCGCGGGCCAAATAAGTTTTAACTAATTAGCGTTATCGAGCCATCCGCGGCATTCCTTCAGGTCCGAAGGCCACCGGTGGAGCTTCCACCGACCTGCCGTTACGCACCGGAACTTGACGAGCGGCAGCAGCAGGCTCCGGCCTTCGCGCTGGCATAGCCAGATTTTCGCCTTCGCGTACAAACGTCAAGCGATTCTGTTCGCTGTTCCAATCGATGCACAGCAAGTCGCCCAGTTGCACCTGATCGGTAGCCAGCAAATTCGCCAGAGGATAAACCACGTGCCTTTCAATAGAGCGCTTCAAGTGCCGAGCGCCATAGCGCTGGTCCG
>DATNMU010000256.1:0-67958 GCA_035602195.1 Candidatus Acidiferrum sp.
CGAGGCCTCAACCCGCAATCTGCTCGCACAGGAAGCGGCCGCTGGGGTAAGAATTCAACCACTTTGTCAAAGAAAGATTTGGTTGCGAATGAATGGGTGTCGCAGTCTGAAGCTGCTCGCATCCGTGGTGTCTCGCCGCAAGCAATCGGACGGCTCATCCGGACGGGACGTTTTCGCACACTGCGCATAGGAGGTAAGGTGCTCCTCAATCGCCGTGAGGTCAAAAACTACAGGCCCAAGAGTACCGGACGACCTCGCAAGTAGGCGCGTTCAACACTCTTGATTTAGGGAAAATATGATTGACCACGTTATTCTCACAGTCAGCGACTTCAAGCGTTCGGTCGCTTTCTATGCCAAGGCTCTGGAGCCACTTGGGATCGCAACCCTTCCAGACTACCAGGGCAAAGACGGGCACCCAGATTTGAAAGGTTTTGGCATTGGCAAAAGCCATTTTTTCTGGCTCAAAGAAGGTAAGCCCGATCCTCAGTCCGTTCACGTCGGATTTGTGGCGAAAAACCATGCCGAAGTAGATGCATTCTACAAGGCCGCTTTAGCAGCTGGAGGAAAGAGTAAGAAACCACCTCAAGCCCGTCCCGAATACTATCCTGGCTATTATGCGACCTGGGTGCTTGATCCTGACGGCCACGATATTGAGGTCGTCAATAAAAGCTAGCCGCCGACAGAACAATTGTTCACCAAGGTGGGCAACTTCCTGCTGGCTCAAACACCTCTAGATCTCGTTCGATTCATCGATCTAAACGAACGCGCCCACCGACTTACTGTCCGCCAGCGGAAGACTCGTATCGTCCCAGCCACGAAGCGAGCTGCGTTTCTTGCTGCGACTTCAAATCAACACAGTTGTTGATGCGCTCAATCGACTGACGATAGGTCCGCTCCGCTGCTTCGATCTTGTGATCCGAGTAAAACGCAGCGACTTCGTCGCGCATGCTGGCATCACAAAACGAATCGGTCGCGTTGATTATTTCCGCGCTGGCGAAAGGACCACCTGATTTTTCTATCGCACTCCAGTGCTGGCGAACGAAGTCCCAAGCCAGTTTTTCTCCGGCGGGATTGTTCATGACTCTGGCAATCAGGAGCAGCGCATCCTGCGAGCGGACGTCGGGAGAAACAGCGTAGTCCAGAGTCCGTTGAAGAAGCTTGGGATCATCAAAGCTAGCCAAAGTGAACAAGGCGATGTAGTACTCTTCCGGCGATTTAGGATTTTTCAACGCGGCCATGAGTTTGTCATAAAATGTCTGATCACTGTCCAGCGCTGTAAGACCAAACGCGGCCGTGGCGAATTCCCGGTCTACTGAAGCAGGATTCGCCAGAGCGTTATCGGCGATCTTTCGGGCATCCGCCAGGACCTTCGGATCACGGGCATCGTAGCCGAGCGCGCGGAACACAAGAGACCGCAGAGTCTTTTGCTCATCACTCTCGCCCACCTTCGCCTCTTCACCCACGTCCTTGAGTATCGGTGTTAGATATTCGCGCAGCCACATCCGGTAAGAATTACGGTCAGTATCGGTAACCAGGTAGCGGCCAATATAGTTCAAATTTCCAAGGACATCTTCGAGAACCGCGCGGTTGCGATCAGTCGCTAAACCGTGAACAAAGGCCAGGTAATCTCCCACCGGCTCTCGTCCTACACGTACCGATGCCCATATGTCGGACAGAAGTGCAATTCGTTCAGCTGGAGAAAGTTTGCTCTCGGCGCTGCTCGCCAGCGCTTTCACGTCTTCCGGCTGGTAGCCCACGCGGTAGTAGCCAGTTGCGCCTGCATTCGCTAAAACCCAGGTCGAGCAACCGGGCAACGTGGAGGACTCTTGCTTCTTGGTAAGAAGCTCACACTGCTTCGCTCCAGTCGAGGATTTCATACACAACGGCACCTGCCAGAGCTCATCGTTTGCCGCTTGAAACTTTTCGCGATCATAGTAATAGCGATGCTGGTCCATCGTGACCGTCGTCGAATTGCCGGAGCATTGTGACTTTACGTCGATTATCGGCACCCCGGCCTGCTTCACAAAAGTCGGCATGATCTGGTCGACAGGCTTCTTCGAAGTTTTTGCCTGCGCACCCCAAAAATCGTCAGCCGTCGCATTTGCATATTGATGTTTTTCGATGTAAGCATTCACTCCCGCACGAAAAGTTTGCTCGCCCAAATAAGCTTCGAGCATGCGCAAGACCGACGCCGCCTTTCCGTAAGCGATTCCATCGAACAGTTCCTGTATCTGGCCAGGCGTTTCGGCAGCCTGATGGATGGGGCGGGTGTTGGCCAGCGAATCGGTGTTCAGAGTTCTGTCCGTGTCACTGACGTCATCCAAATTGAAGTTCCACTCCGGCTTCCAGGCTTGAATTGGCTTGCTCGACATCCAGGTGGCGAACCCTTCGTTGAGCCAGATGTCGTCCCACCATTTCATGGTGACCAGATCGCCAAACCACTGGTGCGCCATTTCATGGGCGATCACTGAAGCAATTTCCTTCTTCAACTCGACCGAACCCTGCTTCTCGTCGATCAGCAAAATGACTTCGCGAAAGGTGATGCAACCGGTGTTTTCCATGGCGCCGGCGGAGAAATCCGGAATACCAATTAGATCAAGTTTTCCGTAGGGATACTTGATGCTGAAATATTTGTCGTAATAGCTGAGCACGTGTTCCGCCGTCTCCAAGGCAAACTTTCCCATTTCTTTTTTGCCCGGAGTGCTGTAGACGCGGATCGGAATGCCGTCGGCTTCGCCCTCGATGTACTCGAAGTTGCCCACGACCAGCGCTGCCAGATAAGGAGACATCTTTGGAGTAGTGGCGAAACGCACCGTGTGCCTGCCGTTAGGGCCATGGGAATCCGAGAGTACTTTGGAGTTCGAAATCGCAACCAGGCCGTTGTCGGCGACGGCGGTGATATCAAAGGTAGCTTTGTAATCGGGCTCGTCGAAAGAAGGAAAAGCGCGACGCGCATCCGTGGACTCGAATTGCGTCGCTGCATACTTGCGACCCTGATCGTCTTTGCCGATGTAGAGGCCGCGCATCTCCGAGTTCAGGATGCCGCTATAAATAACATGGATCGTGGCTGCACCCGCGGCCAGGGGCTTCTCGACAGACAGCACTACCATTTCCTTCTCTTTTTCGGGCGTGACGGTTGCTTTCTGTGTCGTTCCACCGCTCGTGATTGTGACTTCATGAAAATCGATATCGACGGCGTTCAGAGTGATTTCCGAAGTCGGCTTTAGCAAGCGCAGAGAAATGGTCTCATCGCCCTCGAAGGTAGCCTTTTCGAGATTGGGCGTGAAGGTAAGTCTGTAGTTCTCCGGAACGGCCACTTCAGGCAGGCGTTGCGCGCCCGCGATGCAGACTGCGAATAGCGTAAAAGCAAGGACTGTAAGAATTCGTTTCATAATTGTTCCTCGAGAAATTCTATTTAATTTTATTTCGTGGCCACAGAGTTTCACAGTTCGAGAGCCGTTGAGTTCCAGAACACGCTGCCGCTCCTTCATAATTCATACGAAAGTTTTACCGGAGAGTTCACGCCACATATGACACCGTACCATTCATCACGGTCATGGCGCACCGATTGGTGCCAAACCAGTAAGGAATCTCACGGTAGTCATCGATGTCGAATAAGGCGAAGTCAGCATCTTTGCCCGGCTGAATCGTGCCTTTACGATCGGCAATCCGCAGAGCCCAGGCTCCGTTAATCGTCGACGCTGTAATGGTCTCGGCCGGCGACATTTTCATATGCGTGCAGGCCAGCGACATCGCCATGGGCATGCTGAGAGTTGGAGACGTGCCGGGATTGTAGTCGGTTGCCAGTGCCACAGGGACGCCAGCGTCAATGAGCTTGCGTGCACGCGGATACTCTTTCAAGCCAAGAAAGTAATTCGCTCCCGGCACCAGCGTGGCGATTGTGTCATGCTTCGACAATTGCAGGATGTCATCGTCACTTACGTAATCCATATGGTCAAATGAGGCCGGGTTAAAGCGTAAGAATGGACGAAGAACCGTCTCGGAAAGCTGGCTCATATGTGCTCGCACGCCAAGGCCGTGCTTTGCGGCGGCCGCGAAAATCTGCTCCGCCTCGGCTGCGGTGAATGCCCCCTTATCGCAGAACACATCAACGAACTGGGCGAGTTTCCGCCTGGCGGCGTGGGGAATCATTTCATTACAGACGGTCGAAACATAATTTTGTGAGCGGCCATAGAATTCTTTTGGAACGACGTGTGCGCCCAACAAGGTTGCAATGACGGTTCCCGGCCATCTGGAGGCCGCATCCCGGATCGCTTCGAGCGACTTCATTTCGGAGTCGACCGTCAGCCCGTAACCTGACTTGGCCTCGACGGTGGTCGTGCCGTGCGCGGCCATGTGCTGGAGCGCGGTCAGAACTCGCTCGGTTAAAGCTCGCTTCCCTGCTTTGCGGACGCCCTCCACGCTTGACTGAATGCCGCCGCCGGCTTTCGCGATCTCTTCGTAAGACGCACCGTCGATGCGCTTCTCGAAATCGACTAGCCGGGGATTGACGAAAACCGGGTGCGTGTGTGAATCGACAAAACCAGGAAGGACGACTTTGCCAGAGCAATCGATCTCGAGAACTTTCTTACGATTTTTCTTGAGCCAAGGGTCGCGGAGGGCGTCCTTCGTGGTGCCCACGGAGACGATCTTTCCGCCGAGGCAGAGGATGGCACCGTCTTCGATGATGCCGAGTTGCTTCAGAGTGGGCCCGCGACGCGGACCCGGGGCTTTGGAAGAGTTCCGGAGGGTGAGCAGGTGGCCAATATTACTTAAGAATAGCGGCGGCTGAATTTGTCGATTTAGTTTTTGGGAGGAGGCCACGCTTGAGTAGTTTAGCAGTCGCTGGCGTGCAACCATTTGTAGTGGTTGCCTGAATGTCGGGCATTTGCTATTCTCAGACATGCAGACTTTTGGTAAATCTGCCATGCGATCGGCAAGAGTTGGAAAGCGGGGCGCGATTGTCGTGCCGGCCGAACTGCGCAAGCGCTTTGGCATTGAAGAGGGCAGCATTGTTATTGCCGAAGAGAAAGAGGATGGCATCCTGATTCGCCCCGCAATGGTTGTCCCAGTTGAACGCTACACCCCGGAGCGCAAGGCGGAATTTCTCCTGTCCAACGCCATCAACGGCGCTGATTACCGCAAAGCACGCAAAGAAGTTCGCAAACTGGGTCTCGATCCGGATGCAATCCCACATCTGCGGCCTGAATAAATGGATCGGGTGTTTCTCGACGCCAATGTCCTGTTTTCCGCAGCATACCGGTCAGATGCGGGACTTTCCCAACTCTGGAAGCTTAAGCAGGTCATGTTGTGCAGTTCCCGCTATGCAGTCGAGGAGGCAAGAGCTAACCTTGCCGATGAAGATCAACGGATTCGTCTCAATCATCTGTCCAGCTCTCTTGCATTGTTCGAAGCGGGTGAAAAAGCCCTTCCCCGCGTACTGCTCCCGGAGAAAGACCGACCTATCCTGCTGGCTGCCTTTGCAGCTCGAGCGACGCATTTGTTAACGGGAGACGTAAAGCACTTCGGCCCCTATTTCGGCACGAAGATCATGGGTATCGCGATCATGCTGCCTGGAGCATACCTCCACGCCTGAACTCTAAAAGAAGGAACCACCTGTGACCTTAGATTTCTTGTTCACGTTGCGCAGCGCTTGGAAAGAAAATCATTGCGCCTGTGCCCATGAAGAGCGTGTTCTTGGCATTCGGGCGAAAGCGGGCGTTCTCCGAAACTCCGAGATCTTTCATGATCATTCCATCGGCACCTTTACGCCCGTCTTTCGAGCAAACTCTTTCGCTTCATCGTAGCCCGCGTCGGCGTGGCGAATTATCCCCATTCCCGGATCGGTAGTAAGTACGCGCTCGATTCGTTTTGCCATTTCGTCCGTGCCATCCGCGACCGTAACCTGCCCAGCGTGGAGCGAATAGCCAATGCCGACACCGCCGCCGTTGTGAATTGATACCCACGACGCGCCCGCCGCTGTGTTTAACAATGCATTCAACAGCGGCCAGTCGGCAACTGCGTCAGAGCCATCTTTCATGCTTTCGGTTTCGCGAAATGGAGAAGCGACCGAGCCGCAGTCGAGATGGTCGCGGCCGATTACGATTGGCGCTTTGATCTTCCCTTTCTTCACCAGATCGTTAATCGCTAGACCGAACTGCGCTCGTTCGCCATAGCCCAGCCAGCAGATGCGCGCCGGCAGTCCCTGAAACATGATGCGCTTACGCGCCAGGTCAATCCACCGGCGCAAAATGCGGTTCTCTGGAAATAATTCCAAGACCAGATCGTCGGTCACATGAATGTCGGAGGCTTCCCCAGACAATGCCACCCAGCGAAAGGGCCCCCGTCCCTCGCAAAACAGCGGGCGAATGTAGGCCGGCACGAATCCGGGAAAGTCATAAGCATTCTTCACCCCCCGCTGGAAGGCAAAGGTCCGGATGTTGTTGCCGTAGTCAAACGTCACCGAGCCCATCTTCTGCAGTCGCAGCATCCCTTCGACATGGGCCGCGATCGCGTCGAGCGATTTTTCTTGATACCCCTTAGGATCGCTCTGGCGCAGTTCAAAGGCCTGTTCGAGGGTCATGCCATTCGGCACGTAGCCATTCAGCGGATCGTGCGCCGAAGTCTGATCGGTGAGAATGTCCGGCACCACGCCGCGCGCGGCAAGTTCTGGAATCACGTCCGCACAATTTCCAACCAGTCCGACAGATACGTTTTCTTTTTTTCGAACTGCATTTTTCAAAATGCGCAGGGCTTCATCGAGGGTTGTGACCATGAAGTCGCAGTAGCCGGTTTTCAGCCGCTTCTTGATACGCTCGGGATCAACATCAATTCCTAGAAACGCGGCGCCCGTCATGGTCGCAGCCAATGGCTGAGCCCCTCCCATGCCTCCCATGCCGCCAGAAACGATTAGCTTGCCCGCCAGATCGCTACCAAAATGTTTCTCGCCTGCCGCCGAAAACGTCTCAAACGTTCCCTGCACGATTCCTTGCGAACCGATATAAATCCACGAGCCGGCCGTCATCTGGCCATACATCATCAGGCCAGCGCGCTCGAGTTCGTTGAACTTTTCCCAGTTCGACCAGTGGCCTACCAGGTTCGAATTGGCGATGAGTACGCGAGGCGCGTGATCGTGCGTCTTGAATACACCTACCGGCTTGCCCGACTGCACCAGCAACGTTTCGTCATTCTCCAGATCCTTCAAACTATCGACGATGGCATGGTAAGCCTTCCAATTGCGCGCTGCGCGTCCCGTTCCTCCATACACGACCAAGTCCTGCGGACGTTCAGCCACTTCCGTGTCCAGGTTGTTCATGAGCATGCGCATGGCAGCTTCCTGCTGCCAGCCCTTGCAGCTAATTTGATTTCCACGGGGCGCGCGAATCGATGCAGGCGCTTGGGTTACTTCAGAATCAACTGGCATGGATAGATGTTAGTGCCTTAGGCGAGACCGGTGCAACGAGAGTCCTGACGGACAGACTCCCAACAGACGATGAATACGGTACCTCCGCCACCGCCTGCCGCCACTCCCGCGACATCTACACTCCGCCCAAGACGTCGACTCCCTCATTGCCTAGATGATCCCCCGCAATGCCTGCAACGTCGTCCCCGTCGCCGAACTCCGCGCCTCGACCTTCCACGTCTACCCCGACGGCTGCAAACGCGGCGGCCTCTACGAACAATACCGCGAAGCCTGGCACTCCCTCGGCGCCATCAAATCCAACCTAACTCCATTCGACTCGATCACGTGTGGAGCGGGCGCCCCCGCCCGCTGCCTTTGACTTTGCTTTTGATTCTGACTTTGACTTTGAGCCTTTGACTCATTTTGATTTTGCTTTTGACTCATGTAGAGACAGCCGCCCCCGGCTGTCCATCGAGCGCAGCTCGATCCTCCGTCGCCATTCACCAACCCTGTCATTCCGACCGAAGCTTAGCCTTCCGAAGGAAGGAGAAGCGCAGTGGAGGAACCTACCCTGAGCAAGCGAAGCGCGCCGAAGGGAACCTGCCGTTGACTTGAAGCGCCACTCCTCGTGTGGAGCGGACACTCCTGTCCGCTGCCTTTGACCTTGCCCTTGTTCTTGCATTTTGACCTTGCCTTGCTCCGTGAACGAAGGTCTCCACCACCGCCAGCACAAGCGTGGAAGAGCGGCGCTTCAGCGCCGCGCTAAGCCGCAGCTTTGAAAGGGAGCGGCTTCCAGCCGCGCGCCCCGACGACCCTTTCGCGGTGCTGAGAAGGAGCCCTCGGGACGCCCGGTTTAGCATGTTCCCAACCCACTTCCTGCTACGAGCCAGTTCCCGACGATGAGACTTGCTGCGGGCTGCCGGCAGCGTTGTCGGTGACCTTCAATGTCGCACTGCGATTGCCCGTCACGATCGGCTTGAAGGTCACGCTGATGGTGCAGCTCGCGCCGGCTGCCAACGAACTCCCGCAAGGGTTGGTTTGTCCAAAGTCTCCCGGATCGGTTCCAGCGATCGTGACACTGGTGATCGTGATCGCCGTCGTGCCCACGTTCTTCAGCGTCACCGTCTTGGCGGCGCTGATCGTGCCCACTGTCACCGAACCAAAGCTCACGCTGGTGGGAGTAATCTCGGCCGTCGTTCCGGTTCCGCTCAACGGCACCTGCTGCGGACTGCCTGCGGCACTGTCGGTGAACGTCAAATTCGCGCTGCGAGCCCCCGTCGTCGTCGGCTTAAACGTCACGCTGACTGTGCAACTCGCCGCCACCGCCAGAGAACTTCCACAACTCGTCGCTGTCTTCGGAAAATCTCCAGCCTCGGCCCCGGTGACCGCGATACTGGTGATCGTGATCGCCGTCGTGCCCACGTTCTTCAGCGTCACCGTCTTCACGGCGCTGGTTAGCCCCACCGCCAACGTGCCAAAGCTCAGGGACGTCGGAGTAAGCTCGGCCGTGGTGCCGGTTCCGCTCAACGGCACCTGCTGCGGACTCCCGCTGGCATTGTCGGTGAACGTCAAATTCGCGCTGCGAGCCCCCGTCGTCGTCGGCTTAAACGTCACGCTGACCGCGCAACTCGCCGCCGCCGCCAGAGAACTTCCACAACTCGTCGCCGTCTTCGGAAAATCTCCGGCCTCGGCCCCGGTGACCGCGATGCTGGTGATCGTGATCGCCGTCGTGCCCAGGTTCTTCAGCGTCACCGTCTTAACCACGCTGGTTAAGCCCACCGCCAACGTGCCAAAGCTCAGGCTGCTGGGGGTGATCTCGGCGGTCGTACCGGTTCCGCTCAATGGCACCTGCTGCGGGCTGCCCGCAGCATTGTCGGTGATGCTCACCGCCGCGCTGCGTGCGCCAATCGCCGATGGCTTGAATTGAACCTTAATCGTGCAACTGGCACCTGCCGCCAGCGAACTCGTGCAGGTGGTCGTTTCCGGGAAGTCGCCGCTGTTGGTTCCGGTAAGCGCAATCGCCGTAATCGTCAGCGAGGCATTTCCGGAGTTCTTGAGGGTCACAGTCTTCGCCGGACTGGTCACCCCCGTGGCCACGGTGCCAAAGTTCAAGCTCGTTGGCGTCAGGGTCACCGTGGGACCGCTGCTCGCAGTGACGGTCACCGTCACGATGCTGGAAGTGGAAGTAGGATAGGTCCCGCTGCCCAGGAAAGTCGCAGTCACTGAATTGGCGCCCGACTTGAGCGCTGTCCCAGGAACCGACAGTGAGCAGGTGCCGGCGCTCAATGTGCAATTGCCCAGCGAAATCGATCCAGCCGCAAAGCTGGCTTTGCCGGTAAGCGCGGGAGGCGTGTCGACATACCCTATCGGGGTTCCACCCGTCACCGTCGCAGTCAATACTGTGGACTGGCTGGGGGTGATGGAAGTGGGAGAGGCTTTGAGACCCGTTGTGCTGGTGAATGCCGTGTTCCACTCGGTGATCAGGTTATGGACGTTCACTGTGCCGAGGCCGGTGACCTCGTCAAAACCGATCGTGGAGGGGTAAGCCACTGTCAGCGAACTGGAACCGGTCAATGACAGCATGCCGAAGCTGTCGCCGCTGTTTACGAAGCAGCTTGTTGATCCTGCCGCGCAAGGAACGTCGTTGTTGCTGGTGGTCACGTCGTTGAAGATGCAGGCCGATGCGGGCAGACCGGTGGTTACACCGATATTCGAGGTTTGCCCGTTGGAGTAGCACACCGTCTTCGTGGCTGCCGCTGTGTATTGCGCCTTAGCCAACGCGTAGAGCGCCGGATTGAGCAGGCCCTGCCGCGACCCGGTGTAATCCCTCAGCAAACCGGCGACACCCGCCATATAAGGGGCGACGAACGATGTCCCTCCAGCCTCCGCGAAGTTGGCTTCGGAAGTACAGCCGCTCATTGAAGCATCGATAGGGTTCGAATCGCAAAAGATCAGGGCGTGGCCCCAGAAACCAGCTGAAGCGAATCCCGCAATGTCAGGCTGCGCGTGATTTGAGTTGGAGTATCCGGAGATGCCTGTTTGCCAGGCTGGCACGGCATAGTGAGTGCTGATTCCGCCCGAACCGCCCACAACCCAGCCATCGGTAAAGTTCCCCGTGGCGCAGAGTCCCGTGCCGGTGTATCCAGAATAGACCGCCAGGATGCTGCTGGCGCAACTTTCATTCCATGCCGTTTCCGGAATATACCCCAGGGCACTGCCATAGTGGGTGGTGTTCGTGGAACTCCAGTAGATGCTCTCTGCCGGGCCTCCCTCTTGAGAGTCATAGTAGTCCGAGAAGTCCGTGCCGCCTGCAACTGTGACCAACGGAGACCCGAAGGCGTTCACGTTGATTCCGGATGTGGCCGTGCCGCCGGTGTTCTGGTCGTTGACATCGGAACCAGAGTCGCCCGACGATATGAAGATCGACTGGCCCTGCGTGGCCGCCTGCGCATACAACGTGTCCTGCGAGGAGTAATCCGATGAGACGTAATTGAGTTCGCTGTCGCCGTAGCTCAGGCTCATCACGTCAGAGAGGCTGTTGTCGACCAGAGCTGCCATGGAGGAGAAAATGCCGTTATCGGGGCTCTGATCGCAGGACATGAAGATCAGGTTGGCCGATGGGGCAGTGGCGTTGATCCATTCGGCGTCCAGCGACGCCTCCTCATCCTCTCCGGTCCCATCCGGGTCGATCCCGGGATCGTTGCAGGTGACCGTCCCGTAGCCGTGATAAACGTGCATGTTCAGCGTGCCCGGCACGCCAAACAGGGTGCGGAAGGTAGCCACGTCGCCGCCCGTGGCCACGTCCGTGCTGGAGTTGACGGTGCCATACTCCATGTCGCTTTCTTCGATCACGGCCACGGTCGCCGTCGCGGCCAGATGTCCGCTCGTGAACACCGGGTTGACGTTGTAGATGGTGTAGAAATCTTGCGGGGTGACGTCCAGGTCGCCGTCGGCGGCGTCGTCGAACGCCGGTTTGGCCCCGGCTTTGCCGGCGCTGTCTACGGTGTGCCAGCGATGGGTATGCGCGTCATAGGACGCCTGACGAATCGGGGTATGGTTGGTATGCGCGGGGATCTTAATGAGTCCCTTGATCCCCGCCACAACCGGTGCCAGCGCCGCGGGAATCTGGGGGTCCTTCACGTTTGCGAGATATTTGCCGCCCCGAATGTTGAAATAATGCAGTTCAGTGTGGAACGTATCGCGCACCTGGCCCGCGGTAGCTGCAAAATCGATCGTGCTCGCATTGTTCAGCACGCTGCGAACCTGGAAGCCGTGGGATTCGAGCCATGCTGTGATCTTCGCAATGTCTTCCGGCGAAGCGCCGAAACGCGCCCCAAACTTTTTGGGGGCGAGCCACTTGTGATATTCCGGCGCGGTCGGCTGCTGTTGGCGCGCAATCAGATTGTCCAGGTCGGCTTGTTGCGCTGTGGTGCGCTGCAGCAGCAGATAAAGGTGCAACGGCTTCCCGTCCTCCACCGAGCCAAAGTCTGGCGCTGTAGCGAGGTCCTTGCGCACATTGCCCTTCAGAGTGATGCGGGCATTCTCGTCGATGGACTGGATGATGCGCGAGGTCACGAGCGACCCGTTCGTCTGCGCGACTAGGGTAGCAGGGGCAATGAGCATGAGGGTTGCCGACGCGAAGGCGATCAAACTCAGCGAGCGGAAGACCTCCAACAGGAACGCGAGCCGCGCCTTCAAGCTCTTCATAACATCCTCCAGGATTGTCTTCGCGAGAATCGAACTTAGTCCCAGGAGCGGTCCGGTTGCTGCTATTGCAATTTAAGGGCGCGGACGAAAATGAGGTATCGGGCGACGGAGGGGCAGGCTTGCCCAAGAACCTGCGCAGGATTATGCTCGGTGGTTGTTGCCTTGTCAATCTTCAAATAGCAGCGGAGTAGCGACGGTTTTACATCATCCGAACCCGCCATTTCACTATCATGCCTGCCTTCTCGCCCGTGTACGCACTTAGGCAGCTGAGCGACCTGTGCTCCGCTTTTGTCTTTCCATTTCCCAGTTAGGCGGGTGGCCATCTTTCGCGCACTTTGCGGAAGATCGGATTTCGCGACTCCAACTATTTGGAATTTTGATTTTGACAGACCGAACGCACAATGTTTTCGCACCCTTCGACGGAGGATTACACCCACCTACCCCGTCAATGGATTAACCACCCGCACAGCCCCGTAACTCTGCCTTGCCGCCAGGTCCTCGGAATAGAGGATCGCAGCACCCGATTGCTCCGCCGCCTGAATAATGAGCGCATCCCAAAAAGAAGTCTTGTACCGCATCTCAATTTCCAGAGCATGGATCACGGCCTCAGGGCTGTTCACCACCACCTCCCAGCTCATGTAGTCGCTGACCAGCTGCCGGATTTGGTCCACGCTCAGCGGACGCGCTACCTTGCGCCGCAGGTTGACGCAAAGCTCCTGCAACACTTGCGTGCTCAGCACGCCCTCTCCACCGGTCCACAGGTGCTCGATGAGATGGCGAGCGCGCTCGTGCTTAATGCCCGCGGTCCGATCATGGGCGTAGATCAGAATGTTTGTATCAACGAAATACTTGTCGGCCACTCTACCCTTCGACCCCGGCTCAGATTTGAAAGGGCGCGGCTATTTAGCCGCCGACGCTATCGTTCGTGAATCTCACCCCGCGACTTCGGAGGCGTCCATCGCAAGTCCATCCCCTCGCGCAGCCGCGACAGGGCACGCTTGCGCGCCCGATGGTAAGTTTGGCGATCACGCACGATCTGCTCCAGCTTCGTGGCGAGCATCGCACTAATGGAAGTATCTTCTTCGGCCGCGAGAACTCGAGCCTCGCGCAAGAGATCAGCGTCCAACTTCAGCGTGATATTGCTCTTCATAGGAGCACATATTAATGTGCAGCACCATTTTACGTGCTTCTTTAGGACTTGTCAATCAGAAGCAGCTTCTGGCTCACTACTCGGTACCAGGTACTCGGTACTTATTAACTCACAAGTACTTGATACAATAAGCTGTCATGACCTCCCAAGCCTTCGCCGACGTCCCCACCGCGATCGAAGAGATTCGCGCCGGACGCATGATCGTCGTCGTCGACGATGAAGACCGCGAGAACGAAGGCGACATCACGCTCGCGGCTGAGAAGGTCACGCCCGAAGCCATCAACTTCATGGCCAAATACGGACGCGGCCTGGTCTGCCTCACCATGACCGAAGAGCGCCTCGAACACCTGCGCATCGGTCCCATGAGCGCCGAGAACACTTCGCAATACGGCACGGCGTTTTGCGAGGCCATTGACGCGCGCGTGGGCGTGACCACCGGCATCTCCGCCTACGATCGCGCGCGCACCATTCAGGTAGCCATCGATCCCGCGACCAAAGCATCAGACCTGGCGCGTCCGGGACACGTCTTCCCGCTTCGCGCGCGCAAAGGCGGAGTGCTCGTCCGCGCAGGACAAACCGAAGCCTCCGTCGATCTCGCCCGCCTCGGCGGGCTGATCCCCGCCGGCATCATCTGCGAAATCATGAAAGACGACGGCACTATGGCTCGCGTCCCGGACCTCATCGAGTTTTGCCAGCAGCACAACATGAAGATGCTCACCGTCGCCGATCTCATTCGCTACCGCATGGCGCATGAGCGCTACGTACACCGCGTGGGCGAAGCCATGGTCGACACCCGCTTCGGAGAATTTCGCCTCATCGCCTACGAGAGCGAGATCGATGGCGGAGAGTCACACGTCGCGCTCATTCGCGGCGACGTTGAGAACAAAGATGGAAAGAATGAAGCCCCTGTGCTGGTACGCATGCACGCCCACTGCCTGATGGGAGATGTCTTCGGTGCAACCGGATGCGAGTGCCATGCCACGCTCGAAGGGTCGCTGCGACGCATCGCGCAGGAAGGGCGCGGCGCGCTCATCTACTTGCACCAGACTTCCAAAGGTTTTTCTATTGAGAAATTAGATGATCGTACCGCTTTGAGTTTTCATCGCGGCCGCAAGCTGCCGTCGCTGCTTGACAACGAACGCCAGACCCAGCGCGAAATCGGAATCGGCGCCCAGATTCTTTCGGATTTGAATTTGAAGCAGATCAGATTGTTAACGAATCGTCCAAAAAAAGTGGCGGCGCTCGAAGGATTTGGAATTGAAATCGTGGATCAGGTTCCGGTGGAATTGGGCGGAGTAAAAGCAGGCAAGAACTGAGGCCGCAGGCCGCTTCGAATTTAGAACGGTTTGCGCACCACGACTTCAGCCTCGCGAATAAAAAATTGCGCCGAGCATTGTTCCGACCCGCAGATCACCGGCACGAGTCCATTAATCTGCCTCCGCGTAATCAGGCCCAACATGCCGCACGATGGACAAGCCAGCACCGCCCAGTAAGGATCTTCCTTCTCGCCGACTTCCCCCGCATTTTCCAGCACAAAAACCGTCCCCGGCTGCATTTGTTCGGGAATCCACTGCGTCAAGATATCGAGTTCGGCGACCATATTTCCTCCTGGGACTCGGAATTTTGCCTAAGAAGTCTTTCTAGCACGGCGGCGCTCGGGTGACGCTATTACCGAAGTACTGGCCTTTCTTGCAACCGCGTCGGAACGGACTTGGCGCACCGCGTCACTGAGGCAAATGCCCAAAATGGGCTGCCTCGAATTTTTGAGGATGTCGACGATCTGCCGCGCCGAAGTTTCCAGATAAAGATGCGTGCCATCGGTGAGCAGATGTACGTCGGAGCTGCGGGTGACAATTTCGCCGAGGCCTTTACCGAACTCGCGTTGCAGGAAACGCATGACTTTGCGGACTCCCTGCAGCGAGAAGCCTTTGCGCCGGAGTTCGCAGATGACTGCCATTTCCATTACGTTCTGCATCGAGTAGAGGCGGCGGTGGCCCTGGCGCTCAGGCTTTACCACGCCGCGCTCGTCCCACCACTGGAGCTGGCGGGCGGTGACCCCGGTTAGAGCAATCACCTCTTGCGATGGAAAGCGGTCTGGCATGGTCTTCTGTTTATGTTTGAAACAATTTACCAGTTGAATGTTTGAAACATTCTAGACAGGAGTTGCAGGGTGTCAACAGAGATCGTGTGAGAAGGGGTAACTAGAAGAGTGCGCGGGGTGCGGTCGGTCCGCACGTGTCTCGCAAAAGCGGAGACATGGGGCACCCGCCGGTGTTCGTGGGGTGTGGGACTTTACGGCGCGGCTGAAGCCGCGCCCTTTCAAAGCCGACATTTCAGCGAAGAGAGGGGGAGCAGCCGCCACCGACGAAGTGGACGATTTCCAGGCGGTCGCCGTCTTTCAGGGGCGTCTGAGGCCAGCGGTCGCGGGGGACGATGTCGCGGTTGAGCTCGACGGCGACGCGGTCCGCTTTCATGGCCAGGGATTCGATGAGGGCGGCGAGGGTGAATGGGGCTGAAGGGGCGGAGTCCGGACAAGAGCGCTCTTCGCCGTTGATGTGAATGTTCATGTTCGTATGAATTCTAGAAGATTTCGTAGCGTTGTGGTGAAAGTTGAATTCGGGTTAGAGCGGTGGTGATGCGGAAGGAAACCAGGATCCCTCGCAGCCTCGGGATGACAATGTGATCGGATGACAACGTGATCGGGGCAAGACGAATCCCGCCGGCATCTCTACTGAGCTTTGCGCAGGGCGAATTTGCGAGTTACGGTGCGGCCGTCATGGTTGGCTTGCACCATCACGGAGGAATCAGGCAGGGCGGATTCGTCGACCTCGACGGAAATCTGAGCGGTGCCAGCGGCATTGGTGACGGCTTGGGTGTAGAAGGGGGCGGCGTCGGGGCGGGCGAAGCGGAAGGTGAGGCGAGCGCTGGGAACGGCGGTTCCACCTTCGGTTACGAGCAATTGCATCGTCAGATTACGATTAGCATGGACCGAGTTGGCGTTTTGCCAGTGCACCTCCAACTGCTTAATTCCGGCCAAGACTTCACTTTCTGACTTATCCAGAACGCTCTCCAACTTGCCTTCTTTGATCGATTCCAAAACCAAGCGGTGTTGATCGCGCAGCAGTTGCTCTTTTTGCGGATCGCCAAAACCGGTTTCGGCTGCCGAGGCGGCGTAGGAAATTGCTTTCTTGCCGATGCACTGTCCGCGCACGAAGACCTGAGTCTGGAGCAATTTCTCGCTTTCGCGCGCCTCACTCTGCACGTGGTAGACGGTGTCAACGTGCTTCACGTCGGTATTGAAGCCGAAAATCATAAGGAAGTCTTAATTGAGCGATTGGGCGATTGAGTCATTGCGCGATTCAAAAACCCTCCACACTCTTTGATTCTTTACAATTGCGCAATGGCGCGATCACACAATTGCCAAATTGTTCCCGGTTCCCTTGACACTCTTGCTTACCAGCACCTAATCTAGAACGTTTAAGTGATGCTTGGCGCGAATTATATATAGCCTTTCCTATGCCCGACAATTATTTCGCTCGGTACCTGCCGTTTTTGATTCATATTCTGCTGGCGGGCGGCATTGCGACTGCAATTATCACGCTTTCATGGCTGATCGGGCAGCGGAAGCCAACACGTGCGAAGATGTCGCCCTATGAGTCAGGCATGGTGCCGGTGGGCGATGCCCGCGGGCGCTTCTCGGTGAAGTTCTATCTGGTAGCTATGCTGTTCATTCTGTTCGACGTAGAGGCCGTGTTCTTGTATCCGTGGGCGGTGATTCTGCGCGATCTGAAGCACTTCGGTTTGTGGGAGATGTTCGTCTATATTGGCATCGTTCTGGTCGGATTTTTCTACATCTGGAAGAAGGGCGTGCTGGACTGGGGGCCGGAGGCCATGCGGCGAGGTGGACGGCTATGACATTAGTTCCGGCCATCACCGATCTCGAACAATTGAAAGGGCATCCCGCAGTAGCGAGGCTGCTGGCGTGGAATGCGGAAGCGGTTACGGGCGTGAAGTTCGACCGCGACGAGATGACGATCTATGTCGATCGCTCGAACATTCGCGAAGCCTGCGCGCTGCTGCGCGACGATGCGGAGTGCGCTTTCAATTTTCTTTCTGACATCACCTGCGTGGATTGGTATCCGGCTGAGCCCCGGTTTGAAGTGATCTATCACCTGCTTTCGATTTCCAAAAAAGAGCGCGTGCGGTTGAAAGTGAAGCTGGACAGCGCAAGTCCGGCGGTGGAATCGCTCACCCCGCTTTGGCCGGGCGCGAATTATTTCGAGCGAGAAGTTTTCGACCTGTTTGGGATTCGATTTACCGGCCATCCTTATTTGAGGCGGCTGCTGATGCCGGAAGACTGGGAGGGTCATCCGCTGCGCAAAGACTATCCGGTGGAGGGCTATCGGTAGTTATGGCGCACCTTACACCAACTCCAGTGCTGGAGCCCGGGCAGGATCGTACGATGATCCTGAACATGGGACCGCAGCATCCTTCGACCCACGGCGTGCTGCGCGTGCTGCTAGAGATTGATGGCGAAACCGTGGTGCGGATCATGCCCGACATCGGCTTTCTGCACACGGGCATTGAGAAGACCTGCGAGGCCAAGTTCTACCAGCAGGTAGTTCCTCTGACCGACCGCATCGACTATCTGTGCCCCTTGACCAACAATCTGTGTTACGTGCTGGCCGTGGAAAAGCTTTTGGGGCTGGAGATTCCGCCGAAGGCGCAGTGGATGCGCGTGCTGATGAACGAG
The DNA here is from genome assembly GCA_035602195.1 of Candidatus Acidiferrum sp. GTDB lineage: Bacteria > Acidobacteriota > Terriglobia > Terriglobales > Acidobacteriaceae > Sulfotelmatobacter. The sequence continues at coordinate 18,013 of DATNMU010000256.1, forward strand.
TTGACGCGCATCAATTCACATCTGGTGTGGCTGGGCACGCATGCCATGGATATTGGTGCGCTGACGGTATTTTTGTACTGCTTCCGCGAGCGCGAAGAAGTGCTGAAGATGTTTGAGATGATCAGCGGACAGCGCATGATGACTTCGTATTTTCGTATCGGAGGACTGGCGCTGGAGCCGCCGCTGGGATTTTTCGAGCGCGTGCGCGGGTTCGCGGAAACTTTTCCGTCGAAGGTGGATGAGTATGAAAATCTGCTGACGGGAAATCCGATCTGGATGATGCGCACCCAGGGCGTGGCCCGGATGACGGCGGAAGATGCGATTGCGCTGGGGGCGAGTGGTCCGACGCTGCGCGGGAGCGGCATGGATATCGATTTGCGGCGCGACATGCCCTACTCGGGGTATGAGAATTTCAAGTTCAAGGTTCCGGTGAGGCAGGAAGGCGATGTGTTCGCGCGGTACCTGTGCCGCGTGGCGGAGTTGCGCGAATCCAATGAGATCGTGAAGCAGGCTCTGGACGGCATGCCGGAGGGACCGATCAAGGCCGACGCTCCCGGCGTCGTGCTGCCGGATCGCGAGAAGATGAAGACGCAGATGGAAGCGCTCATCTACCACTTCAAAATTATTACCGAGGGGTTTGCGGTGCCGGCGGGCGAGGTTTACCAGGCGGTGGAGTCGCCGCGCGGGGAGATGGGATATTACGTGGTGAGCGACGGGACGGCGAAACCTTATCGGGTGCACATGCGGGCGGCGTGTCTGGCGAATCTGCAGACGCTGCCGAAGATGTGCGAAGGCGGGCTGATTGCGGATGTGGTGGCGGCGATAGGATCGATTGACATCGTGCTCGGAGAAATTGATCGGTAGGAATTGAGCCATTGGGCGATCGGGAGATTGGTCGATTCAGAGGCGGTTACTATGAGCAGTCGGCCCGAGCAACTTCGTGATCGAACAAAGGCCTTCGCGTTGCGCATCATTCGTCTTTACCGCTCGCTGCCTTACAAGACGGATACTCAGGTTCTAGGTAAACAGTTATTGCGTTGCGGAACGTCGGTGGCCGCCAATTATCGCGCGGTGTGCCGGGCAAGATCGAAGGCAGAATTTGTAGCTCGAATGAGTGTCGTAGTTGAAGAGGCAGATGAGGCGATTCTTCGGCTGGAGCTGATGACGGAATCGGGAATTGTCTCATCGACAAAAACGGAGGCGCTGTTGAAAGAGGCGAACGAACTGACGGCGATTTTTGCTTCTTCGCAAAGAACTGCGAGGAATGCAGCGTGAATTTTTCAATCGCACAATGGCGAGATCGCTCAATCACTCAATTCTTATGAGGTTTTCTGACGAATTCGAGGCGCGGTTTGCGGAGATGGTGCCGCACTATCCGACGAAGCGGTCGGTTTTGGTGCCTACTCTTCTTTATGCGCAGGATGAGGTTGGATTTCTCTCGGATGAAGTAATCTCGGAGTTGGCTAAACGGCTGGATTTGACGGAGCTCGAAGTGCGGAATGTGATCAGTTATTACTCGATGCTGACCACCAAGCCGCGCGGGAAGTTTAACGTGCAGGTTTGTACCAACATCAGCTGTTTAGTGCGCGGCGGCGAAGAGATTTTGCAGCATTGTGCGAAGAAATTGGGAGTCGGACACAAAGGAACGACGCCAGACGGTTTGTTTTCGCTGGAAGAAGTGGAGTGCATTGGGGCATGCAGCTGGGCTCCGGCGGCGCAGGTGAATTATGACTTTCATGAGAACCTGAGTGCCGAAAAGATAGACAAGATTCTGGACGACTATCGAAAGAAGGGGACGCAATAAGAATTTAGCGATTGTGTGATCGGGTGATTGGGCGATTGAAAGGCAACCGGAGCTAGCGGCTGTGGAGATTTTCAATCGCACAATGACTCAATCGCAAAATCACTCAATGGCAACTTTAGTTTCCCATCCCGATGAAGTGAAAGTTGTGACCCGGCGCTTTGGCCAGGGTGCGACTAACATCGACCGCTATCTTGCGCTGGACGGCTACAAGGCGGTGCGGAAGGCGCTCGCGATGGATGCGGACGCCATTATTAACGAAGTGAAGAACTCCGGGCTGCGGGGACGCGGCGGGGCCGGGTTCTCGACGGGGATGAAGTGGTCGTTCGTTCCCAAGCAATCGGCGAAGCCGAAGTATGTGCTGTGCAACGGCGATGAAAGCGAGCCGGGCACTTGCAAGGACAGGCTGATCTTTGAGCACGACCCGCATGCGGTGATCGAGGGCGTGATGATCGCGGCGCTGGCGGTGGGCGCGGCCAGCGGGTATATCTACATCCGCGGCGAGTATCGGTATTTGTCGGTCATCATGCAAAAGGCAGTTCGCGACGTGTACGCGAAGGGTTTTGCCGGGAAAAATATTTTTGGCAGCGGGCGCAATCTCGATATTTTCTGGCACGGTGGCGCCGGGGCTTATGAAGTGGGGGAAGAGTCGGCGCTGATGGAATCGCTCGAGGGCAAGCGCGGGATTCCGCGAATTCGGCCGCCGTTTCCAGCCGTGGTGGGGCTTTGGGGCGGGCCAACAGTCATTAATAATGCGGAGACTTTGGCGAGCGTTCCTCACATCATGCTGGGCGGTGCGGAGTGGTACGCGAAGATTGGTCCGCCAAAAAATGGGGGGACGCGACTGTTCTGCCTGAGCGGCAATATTGCGAAGCCCGGTGTTTACGAGTTGCCGATGGGTTACAGCTTGAAGAAAATGATTTACGAAGTGGGCGGCGGGATTCCAAACGGGCGGCAGTTGAAGGCGGTGGTGCCGGGCGGGTCGTCTACTCCATGCCTGACCGCTGACGAGATCGACATCAACATGGATTTCGATTCGGTGGCGAAGGCCGGATCGATGCTGGGTTCGGGCGGCGTGGTGGTGATCGACGACGCGCAGTGCATGGTGAAGTTTGCCTTGCGGACGATGAAGTTTTATCAGCATGAAAGTTGCGGGTGGTGCATTCCGTGCCGTGAGGGGACGGACTGGCTGAAGAAAACTTTGATTCGTTTTCATGCGGGCGGCGGCGTGAAGAAAGATATCGACAACATGCAGTATTTGTCGGAGAACATGCTGGGAAGGACGTTTTGTCCGCTGGGGGATGCGGCCGCGATGCCGACGATCGCGTTCGTGAAGAAATTTAGAAAAGAGTTTGAAGATCATTTGGAGGGCAGGCCGTGTCCGTTTGAGAAGGCGGGGGCGGCGGAGGAGATGGCGGCGCTGGCACACTAGACAAATTGAGTCATTGGGCGATCGGGTGATTTTGCGATTGAACGTCCAAAAAACCGTGGCATGCGGCTTTTTCAATCGCACAATGACCCGATCGCACAATCGCTAAGTTATTTATGGCTGATGTAACTCTCACTGTTGACGGAAAGAAAGTTACCGCTCCGGCGGGAACGTTGCTGATCGAGGCATGCAAGGCCGTGGGCATCGAGGTGCCTTCGTTTTGCTACTACCCCAACCTGTCTCTGCAGGGCGCTTGCCGCATGTGCCTGGTGAAGATCGAGAAGATGCCCAAGCTGCAGACGGCGTGTACTACCGTGATCAGCGAGGGCATGGTGGTCACTTCCGACAGTGACGAGATCAAGCAGGCGCGGAAATCGATGATCGAGTTGCTGCTAGGGAACCATCCGCTGGATTGTCCTGTATGCGATGCGGGCGGCGAGTGCGAATTGCAGGACATGACGTTTTCATACGGCGCTGCCGAATCGAAGTTTATGGAGGCGAAGAATCATAAGGACGAGCAGCAGTGGTCGCCGGTGGTGTTCTTCGATCGGCCGCGCTGCATTCTTTGCTACCGGTGCGTGCGGGTGTGCGGCGAAGGGATGGACGTTTGGGCGCTGGGCGTGCAGAACCGCGGCGTGAGTTCGATCATCGCGCCGAATAAAGAAGACCATTTGGATTGCGAAGAGTGCGGTATGTGTATCGACATCTGCCCTGTCGGAGCGCTGACTTCTGGTGCGTACCGCTACAAGACGCGTCCGTGGGAGATGAAGCACGTGGGCACGATCTGTACACATTGCGGTGATGGCTGCAAAACCACGCTGGGCGTGCGGCGCTCCGATACCGGCATGGAGATTGTGCGAGGTGACAACCGCGACAAGAGTGGGACGAACGGAGACTTCCTGTGCATAAAGGGCCGCTACGCGTTCGATTTTGCCAATCATGAAGACCGGGTGACGCAGCCTTTGATTCGCCAGAACGGCAGGCTCACGCCGGCGACATGGGAAGAAGCGTTTGCGCTGATTGGAAAGAATTTTTCTGAGATTCTCGCCCGCGACGGCGGGGCGAAGATCGGCGTCCTCGGCTCGACGCGGACTACGAACGAAGAAGCTTATCTACTTTCGAAGTTTGCGCGCGTGGTGCTGAAGACGAACAATGTGGATCATCATCGGACGGCGGACTTCCCTGCCCTGGCAGCGGCGCTTCGCGGCAAAGCGGATGCGACGGCCAGTATGGCGGACGTTTTCACTGCGCCGGCCATACTACTGATCGGCAACGATCCGACGGAGCAGCATCCGCTGCTGGCGTGGCAGATTCGCAACAATGTGCGGCTGCATCGGGCGCGGCTGTACGTGATCAATTCGGAATCGATCAAGTTGCGGCGGCAGGCGACGAGCTTTATGCAGATTCCGGTGGGAGCAGAAGGGAAAGTTGCAGCGTTTCTGGCGGGGGACGACGGGGCGCTGGGAGCGGTTGTGAGCCAGGCAGACGCGGGCTCTGCGCCCGTGCAGGACGAGCGAGAGCGCCCGTCCCCACACGAGCAGTGGAAGGAACTTCGGGACAAACTGCGCGGCGAAGAAAAACTTGTCATTATTTTCGGTTCGGAACTTCGAGGCGAAGCGCTCACCAGCCTGGTGAAGTTTGGCTCGGCAGTTTCCGGGGCGAAGTTCGTCTGTCTGGCCGACTATGCTAATTCTCGTGGCGCGGCAGACATGGGTTTGTATCCGGATCTACTGCCGGGATATCACCCCATCAGCGGAAACAGTCAATTCCATGAGGAGTGGGGCGACATTCCGCAAGTAACCGGGCTCGACCTGCTGGGCATGGTGGAGGCGGGAAAAGCTGGGAAGTTGGAAGCACTTTATGTGGTCGGGTCGAATCCAGTCGGCCGATTGGACATCGATCCATTTGCGTTCTCGAAGAGTTTTGTAGTTGTGCAGGATATGTTCTTGACCGAAACGGCGGTTATGGCTGACGTGGTGCTGCCGGCGGCGAACGCTTACGAGAAGTCCGGCACATTCACCAACACTTGCGGTGATCTGCAGTTGGTGAAGAAAGCCGGCGAAGTCACGGGAACGAAATCTGATTTTGAAATGATTGTGCGCGTCGCCGACGCCATGGGCTTCGATGTGCGCAAGTTGGTGCCCTTCGGCGGCGGAACGCATGCCGACATGGGGCAGTCGCGGGGCGCGCAGTCGGGCGAGGCCGATCGTCATGCGGTGTGGCTGGAGGCGCATGGACTGGAGCCGAAGATGAGTCCCTTCGACCCAATGGCGATTCTGGATGAGATACAGCGCCTGGTTCCCGGCTACGATGTGTCGCGCGCGAATTTGCTGGCGGGCAATAGCCAGCATACGTCGCTAGCCGAGGGCGGAGCGAGTGCGGCGCAGAAGCCGGAATCGATTGCTCCGGCGAATGACAGTCTTTTCACTTCCGGAACGCTGGGGCGATACTCACGCGCACTAAACTCGGTGAGCGAGAGCCACGAAGTGAAGGTTGCCGAGGTCGCGGCAGACTAACCGCAGGTTGTTGATTTCAGGATTTGGAGAGGAAGCGAAGGCATTGCCACTCGGCATTTTCATACTCGTGTCTGTGATCAAGTCATTGATCATTCTGGTTGTGCTGCTGACTGCAGTAGCTTACACGGTATGGCTGGAACGAAAAGTTGTGGGGCACATGCAGAACCGCTGGGGACCCACGCGGGTCGGGCCTTTCGGCTTGCTGCAGCCGGCGGCCGACGGCATTAAGTTTCTGTTCAAAGAAGATCTGACGCCACCGCACGTTTATAAGCCGCTGTTTCTGGCGGCGCCGATGATGGCGGTGATCTTTGCCTTGACTTCGATTTCGGTGATTCCGTTCGGCAATTCGATCCGGCTTTTCGGCTACGACATTCCGTTGCAGATTACCGACGTGAATATTGGGCTGCTGATGATTCTCGGGGTCACGTCGCTGGGCGTGTACGGCGTGGCGCTGGCGGGATGGTCTTCGAATAATAAATATTCTTTGCTCGGCGGGCTGCGCGCCAGCGCGCAGATGGTCAGCTACGAGATTGCGCTGGGGCTATCGCTGGTTGGGGTGCTGATTCAATCCAGCAGTTTCAGTCTGCGCGATATCGTCGATGCGCAAGGGGGGCACTTCCTGGGATTCATCCCGCGCTGGAATATTTTCCACGGACAGTTCATCGGCTTTTTCATTTACCTGATGGCGGCGTATGCGGAAACCAACCGCATTCCGTTTGACCTGCCCGAAGCGGAAACCGAACTCGTCGCGGGATATCACACGGAATACAGTTCCATGAAATTTGCCATGTTCTTCATGGCGGAATACGCGAACATGATCACGGTTGCCTGCCTGGCTACGCTGTTGTTTTTTGGGGGATGGCACGGGCCTCTGTTTGGGCCTCCGCTGATGCAGGCGCTGCTGCCGGTGTTCTGGTTTGTGGCTAAAGTTGTTTGTTTTCTCTTTCTTTATATCTGGGTGAGGGGGACGTTGCCGCGCTTCCGCTACGACCAGCTGATGGATTTCGGCTGGAAGTTTCTTTTGCCCCTGGCGATTGCAAATCTGGTGGCGACAGCAATTGCCGTGGCCTGGTAGGCAGTAGCAGCAGATTCCTCACGGCGCAAAGAACGCGCCGTTCGGAATGACAATCCGACAGGAAACTTCGGCACTGGCAGCTGACAAATGTTCTTATGAATTTTCATCTCATTTTATTTTTGGCGTTTGGCGGGGTCTGCGTTGCGGGCGCGGTGAACCTGCTGGCGCAGCGGCATCCCATTAACAGCGCTCTATCGCTGATTGCGGTGATGGCTGCGCTGGCGGGCGAGTACCTGTTGTTGGGCGCGGAGTTTGTAGCGGCCGTGCAAGTGATTGTTTACGCTGGCGCGATTATGGTGTTGTTCGTTTTTGTCATCATGCTGCTGAACGCAGGCGAAGAAGAAGAGACCAAAGGCAGCCGGGTTGCGGTGATGTTTGGGGTGCCGGGAATGCTGATCGCGAGCGTACTGATGGCGTGGATTGTGCTGCGGCATTCCGGAACTGAAGCGGTGGCGATTGGCGCATTGCCGGGGGATCCCAGAGATATTGCTCAACTTTTGTTTCACAATTTTCTGTTGCCGTTCGAAGTTACATCGGTGCTGATTCTGATTGCCATCATGGGCGCAGTGGTTCTGGCGAGCAAGCCGGAATCGCAGTCGGGGAAGGTGGATTGATGGTGCCTCTTTCGTATTACCTGCTGCTTAGCGGATTTCTGTTTGGCTGCGGCGTGATCGGTTTTTTGATCAAGCGCAACATCATCACCATCTTCATGTCGATTGAGCTGATGCTGAACGGGGTCAATCTTTCGTTCGTGGCTTTCGCGGCGCATTGGCATGCACTGTCCGGGCAAGTTTTCGTTTTCTTTGTGATGGTGGTGGCGGCGGCGGAAGCGGCGGTTGGGTTGGCGATCATCATCGCAGTCTACCGCACGCGCGAGACGCTGAACGTGGATCAGGTGAACCTGCTGAAACTATGAATCCGAACCTCAATCTATGGCTGATCCCGCTGCTGCCGCTGGCGGGAGCGGCGATCAATGGCTTTTGGGGAAAGAAGTCATCGCGCAACGCCGTTACTGCGGTTGCGCTGTTCTTTAGCGGCGCCGCATTCGCAATGGCGTTGTTGGTGGCATTGCGCTTCTCCTCGCTAGCGCTTCCCTATCATGAATTTTTCGCGCACTGGATCCGGTCGGGCAACTTCACTGCGGATTTCTCGTTTTATCTCGATCAGCTTTCACTGGTCATGTTGCTGGTGGTGACGGGCGTTGGATTCCTGATTCACATCTATTCGGTCGGCTACATGTGGGACGATCCCAGCTATTACCGGTTCTTCAGCTATCTGAATCTGTTCATGTTCTTCATGCTGACGCTGGTGCTGGCGGATAACTATTTGCTCATGTTTATCGGATGGGAGGGCGTGGGGCTGGCGTCGTATTTGCTGATCGGGTTCTGGTTCACGAAGGATTCCGCGGCATCGGCGGGGAAAAAAGCTTTCATCGTCAACCGCATCGGTGACTTTGGATTTTTGATCGCCTTGTTTTTATTGATTAAACATTTCGGATCGCTGAATTTTGATCGGGTATTCGGCAGCGTTATGCCGCTGGGCGTGGAGACAGCAGGAGCGGGGCTACTGACGGCGATTGGAATTTTGCTGATGGTGGGCGCGTGCGGAAAATCGGCGCAAATTCCTTTATATATCTGGCTGCCGGATGCGATGGAAGGGCCGACTCCGGTTTCCGCTTTGATTCATGCGGCGACCATGGTGACGGCGGGCGTGTACATGGTTTCGCGTTCGCACGTAATTTTCGAACGCGCGCCGATCGCGCTGACCGTGGTTGCGATCATCGGAACATTGACGGCATTTTTTGCGGCGACGATCGGCATCGCGCAAACCGACATAAAGAAAGTTCTTGCCTATTCGACGGTGTCGCAGCTGGGCTACATGTTTATGGCGTGCGGCGCGGGAGCGTTTTCCGCGGGCATCTTCCACTTGATGACTCACGCTTTCTTCAAGGGCCTGCTGTTTCTGGGTGCGGGGTCTGTGATTCACGCGGTGGGCGGCGAACAGGACATGCGGAAAATGGGCGGGCTGAAGTCATTTATCCCGTGGACATTTCTTACGATGGGGATTGCGACGCTGGCCATCGCTGGAATTCCGCCGCTGGCGGGTTTCTGGAGTAAAGACGAAATTCTGTGGAAAGCCTACCAGGCGAGCCCGGTGTACTGGGCAATTGGCGTGATCACGGCGTTCATCACATCCTTTTATATGTTCCGGCTGCTTTACATGACATTCTTTGGCGACTACCACGGTGCGCAAGTGGACGAACATGGCCACGGGTCGCACGGCCACGCCTCGCACGGCAACGACGACCATGGACACGGCTCGCCGCACGAGAGCCCGATGGTCATGCTGGTGCCGCTAATGATTCTGGCGGTGCTGTCGCTGGTGGGAGGACTGGTTGGAATTGGCGATCGCTTCGAGAATTTTCTAGCTCCGGTGTTTGGTGCGCGCGAAGTTGCCGAGGCTGGAAGTCGCCGCACCGAGTTGCTGCTGATGGGAATCTCGGTAGCGGTCGCGGTTTTAGGAGAACGGCTAGCTAACCTTCTCTATTACAAGCGACCGGAACTTCCGCAGAGAATCGCCGATTCGCTCGATGGATTATACGAGGCGGTGGTGCACAAGTATTACATCGACGAATTGTACGCTGCGATTTTCGTGAAGCCGCTGATCGACGGCTCGACGCGGATTCTGTGGCAGGGAGTGGATCGAAACATTATCGACGCGGCGGTGAATGACGCGGGTGACGTGGCGCGGCAGGCTTCCGACGAGGTTCGGCACATGCAATCCGGAAATATTCGCTCGTACGCGGGTTGGGTTGCGGCGGGCGCGGCGGCGGTGATTGCGTTCATGATCTGGATGGGAGTGCGATGAATAACGACGCACTGAGCCCCATCATTCTGAGCCTGGTGACGTTTCTGCCGCTGGCCGGTGGGCTGCTGCTGATGCTCTTTCCCCGGCGCGACCGCGACATTCGGATCTTCGCGCTGGTCATCACGCTGCTGACGTTTGTTCTGTCGCTTCACCTCCCGGTTCATTTCCAAAGATCCCACATCGATTTTCAGTATCAGATCGACAAGCAATGGGTTACGACGCCGAATATTCACTACCACATGGGGATCGACGGGATCTCGCTGTGGCTGATCGTGCTGACTACGTTTCTTACGCCGCTGTGCGTGCTGATTTCGTGGACATCGATTCACGAGCGAGCCAAAGAGTTTTTTATCCTGCTGCTGATTCTGGAGACGGCGCTGATCGGGGTGTTTACCGCGCTGGATTTGTTTCTGTTCTATTTTTTCTGGGAAGCGACGTTGATTCCGATGGCGCTGCTGATTGGCATCTTCGGGCACGAGCGCAAAGTTTACGCCGCGGTGAAGTTTTTTATGTATACCATGATCGCGTCAGTTTTCATGCTGGCGGCGATCCTGTGGCTTTACGCGCATACCGGCAGCTTTGATTTTGTGGTGGTTCGCGACCAGATCATGCGCGGGGCCGTGCCACAGTTCCCTGCCGCGGCGCAATGGCTGTTTCTGGGGTTTTTTCTGGCGTTTGCGGTGAAGGTTCCTTTGTTTCCCTTTCATACATGGCTGCCGGATGCGCACGTGGAAGCGCCGACTGCGGGATCGGTGCTGCTGGCGGGCGTTCTGCTGAAGATGGGAACTTATGGATTGCTGCGCTTCAATCTGGGATTGTTTCCGGAGCAAGCGCGGCACAACGCGTGGTGGGTGATGACGCTGGCGCTGATTGGAATCATTTATGGCGCGTTGGTGGCCATGGTTCAGCCCAACATGAAGAAGCTGATCGCGTATTCGTCGGTGAGCCACCTGGGATTTGTGGTGCTGGGAATTTTCAGTTTCACCCAGGCGGGATTGAACGGCGCGATGTTCGTAATGCTGGCGCACGGAATTTCAACCGGCGGACTGTTCATGCTGGCCGGCGTTCTGCATGAACGCAGGCACACTTATGAGATCAGCGAGTTTGGCGGACTGGCTTCGCCCCTGCCGGTGTATGCGGCGACATACCTGGTGATCGTGTTGGCGTCGGTAGGGCTGCCTTTGATGAACGGCTTCATCGGCGAATTTCTGGTGTTGAGCGGAGCGTTTCAGGACAGAGCGGTTTACGGGATATTGGCGGCCACGGGCGTGATTTGGAGCGCCGTGTACTTATTGTGGATGTATCAGCGCGTGTTCTACGGCAAGGTCACGCACACGGTAAACAACTCGCTCAGCGATCTTTCGGGATTCGAGAAGATAGCAATTTGGCCGTGCGCGGCGGTGGCGCTGCTGATGGGCGTCGCACCGATTATGTGGCTGGGGGCGATTGATCCGGCGGTGCAGGCGGCGCTCACTCCGTTTACGCGAGTCGCGAGCAGGATGGTGGGGCAATGATCGCGGCGCTCGTACAAGCGTTCTCGCGGGTGCTTCCACAAAGCGCGGATTACATTCGAGTCTTGCCGGAGATTGTTCTTTCTATCTTCGGCATGGTTGTGATGGTGCTGGAGCCGCTGCTGGATGAGCAGCAGAGTCAGAAGATTTTGGGATTGATTGGTCTGCTGGGATCGCTAGCCGGGCTGGGAGCGACGTGGTTCATGTCGCTATCTCCGGGGATGGCTTTTTGGAACACGGTACAGGTGGATGGTTTCAGCGTGTTCTTTCATGTTCTGGTGATCGCGATTGCCGGGATTGTCATTCTTAGTTCGTATGAGTACATGTCTGTGCAACGAATTCGCGCGGGGGAATATTATGCTCTGATTCTTTTCGGGACCGTGGGCATGGCGCTGATGTCGTCGGCGATTGAGCTGGTTCTGATCTTCATTGCGCTGGAGATTTCTTCGATCTCTTCTTATGTGCTGGTGGGATTTCGCAGGCATGAGGCTTCGAGCGCAGAAGCTTCTCTGAAGTATTTTCTGCTGGGTTCATTTGCCACAGCATTTTTCCTTTACGGAGTGGCGCTGATGTTTGGCGCTACCGGATCGACGAACATCAACGAGATCAGCAAGGTTCTGCAAGCCGGACAAATCCCCTTGCTGGCTTTTGCGGCAGTGGCGTTAATGTTTGTGGGGCTGGGATTCAAAGTGGCGGCCGCTCCTTTTCACATCTGGACGCCAGACGTTTATGAAGGTGCGCCGGCGCCGATTGTGGGCCTTATGTCAACCGGGCCGAAGGCTGCGGCATTTGCGGTCTTGTTGCGAATTGTGTTTGTGGTGAACGTGCCGGGACGATTGTGGTTGGTCTGGATTTCGGCGGCGCTCTCCATGACGCTGGGTAACGTTGGGGCACTCGTACAGAATAATGTGAAGCGACTGCTGGCCTATTCTTCGATCGCGCATGCCGGGTACTTGCTGATGGCATTTGCGGCCACACCGGCCCTGGGAGCGTCAGCCGCCATGTTCTACACGGCTGCGTATGCTGCGATGAATCTGGGGGCGTTTGCCATCGTTAGTCACTTCGCTAATGCGGGTGAACGCTCTGTGAGTCTGGAGGACTACGAAGGCTTGGGGCGTAGCTCTCCTCTGCTGGCGGCTACGCTGACGATCTTTCTGCTTTCTTTGATTGGCATTCCGATGACCGGCGGATTCTTCGCCAAGTTTTACGTGTTCAGCGCGGCGGTAAAAGCAAATTTGATCTGGCTGACGATCATCGGCGTGCTCAACAGCGGCATCGGCGCCTACTACTACCTGCGCATTATTGTGGTGATGTACATGCGCGAATCGCGGAAGGAAGTTCCGGTCACTCCAGTTCCCTTGTCGCTTCGTGTGGCCATAGCATTCTGCCTGGCGGCGACTATCTATCTGGGAATCTTTCCGGGCGGTGCGCTGCGTTATGCGCAGGACTCAGCCCAGCAAATGGTGCAGCAGGCGGCGCCTGATATTCCCGCGTCACGTCCGGCTTCCACAACTCCCGCGACGCTCTAGACTGAGAGGTCTTGTCGCAGCGCTGAAAGCGCTGCGCCACCCGAAATCTGGTTCAAAGCGCAAAGTCGAACCTTCGCGAGAAGCGCGCATGTGTGCGCGATGTTTACTGTGGGAGCGGCAGCCAGAGGAAGTCAGAGTGGCGGTAAGCCTCAAATTCATCGACCCATTTTCCAGTAATCGCCGACTGGCACCGGTAGTTCAATTCATGGAAAAGTTGCCAGGTTGTTTCCCTGCCCACTTCGGAGCATTCGAGAAATACTACTGGCCTAGCGGCTGCCAGCGTGCGTCGCATACCTTGCGAGACCCCACCTTCTGCGCCTTCCACGTCGATTTTGATGAACTTGGGGCAGCTGATCTCGCCGCGCTCGACGAGTTCATCGATGGACACAGTTCGGATGCGCAGTTCAGTAGCGGATGGATTGTTTCGATGCCAGACCAAGCTTGCCGTGGATAAATTTTCCGCGATTCGAAGTACGGCCTCACCACTCCGGTCTGAAGCGGCAGCTTCCCACAACTGAATGTTGGTAATGCCATTCATTTCTATATTGCGCTTCAGGGCTGCGAGATTTCGCGGCACTGGCTCAAAGGCCACTACGCGACCCGCGGGCCCCACTCGTTTAGCTAGCGACAAACAGACATACCCAACGTTCGCACCAATGTCGTATACCGTGTCGTCGGGGGAGACATGCTTGCGGATAGCTTTTTGCAAATGAGGCTCGTCGGTTCCCAACAAGTAGCCGAGATTCTCAGCGGGAGAAATCCACATCCAATAGCCCGACGCAGTTCCTCGAATGATTTTCCGAGGCCGGGAATTCTTACCTAATAGCGCGACGATGCAAGACCGGATAAAACTCCGAATGGCAGACATGATCACCTTTATTGGAGATTGCTGACCAAGGGAACGAAGCGGACGAGTTCGCGGGGCGTGACCACGAGCTGTCCGTTGATCATGCGAACAAATTGGAGCTGCTGGGAATCGTTGGTTCCGACTGGCACAATCATCCGACCCGTATCGCTGAGTTGGGCAGCGAGAGATCGAGGCAACTCCGCGGCGGCCGCGGAAACCAGGATTGCATCGAAGGGAGCGGCTGCGGGAATACCGAGCGTGCCGTCTCCAATGATGACTTGTACATTGCCATAGCCGAGTGCGGCTAAGACTTCGCGCGCCTTTTCGGCCAGCGCTGGATGGCGCTCAACGGAAACTACCTCTCCGGCAAGTTCGGCGAGCAGCGCGGTTACGTAGCCGGAACCAGTGCCAATCTCGAGGACCCGGCTGGCGGGTGTGAGTTGAATCGCTTCAAGCATCACAGCGACGATATAGGGCTGCGAGATAGTTTGGTCATTGCCAATAGGAAGGGGATGATCTTCATACGCCTGGCCGCAATATGGCGCGGGAACGAATTCTTCGCGCGGGACGCGAAGCATGGCGTCGAGAACACGCGGGTCAGAAATACCCCGACCGCGGAGTTGCGAGTCGACCATGAGTTGGCGAGCGGCAGTGAGGTCAGTCATGGATTCTCGCTTCCGGGAACGGCGATTTCAAAATACCTTGGGGGCTAAAGCCCGGAATCATTCTTCAATGCTTATCGCAGCGCTGAAGCGCTGCGCCACCCAAAAACCGGCTCAGACGCGTGGAACAGGTTCGCCACTTATCGTAATGTGAAAGTGCCGCGCCACATAACGTCTGATTTATTCATTAGTCGCTACTTCTTGCGGCTGCGAATGCGCAGGTCGAAGCTGACCACGCCATTCTGGTCGCGCGTGCCGACGATGGAGACGTTTCGATTCACATAGTACTCTCCCTGAATAATCTGCTCCGAACTCTGGGACACATTCGTCGAATAGGTGAGAGAGAAGTTGTTGGCGAATTCCTGTTCGATGGTGACCTGAGGGCCGCGGGCGGTGGGGTTAGTCTCGGTGGTAAGGCCTTGCGGGTCGATTTTAATGTTGCTGGCGCCAAATAAGCGCTGCAATCGATTGCTCACCGTCGTGTTCAGCGCCTGGCTGAGAATGAGAGCCGTGGCTTGATCGGAAAAAACGCTCTGGCCGGACTGTTCCTGCAATTGCGCTGATTCTTCATTGGTGCGGCCAAGTGCGAGCAGAGCGATGATGTCGGATTTCGGCAGTGGCGGCTCAGAGCGATAGTTGAGGTTCAGCCGATCGGGGGTTCCGGTGACGGTGATGTTGAGATCATAGTTCCGAACGTGCGTAGAGGCCTGCAGATTGAGCTGGGGTTCGATAGTCACCGGATTGGCAAAAGTAATATCACCGCGCTCCAGCGTGAAGCGTGTGCCGTGAAAGGTGGCCTGGCCTTCGAGCACGTCGACCCGTCCGAGAACAGCGGGGCGCGCAACCGAGCCTCGCAAACGCAGGTCGGCGTCGCCTGAGAGCCGCGCGATGGCTGTGCGCATCTGCAATTCAGGTGCGGTCTGCACGTGGATATCGAGCTTGATGTTGTTGAGGGGCGAATTTGCCGCCGTAACAGTGGAGAACTGCCGGCTACGCTCCAGATAGGCGCTGAAGTCGAACCCGGGTGTGACGGCAATCTTGTTGATACTGATGTCGCCAGAGAGAGTGGAAGCGGAGCGGCTTCCGACCCAATGCAGCTCAGTGTTGGCCGTGGAGCTGACACCGGGTGGATAACGCAGGCGAACATCCTTGCCGGTGGCGGTCAGATTGAAATTCAGTTGCTGCCCCGCGTAGGTAGCGTCACCCTTCAGGTCGAGGCTTCCGCCGCCAGTGCGAGCAGTGAGTTCCTCGATATGCACATGATCGCGGGTGAACAGAAGTGAGCCGTTGAGCTCGCTCAGTCCGCTGGGCAATCCAGCATAAGAGAGCGCGCCGTTGGTCACCTGAAAAGTACCTTGCGGCATAGGGTCGTCGAGAGTGCCACCAACGGTCAGTTTCATGGCAACTGCTCCAGACGAAGTGAAGTCAGGGTTGAAAGCGGAGAGCAGCTTCAAATCAAGGCGCCCATCGGCTGCAAGGTTGAGGGCCCGGGCGCCGGAGAGCTGAATCGAACCATGAGCTGTCAGGTCGCTTTGTTCGCCCACGAGATGGAGCTGCTGGATATTTACCGCCTGATGAGTCATAGAGAAGCGAATCGGCTCCTCATTATGAACTTTGATTTTTTCCACATCCACGGCGAGATCCGTGAGCGTGCCGTCGACGGTCCACTGCTGAGGCTGGCGAATGGGGCCACGTAGATCCAGGGAACCGGTAACCGCAGAATGCCCGGTGGGTTGTCCACGCAGATACCGCCGCCAAAGCACGTCGAGATCGAGCTGATCCATTCGAACTGAGAGATTGGCAGGATAGCCATCGCGCATCTGAATGTTTCCACCGAGGGTTAAAGAACCCTGCTGCAGGTGAGACTTACCGGTGAGTTGAAGGTCGCCGCCAAGCGTAGCGGCGTGTAAATCAAACTCTCCGGCGAGCTCATGGTCGAGAGTCAAGTTGTGAACATGGACGTCCGCGTTGATGGTAGGGGCATCGGGCGTGCCGGAGGCTTTGAGGGTGAAATCTCCACGGCCTTCCACGGCGAAACGATCGGTGTAGAGTCGATGCACGTGCGCGAGATCGAAATTGTTGCCAGCCAGGTCGAGGCGGAAGGCACGCGAGGAGGTATTGTAAGCGGCGCTTCCGGTGACGAGTGAAGCATCATGAAGTAAATGGATGTTAGTGAAGGAAAGTTCCTTGCCGGCGATGCGAAAGGCGGAATCGAATTGTGAAATGGTCTGGCCGTATGCCAGGGCGTTGTTCAGATGAATCTGCCCGTTGCCATGAGGGTCAGCCACGGCCCCACCCGCCTGAATGAAAAGGTCGGTCGTACCGGAGATGGCATAGTTGTATCCGGCAAGCGCTTGCAGGTCGCCAAGGTCGATATTGTGAACATTGGCGCGGAGATTGAAATAACTACCGCCGGTGATGTGGCCGTGGTCCAGGTTGGCGGAGGCATCGAAGTCGACGGAAGTGTCGTCACGATGCAGAGTGGCACGGCGCAGGGCAATGGCGGCGAAGGAAACCTGAAGCGAGGTGGAAAAAGAATCCCAATGACTTTGCAGAGCTTGAGTTTTGGGAGTTGCGGGCAAGTTAATGTCGAAGTCGTCCACCAGGAGAGCGCCGGCCAGCTGCGGAGCGGACAATGCGCCGGTCATGCCTCCGTTGAAAGTGGCGCTCCCGTTCAATTGGACTGGAAACAAGGAAGGGCCGCGGATGGCATCGATAAACGGGAGCCAGTCGCTGAGATTTGAGGTAGTCATGGAGAGTCTGACCGAGGATGTGGAAGATAATGTGCCGGCCGCCTGCACCCGGCTGTGAGGCATGGAAAGTGTGAAATGCGGAAGATCAAGACTGTCGCTGGCGGCGTGGTAAACGCCGACGGCGTGAGCATTGACGGGAGTTTGCCCAGCGGCGTGCTGCTCAGGGGGAGTGAGATCGACGGAGAATTTAACTTCGGCTTCACGCGGAGTTCCCAACCAGCGGCTTTCGAGAGTGCCAGATGCCGCGCCATCCAGGCGAAATCGCGACAGAGGATGAGAAGGAGAATTAAAAGCGGCGGCGAGTTCTTGCGCGGAAAGGTCCCGCAGATGAAGAACCACAGATGCGTTTTGAAACGAGGTTGACCTGGATTTCGACGCTTTGTCGCGGGATTTGGGGGATGGCCGGGCGGTGGAAATCACGGCCGTTTCGAAGTTTTTTCTGGCGGCCGCAGTCAGGTGACGGGCCGGCGCGAGCCATTGATTGATTTCGGCATCGCCGGAAAAGCCGCCGCCGAAGATTTTGCCTTCGATTTTAGAAAGCTTGATTTGCTGATCGGTGAGGGAATAGTCGGAACTGAATGACGCCTTTGAAAAGGAAACCTGCTCGTCCCGCCATGCAAGATCCCGAAACGCGACCAGACCGCGGGCGGCAAACTGATCGAGTGACCAGTCGCCACTGCCCTTGAGCTCCACTTCTCCGCCGCGAAGATCGTTCCGACGGGAGATGGATGCGGCCTCCGCCAGATCGAGATGGGCATCGTAAGAAGCTTGAACATGCAGCCGGCGGAAGTCAGTAAGTTGCCCGCTGCCTGACAAGCGCGAATGACCGGAGTTCCACGTCAGTGAAGTGACGTTGGCACTGTTGGAGCTCAGGTTGAACTGCATGGTCGTCATCCAGGCAAAAGGGCGGTAGTCCAGGAGTTTTGTGTGGACGAAACCCAGCAGCAGGCGGCCATCGTAGCTGCGATGCAAAAACGAGTAGTCCATTTGCAGCGATGCGTCGCGAGCCATGAAATCCAGGGGAATGGTTTTATCGTCCCACAACATCTGGCCGTGGCGAAGTTCGAAATGGTCAATGGAAAGCGCGAACAGTTGATCGACCGGATTCTTACCGGTGGCAACGATGTTTTTTCGCGGTGGAAAATTGGTGCTTCCGTCGGCGTAGAACGCGACATGCACGATGGGTTGCTCGAGGATAACTTCGTCAAAAGCAAGTTCGGAGCGGAGAAGTGAATCGATCTTCAGTCGAGCGACAATGTGGTCCACGTGGGCGAGAGGAATGTCATTGGCGGGCTCGCGGCCATGAACGGTGATGCCGCGCACTTCCGCTTGCAGACGAAAGGGAATGGTGTGGATGCTGGCGATTTCGGCGCGACCTCCAGTGATGCGCTCAATCTCTGCAACCAGCCGGCGTCGCACCAGAGATTGAAAAGAATCGGTATTGATGTAGATGAGAAGGCTAATCAACGCTAAAAAAGCCGCCCCAGTGACGAAGAGCAGGAACTTCCACCATCGGCGGCGAAGACGCTTGGCGGTGGGCGCACTCACTGCGATTGGACTCCGGCATCGTTGCTGGAGGGGGCAACTCCCGGCACATGGACCTGCCCCTCGGAGCGCAAGGTTTGCAACCAGGAGACGAGCAACTCGCTGACTTTTTCCTGAGTGAGCAGTTCGCGAATCTTCGCCGATACTTCGGCGAGAGGAACTTCGGAGGCTCCGGCTTCTTTCAATTGGGGCACAAACTGGTCGCGATAATAAGCCTCGATGGACTTGGAATCAATCTGTACGGTCGGACGAAGCCGGGCGTCGATCAGACGCATAACGTCAATTTGTTGCCGGACATGCTCCTGCACATCCTTCTCTATGAGATGGTATTGGGCGAGAACTCCTCGCCAGGCCTCATCGGAAGCGGCTTGAGGATATAGCTTGCGGGCTTCGGCGACGCGCGAGGCGACTTCCTCGTCGGTGGCATGGCGAAAATCGGCCGACTTCATTTGCTCGCGAAGAAGCTCCTGGTCGATCAGGCGGTCGAGGACGGCGCGACGATCGTCATCGGTAAACCGGTTCAGGTTGCGATTGGTTAGCAGCGCCTCATAGCAGAGAGCTTCATCCCAATCCGATTGCAAAATAACCTGGCCGTTCACGGTTGCGACAATTCGATCGATCACCTGACCAGCTGCATAACACGGAGCAAGATGGAGGCCCGCGAAGGGCAATGCCAGCGTCGCTGTGAGAAGTACCTTACACAAATAAATTTTGATTTTCAAAATGGCTGACCTATGCTGAAAAAAACATTGAAGTGGCGCAGGCGCTGGGTCTCAAAGTCGCCCGTGAGCTGGCCAGTTTTAGGATTAACAAGTCCCTGAAAATAGTATGTCGGATTTAGATTGTAGCCGAAGTCGAAACGGAGGGGGCCGATCGGTGTTTTGTAGCGCACGCCAATTCCCGTGGCGTGAGAGGTGTAATCGTAGCCTTCGTTGTTGAATCGCGTCTCGCAGGCAGGGATGAGGATACCGCCGGCTTGCAAACATTGCGCCGGATTGGTCTGGTGCCAGCGCAGAAGGCCCTTCAACATATCGTGGCCCGCGGTATAGACGTTTCCCATATCGTGAAAGATGGCAAAGCCGAAGCCTTCTCCCAGATAGGGCAAGCTAACCTGGGGAAAACGCAGTTCCTCACTATTGACGAAGAGCGCCGAGCCGCCTACCGGAAAGCCAGAGTCGGGATCGCGGGGGCCCGCTTGATTCAACCCGAAACCGCGGTGAGAGTTGCCACCCCCGGCAAAAAAAAGCTCCGGCAGTGGGATAACTGTAATGTTCTGACTGCAAGAGGTGGTCAGATTGGTGACCTGGCACGCTCCGGGAGGAAGGACGCGAGTATCGCGATAACCCTGCTCCAGTCCAACCGAGGTGGAACGCGCGAATACAAACTTATGGTTGGTGCGTCCGAAGGCATAGTAGGTCGAATCCTGAAGGAGAGCGCGGCCGAAATCCGACTGAGAACCAACGAAACTCGAGGCTACAAAAGCGTCGAGGGTAAAGTACTGGCCTTTGGTGCTTTCCAGGGGATTGTCGCGCTTGTCGCGAATAAAGGTAAAGCCCGGCCCACCAACTACCGCGGGCAGAGACAATAAATTAAATTCAGCGGGGGAAAAGTTAGCGGCGAAGTTGCTGGCTTTGACGCGCCGGTAATCAAACCGGTAGGTAACGGAAGTGGAGTGATTTGACTCCAGTTTGCCGATTTGCTGCCGCAGATCGATCTTGCCTTCCAGACGCTGGGAGGTAAATGTGGCGACGTCGAGACTGTTGTCATAAAAGATGGTGTAGAAAAGTTTGAGCTGATCATTGTTCAGCGGTTTGGGGAGTTCGTAACTGACGAGGCCGCGCTGTTGCAGACGGCCCACATGAGACTGGAAGATGAGAGTCTGATCCCGGCCGAACATATTCAGACGGGTTACATCAAATTCCACGCGTGGGCTTACGCCGGTTGCGCCTGCGGGGTTGTTCGTCCCGGCAGGCAAGCCGGTTTCGAATTCCAATCCGACGCCGTAGGTAAACGTATAGCGCCTGGCTTCCTGGGCCTGAATCAGGACATTCTTCTGCGGGTCGGAGCCTTCGGGATTTTGCACGGCGGTGTCGACCTGGTTGAAGATTCCCAGGTCGTAGAGCTTGCGCTGGGTATCGAGCAGATCCTGCTGGCTGAGAGAATCGCCTGCCTTTACTTGAATTTCACGCTGAACCACATAGTCGCGAGTATTCTCCAGGCCGGCGACCATTACCCGGTTCACGAAGAACTGCTCGCCCTCTTGAATCGTGTAGGTTACATCCTCGCGATTCGGCTCGCGGGCCGACGGTTTGGTTGTGATATCGAGAGTGGCGTTGGAAAAACCGTGATTGAAATAATAGCTAAGGATCGCATTGCGATCGTTGGCCAGATTCTGCTCGGAGTAAGGCTGGCCCGGAGCAGTGCTGAGTTCTGGAAATGACTTGACGTCAATTTTCTGGCTGCCGACAATGCGGAAATCTCCCACCAGAGTTTGCGGGCCTTCCTCGATGAGAATGTGAACCGCTAAACGATTCTCGGCGCCACGATAGTTATCGTCAACTTTGGTCTCGATCTTGACTTGGCGAAATCCGTTGGAAACATAGAGTGCCTGCAAAGCCGCGACATCGCTCTTAAGTAAAGATCCACTGAAGTGTCCGTGGGAAAACAGTCCGGCGGGTTGAATGCGCATACGCTGGCGGAGGGTCTTGCGAGGGAAGTATTTGTTTCCCGAAATATCGATGAGTTCGAATTTATGCTCCGCTCCGGGAGTGATGTGGTAGATGACGCGAAGAATGTCAGGGGCCGTTTCTTTGCGGAAGTCGACTGTGGCATCGAAGCGGCCGCGACTTTGCAGGTAGTCGAGCAGATTACGCTCGCCTTCGCTCAGAAGATCTTCGTCGAGAGCATTTTCTTCATATACCGGAATCTCTCTTTTCAGAACCCCCCGGCTTACGTGAAAGCCGGTGGCGAAGATTACCACCACAGGTCCCGGTTCGATCAGGTAGGTGTAGTCAACCGAATTGGATTTGGGGTTGTATTTCTGTTGGGCAATCGATACTTGAGCGAGAACGCGGTGCTGCTTCTGGAACCTCTTGCGCAGGCGCTGCAGAGAATTCGTGATGCGAGCCGCGGTGATCCGGTCGCCGGGGTGCATTTTTGCGATGTCTTGAAGCTGTTGTTGGGAAAAAGCCGAGTGGCCGGTAGCGTTGACTTCGCCTATATGAGCAGGCTCTCCCGGAGTGATATGGAAGAGAACGTTGACCTGCTGAGTAGCCGCGATGGAGATGTTTTCAGCCGTGACCCGCGCGCGATAATAACCGTTCTCCTGCATGAGTTGGCGAACGTTCTGCAGGGCGCGACTGAGAAGGTCAGGACTATAGAGCTGGCCGAGTTGAAGCTTCGAGGCGTTGACAAGCTGATTATAGTTGGGATGGCCGGGAGCACCTTGCACATCCACCGCACCCACAAAAGAATTGGGCGATGTGGTGAACGTCAGCACCACACCCGACCCTATCGGCCTTACTTCCGCCTGAATATCGGAAAAACGTCCGGTCGCGAAGAGCACACGAATGCTTTCGCGGACTTGATCGCGATCCAGTGGTTCCCCCGCTTTTTGGGGGAGCATTTGCAACAAATGCGCGGCATTCGACACGTTCGGCAATTCGATGGATTGCACGATTTGTCCGGCGTATTCCGCCATAGAATTGAGACCTGAAGGTTCGCCGGCTTGAGGCTCCTGGGATGTGCCGATAGCGGCCGCAGCCGACCAACCGGCAGGGGCGAGCGGTCCGAGTGAGGCCACGATCAGTATGACGAATGACGCGTACCGTCTCAGCAAGTCGTATCCTTAGACCCCGTTGCCTACATTCGATGAAGCGTGAAAGACCCGTGTTGTCTGCATCCTGACGGCTTAAGCATCCCCAACTATAATAAAGGTTTTGTGAGCAATTGCTGGTGACGTCCTTGAGGCAGGGCTTGGAAAAAGAAAAGTTCGAAGAACGATACTCACGTCAGATATTGTTTCGCGGCATCGGCATCGAAGGCCAGCGCAGACTGGCTGTGGCGCGCGCGGCGATTGTGGGCTGCGGAGCAACCGGCTCGGCGCTGGCATCGTTGCTGGCGCGCGCGGGGGTGGGGAAGCTGCGCATTATCGATCGCGATTACGTGGAAGAGAGCAACCTGCAGCGGCAATCGCTGTTTGACGAAAAGGATGCGGCGGAGTCCGTGCCCAAGGCCATCGCAGCGGCACAGAAGATTGCAGCTTTCAATTCCGAGATCGTTGTAGAGTCGCGGGTCGACGACGTTGTGCCTGCAAATATTTATGCGTTACTCGAAGGTATGGATGTGGTTCTCGACGGAACCGATAATTTCGAAACCAGATATTTGCTGAATGATTATGCGGTGAAGAATACTTTACCGTGGATTTACGCGGCTGCCGTGGGCAGTTACGGAGTGACGCTGAACGTGTTGCCCAACACGACTGCGTGCCTGTCGTGCATTTTTCCAGAAACGCCGCGCGGGATGGTTGAGACCTGCGAAACCGCGGGCATATTAAATTCAGCAGTGAACCTTATCAGCTCGATCGCGGCGACGGAAGCGATCAAACTGCTGATTGGGGGCGAGGCGGCCAAAAACTTGCGAAAGACCCTGTGGTCTTACGATGCGTGGACGAATCAGCAGGCGGAGATTTCGGCTGCGACTCCGCGCCCCGGCTGCCGGGCGTGCGGCGAGCGAGATTTTGTGCACCTGGCGGGCGAGGGACGGCCTCACCTTACCCTGTGCGGGCGAAATTCAGTGCAGATTCACGAGCGCGCCCGGCCCATCGATTTCGTTGAATTGCAGCGCAGACTGCAGTCGCTGGGCGTGGTGCGGCACAACGAATTTGTTCTGAAATTCTGGCGTGATCCTTATGAGATGACGTTGTTTCCCGATGGACGGGCCATCATCAAAGGCACGACAGATACTGGAATTGCGCGCAGCCTCTACGCGCGCTATGTGGGAAGCTGAAGCCATTTGAAAAGAAAGGTCAGGGTGTTCATCCAACGGGACGGATGGTCATAAGCGAAAGTCTGATTTCTGAAATGCTATATTGATCGTCGGAGGATGAACGTGCCCCCTGACAAATTTCGCGTGGCTCTGGTGCAGATGTCCTGCGGGCCGGAGCCGGAACAGAATCTGCAGAAAGCCCTTGAGCGCATTGCTGACGCTGCCGGACGCGGAGCGCAAGTCGTCTGCCTGCCGGAGTTGTTCCAGACACAATATTTTTGCCAGCGAGAGGATCATGCGCTGTTCGATTTAGCTGAGCCGATTCCCGGTCCTGCCAGTGAGAAGCTTGCCGCAGCGGCACGAAAAAATGGGGTTGTGCTGATCGCGTCGCTATTTGAAAAGCGGGCTGCCGGCATTTATCACAACACTGCGGCCATTTTCGATTCCGACGGATCGCTGCGCGGGCTCTACCGCAAGATGCATATTCCCGACGATCCGCTTTATTACGAAAAGTTTTATTTCACCCCGGGCGACCTTGGATTTCGCGCGCTCGATACGAGTGCGGGGCGGCTCGGAACACTGGTCTGCTGGGATCAGTGGTTTCCTGAGGGCGCGCGGCTCACTGCGCTGCAGGGTGCGTCGGTGCTGTTCTATCCGACGGCGATTGGCTGGCATCCCTCGGAAAAGGCCGAGTTTGGTGAAGCCCAGCATGATGCGTGGCGAACCATTCAGCGCGCTCATGCTATTGCCAATGGCGTTTATGTGGCCGTCGTCAATCGCGTAGGCTTTGAAACCGGCAATATCCGCGGAAAGTCGACACCGGGCCATGGGCTTGAGTTTTGGGGCGGATCTTTTTTCTGCGATCCCTTCGGCCGGGTGATCTCCGAGGCTTCGCACGACCGCGAAGAGATCTTAATGGGCGATGTCGATTTGAAGGCTCTCGAGGACATCCGGCGCAACTGGCCCTTCCTGCGGGACCGGCGCATTGATGCCTATGCGCCTATCTCGAGCCGGCTGTTGGACGGACGGTAAGAGCCGCCGTGACGATTCGCCCTCGCTCTACTTCACGTAAAACTTCGAGTTCGGGAGTCTTGCAGACACCCGCCTCGCTTGGCTATCGCATGCCCGCCGAGTGGGAGCCGCATGATGCGACGTGGCTGGCATGGCCGCATTACCATGGCGATTGGCCGGGAAAATTCGAACCCATCCCGTGGGTCTATACCGAGATGATTCGCAATCTTGCCAGGCACGAACGGGTGGAGTTGATCGTCAACGAAGCTGCGGCAGGGCGGCAGGCGCGGAAGTTGCTGGAGCGGGCGAATGCGCTTTCCGCGAATGTTCGCTTTCATCGCTGGCGCACGAATCGCGTTTGGGTACGGGATTCAGGGTGCATCTTCGTCACAGACAAACAGCCGGGCTTCGCTTTGCCGGACAGCCGAGGGCGGCTGTCCCCACATGGTTCGGGCGCTGGGGCCAGCCATCTCGCGCTCAACTTTCGGTTTAACGCCTGGGCTAAGTATTCGAACTGGAGGCTCGACGAGAAAATCGGCGGGCGGATGTCCCGCGTTGCACACTCTCGCGAAATCCTTCCTAAGTCCCGCGGCGCGCGGGTCGTTCTTGAGGGCGGCTCGATCGATGTGAACGGACGCGGCACTCTGCTGACGACCGAAGAATGCCTGCTTAGCAGTATCCAGCAGCGCAATCCCGCCATGACACGCCAGCATTACGAAAAACTTTTTGCCGATTATTTCGGAGCGCCAAATGTAATCTGGCTGGGGCGCGGAATCGTGGGCGACGATACTCACGGACACGTGGATGACTTGACTCGCTTTGTCGCTCCCGACACGGTCGTCACGATGGTTGAAAGCAATTCCAGAGATGAAAATTACCAGCCTCTGCGGGGGAATCTTCGCCGTCTGCAGGCGGCGCGCGATCAGGCGGGCAAGCCACTGAATATTGCGGAGATTCCCATGCCGGGCCCGGTTGTTTTTGAGCAACGGCGCCTCCCTGCCAGCTATGCCAACTTCTATATTGCAAATGGGGTTGTGCTCGTACCCGTGTTCAACGATCCCAACGACCGAATTGCGTTGAACATACTGGCGGGCTTGTTCCCAACTCGAGATATTGTTCCTATTTATTCCGGAGATCTGGTCTGGGGGCTTGGGACAATGCACTGCATGACGCAGCAGCAGCCGGGGTGAGGGCTTCGGGCTTCAGCTATAGGCTTTCAGCTTTCAGCAAACTTCTTTGGCTCCTTTGTATCCCAGCAGAGACTTGATCTGGAACTGCAAGCAATATGGAGCGACAAAAAGGCGGGCCCACGAATGAGCCCGCAAAGTGGGGAGTTACAACATCTGCGAAATGCTTTAGCGGCCAGGGCCTGAGGGTGAAGTGCTTCCTCCGGGATTCGACGTTCCCGGATTTGTTCCGGGATTTGAACCTGGGTTCGATGTTCCTGGATTTGATCCGGGGTTTGAAGTTCCAGGGTTCGAGCCGGGATTCGTAGTGCCGGGGTTAGTCGATCCGCCGTTGGGCGCCGATCCAGGATTCGTCGACGAACCTGGATTGGTCGAACCAGGATTGGTTGCGCCAGGGTTCGTACCAGGATTCGTGCCTGTGTTCGGATTATTCGGATTCGTGGTAGAAGGCTGCGTGCCAGGAGTGTTGGGATTCGTCGGGTTCGATCCGGGCGCGGTGCTGTTGCCTGAGCCTGTCGGTGGTGTAGTGCTGCTGGTTGGCGGTCGACCTGTATTTCCGGTTGGCGGCGCCGAAGGAGACGACTGGCCTGGCGTTGCAGAACCACCCGCCGCTCCCGCCGTTCCGGCTCCTCCGCCTGCTCCTGCTCCGCCGGCCTGCGCCACAACCCAGGTCGCGCAGCCGAGAAACAAAGATAGTAAAGCAAATTTTTTCGCTGACTTCATGAGGCCTCCAGCCTTGAATTTTTCGACGATCCCTTTGCCGGCCTGCGAAACGCGCTGGTTCTGGTCGCTGGTTCTGGTCAAGGAATCCACAGTCTTAGTGTGCTCGCGGCTTCGAGGCGGGAATATCCGGCAGATGCAGTAGGCAGCAGCATGCGATGCCGTAGCGGGCGGCAGGAACGGCTATTTGCGGTATTGCGTGGGCTGGGGACCTTTTTCGAGCGTCTCGCGATCCCAGATCCAACCTTCGCGAGTGTAGCTGGCCAGCTCGAAATCCTGCGTGAGTTCGAGAGCGTCGACCGGACAGGCATCTTCACAGAGGCCGCAGAACATGCAGCGGCTCAGATCGTAGGTGAAGTTGGTGAGTTCCTTACGGCGAGTTTGCTCGTTGCGCGCGCTAGAGACCACGATCAGATTTTCCGGGCAAGCCAGTGCGCACAGGTCGCAGGCAATGCACATGGTTTCGTCGGTGTCAGGGTTGACGTTGAGGCGGGGCGCGCCACGGTAGCGCTCCGCCACCTGCGGGCGCTCCATCGGATATTGCTCGGTGTAAATCTCTCTAGGATCCTGGTAGCGGAACGTGACCTTCAACCCCTGGAGAAGGTCGACCAGAAAGACTTTGCGGAAAAGGCTCTGCATCCCCATGACGGGGCAAGCATAACACTGAACAGTGGCGAGTGGCCAGCAGGCAGTGGCCAGTGATCGGTGGTCAGTGATCAGTGGAGAGCGCGCATCCGGGCGCGGTATTTTGTAGGAAACTTTTATCGCCCCGGGTGCGTATCTTGAACCAGAGGACGTTATGCGAGCCTATTTCACCAATTTAACACCGAAAGCCCGCATGCTGCTGGCCTTGCCGCTGATTGCGATTGCTTATCCCTTAATAACGATTGTGCTGCCTGCCATTATTCGAGCGGTTGTTCCCGACGTGGTGCGCTCGGTACTCAGCCTGATCTGAGGTTGCAGGTGCGTAGCAGTAGGTGCGTAGCAGTAGGTTCGCGCCAGCGACGGGCATCAGGCTGCTTCGAATCGAGGCATGTCTCCAGACATGCCGTCGCCCGCCTGAATCAATGCGCTGCCAAGCGCCGGCGTTCCAAAACGAAGATCCCTGATCTCTAAGTGGTACCCTGCTGCGTGGAGTCGCATGTGCGAACGACCAACGACCAACGACCAACGACGGAGCCAGACGAGCTGTGGATGGAGGAAGCTTTGCGCGCTGCGCAGCGGGCGCTCGAAGCTGGAGAAGTCCCGGTCGGAGCTGTAGTCGTGTGCGGCGGAAAAATCATAGCGCGGGGATGGAATCGCAACATCGCCGGCTCCGATCCTACGGCGCACGCCGAGATGGTTGCGCTGCGTGAAGCGGGAGCAGCCATCGGTAATCATCGTCTGGAGGACTGCGAACTGTTTGCTACAATTGAACCGTGTCCGATGTGTGCCGGAGCGCTGGTGCACGCGCGGATCAAGCGCCTGGTCTACGGTGCGGACGATCCGAAGGCGGGTGCGGTGCAGTCGGTGGTGCAAGTGCTGAACCATCCGCAACTGAATCACCGCATGCAGGTTCGCAGCGGAGTGCTGGCGGGCCGTTGCGCTGAATTGCTGCAAACGTTTTTTAAGAGCCGTCGTTAGTCGTTAGTCGTTGGTCGTTTTGCCGTTAGCCAATCGTGGAGAGGTGCGTGAGTGGTTGAAACGATCCGCCTCGAAAGCGGACATACCTTAACGGGTATCGTGGGTTCAAATCCCACCCTCTCCGCCATATTTTACCGATGGTCACGCGCCTATTTGAAAATGAACCGGGCGTTTGGATTGTCGAGCGGCAAGCGAAAAAGCGAAACTATAGATCCATTCGTATCCCGCGAGCGGACCATGAGAGTGTCATCAGGAAACATCGCGTAGCCTGGCCGCCTGCTAAGATCACGAAGCGGCGGCGGGAACTTCTGACGTGAGATCCAGTCTAGGGTTGGTCTTTTGCAATCAATCGGCGGTCCCTGTGCGGCTCGGTGCGCGGTTGACCCGTGCTGAGTTCACACTTCTCCCCTGGAGCGGCACCGCAAGTCGGACATTGGACAGCAAGTGCTTTTTGGGCGGTGAGTTCCTTTTCCATCACAAACCTGCATGCACTCTGGTGGTCAACTAGACGCTTTCGTGACAACGATGGACATGGGCCGACTTTGCAGAAAGCCGATGATAAGCGCGCTATTTATTTGCAAGCCGCCGTTGTAGCTGACGAAGCCCTTCTTCTTGAACCCACTCATAAATTTACTCACCCTGGCGCGGGTGGTACCAACCATCTCCGCCAAGGTTGCTTGGCTCACCTTAAGGGGGTGCTCCGGCTTTGACTCCTTGATTATCTGCCCAAACAGCAACAGAACCCGTGCCAGTCGCTTTTCGCTGAAGTTAAAAAACTGATCGACCAAGTCTTCCTCAACTCGAATGACGCGGGAAACCAGGTACGCAACAAACACCGTTGCAAATTTCGGGTCTCGTTTGAGCGTGCGAACAGCCCTTTCCTTCCGCAGATGAGTGATACTGGAATGCCCAATCGATCGCGCTGTGTACATCCGGAGGGGTTGCCCTGCGAGACAGCCTTCGCCAAAAAAGCTACCTTGTAGCAGGACGGCGATTATAGCTTTCTTGCGGCGTGTGGCAGCTACCGTGAGTTTCACCGTGCCGCTCTGGACGTAGAACACAGCATCGGCTGCGTCCCCTTGGGAAAAGATGATCTCGTTGTCTCGGTAGTTCCGCACAGTCTTCCCAGCACGGCTGAAACTGAGCGCACGTTTGTTCGCCATGGTCTCCCTGCACGATCATTCAATTGAGGAATGCCGTGCTCCGTTCAAAAAGAGGCTAAATCATATCGCTCCGGAATCCGGTTCGGCTGGTCAATATAGGTCATACACAATTGCACACAGTACCTAACTGGTCATCTCGGGAAATCGCTCAAGGGTGGGCTATGTTTTTCATCCAGTTCAAATCCCAGCCAGATTCCAGGTTTGCCAAGACGCATTTGCACGAGGGAATCCATTCCACTCTCGGCGATCGATGTCCTCTCACCGACATTGAAGCCAACATTTCGACACTAGTTGCTGGCACGGGTCGCGGACCGGCGGGGAGCGATCTCGGAATCGAATCGTTTCAACGCCCTCGGAGCGGGCGATTTGGCGGTATAAGTGCTCCTCTTGTTTCGGAATACAAAAAAGAAATTCCGATTGAGATGTTGGAAGAAAGCTTTAATTTATGGACTGGAAGAAGAATGGAGTGAAAATCGTACATGCGGACGAATTGGACATGAATACGCCACAGACGTCGGGCATGACGCGGGCTGCGGCGATTACTCATGCGAAAGCCGGAGCAGCCACGTTGTGGGCCGGAACTATGGTCGTCCAACCTGATGCTAAGACGGGACCGCACCACCATGGAGAGCTGGAAACCGTCCTGTACGTGGTGAAAGGACGAGTGCGAATGCGCTGGGGCGATCGATTGGAACTGAGTGACGAAGCCCGGGCCGGAGATTTTATTTACGTTCCTCCGTATGTGCCGCACCAGGAGATTAATGCTGATCCGAATAACCCGTGCGAAGCCGTGGTGGTGAGGAATGGCCAGGAGCCGATCGTCGTGAATCTTGATTTACAAACGCCAGAACCGGCTAGCGCTGGGCACCGAGGCATGCCCTTTCATCCCAATCGGTGAAGATCTATGAGAGGTCCCTCGGGAAAGGACCCAGGTCGCGCGGGTTGTAGAGAAAGATCGTCACTTTATGATTAGTAGTATGCCGCGGGTGGACCTTTGTACTCCTGGATAGAATTGCCGCCGTCAACGATGATCATCTGTCCGGTGATGTAGGAAGCGGATTCGGAAGCGAGAAAGGCAATCGCGGCGGCGACTTCGTCGGAGCGGCCGGGGCGTCCGGCGGGAGTATTTTTACCTGCGACAATTTCGTGCTCGGTGGAGGAGGAGGTTTCGATCCAGCCGGGCGCGACTGCGTTCACTGTGATTCCCTGGCGCGCAACTTCAAGGGCGAGACTGCGTGTAAGGCCGACCATGCCGGCTTTGGCCGCGCTGTAGGCAGTTTCGCGGGGGTTGCTGACGACTGGACCTGTAACCGAAGTGACACTCACGATGCGTCCATATTTTTGCGCCAGCATGGAGGGGAGAACAGTCTTGGTAATGTTGAAGGCTGTTTTCAAGTTGATGGCAATTCCGTAATCCCACTCTTCTTCGGAAAGCTCGGCCAAAGGGCGCGATGTGGTTTCGGTGGGACTTCCAACCTGGGTCATGCCTGCATTGTTGACGAGGACATCGATGCGCCCATAGCGGGCGATGACTTCCTGCACCAGCAGCTTCGTGGCGGCGTAATCCGTTAAGTCTGCCGGAGAAGCAAATACGTCGGCGCCCTGAGCGGCGAGTTCGCGGGCACGCTCCTGAATTCTTTCCGTGGTGGAAGTGATTGCGATTTTCGAGCCTTGTTGAGCGAGCAAGCGTGCGGTAGCGAAGCCGATCCCTTGCATGCTGCCCGCGCCTGTGACGAGCGAGACTTTCCCAGAAAAGTTCATCGATTCGATTTCACCAGTGTCAGGTTTGAGATTCTACACGGAAGATTATGCTAGCGGAGCTTTGGCCTGCTCTGTAGGGTGGTCGAAATTATCTTGCTCTGAGAATGGTGCCGTCGAAATTGGAGTGAGCTCCAGAAAACAGTAGGGCGATGAAGGATGTTGTTAGACCCTTCCGGCGGTTCCCTGCCGAACATTTCCTATTAACCTTCGTGGAGAAAATCGTGTAGTCCGTTGTGCCGGCTTCAAGTCCCACCGGCAAAGCACGCAGCGGGTATCAAGCGTGTAGACAAAGTGCTCGTTGGCGGGACATTTGCGGTTCGTACAGATTTTTGTGTTCATCTGAAGTGGCTCTCTGAGTTAACGGCCCAATAAGACGACCATTTCAATGAAGCAAAAGTAGCACGGCCCATCGAGTGACAGGCGCGGATTTTCAGCACACGATTATCGGATTTGCTTCTAAGGCGCAGAAGGTTTGTTTGGGAACCCCGTTGGCTTCTCGATTACGTCTCAGAACAAAGCCTTTCTTAGGAGACATAAAAAGGTGTACGATGCTTCCGTCTTTCTAACGGCAATCTAAATACAGCGGCTTCATCGTTAACGGAAACTTCAGGCGACGCGGGAAGATGAAGGTTCTTCCCAGCCCGCGGCGCAGGTGAGCAGGGGTCTCGGCACTGCATGGGGATTTCCATAAAGAACGAGGAGGAGCCATGTCCTCAGTCTGGAAATTGCCGTTCTCTCTCCCAAAGCGATGGATGTACTTTTCGCTGATCGTCGCGTTTTTGCTCCTAGGCGAAACCCCGGGGCTCTCGCAAAAGGCGCAACCGCAAAATTCCAGCCTGCCCAAGTATGACCTTCAGACGGAAGCGAAATTCAAAGGGGTGATCGACGAAGTGAATCTACTGTCGGTTGATACCAGGAAGGATTTCACGGAGTTGATCATAAAAAATGGCGACGACAAGACCCACATCTACCTGTGCCCCAAGCCATTTCAGGAGGAGATGGGCATCAGTTTCACCAAAGGCGACGAAATTGCGGTTACGGGATCAAAAGTGAAGCAGGATACGTCGGACGTAATTCTTGCCCGAGAACTGGTGAAAGGGACGGATACGCTCTCGTTCCGTGATAACAAGGGCAAGCCGGTGTGGGATCCGCGAACCGGCAAGTGAGTAGCGGCGCCTGATGAAACTCTTCGGCACATTTTCGACCGCTATTTCGCGGCCAGTATTCTTTCGATCTGCTGCAAGTGATTGAGGTCGTGTCCGGCGAACATGCGGACGATGTGCTCAATCGTTTCCCGTCCACGCTCGGAATGCATTCCGTGTTGTTTCCACTGCTCGGGCGTCAGTGAATTGAGCAATGCGAGATTAGCATCGCGAATCACGCGGAACTGCTCCACAGATTTACGCGGATCGCGCTTCGCATAGTGTCCGCTAGTGACCCACGAATCCTGATCGAAGGCAGCGATTGGCGTTCCCGGCGCGCCCAGAATCAGACGCATGCGAAAACCGCCGACGATTTCCGTGTCAGCGAGGTGCGCGAGAATCTCGCCTACAGACCACTTGTCAGGAGCGGGACGCTTGCGAAGTCTGCCTGTTGGGATGCCTTTGATCAGGCGCTCGAGTTTCTTGGCTGTGGCGGCCTGCACTGCCAGAGGCTGTTTTCCCTCGACGTAACCGACGACTCTCTGAGTATATTGCTGTGGGGTTTCATTCATTGCGTTTTCCTCCCATTCCGTTTGAGGGATAGCCGAGAACCTGCGCAGTGCGAAGACCGCTGTTGTTACCTGAGTCGCGGTGAGTTACTGGCCAGTTTTCTCGCCTGCTTGAAACGTCGTCCAAGGACCTGCTTTCATATCGCGCAACCGAGGCTTTTGCCAGGCGAGCTCGGGATGATGATCCAGAAAATCTGCGGCAAGAAAATCTTCGCCGCAAGGGTGTCCAGCGCGGGCGACGAAGCTCATGTTCGCAGCCATTTTACTGTCGGTCGCTTTGCCTTGAACGGCGCCGCCGGGATTGTATGGGTCCCATCCCCATTCTTTTACCCCGCGGGACGAGGCATCCACGTGACCGCAAAGCGTGCGTTCATTGGGCTGGGGTTTCTCAACGTGCGAGGAGGCTCGCTCAAAGCTGTCGACGTGATCGGCCAGGAACTGTTCGGCCACGGCGACGTCGATCTTCCCTTTCGCCTGCTTCATCAGTTCTTCGGCTCTTGCGTGACGAGCATTCATCGACGATGACCTATCATTCGGATCGAATCCGCTGGTTTCTTCTTTGATGAGTTTCGGGTCACGCGGAAAGTTCGAGCTGACAAAGTAGCCATCCTTCGTTCGCCACATCGGAGTGTTCTTGAGGCCGAGTTCGAGATAGGCGATTTCGCCGGTCTTGCGATCGCCGATGAGCCAGTCGTTGGCGTATCCGCCGTTGTTCCCTTCTTTAATGATGCGCACGTAGTCGTCGACGCTTTGTGCGTACTGCAAAGCTTTGCGCGAACGCATGAACTCCGGCTTGCCGTTGGGGTCCCAGCCTTCGAATTGGGCGATAGTAGTTTCGGTAATCATGATGCCGGCGGCGTTCACGCCGAAATCGTCGTCGCTGGTGATGACTCCGGGAAAGCCGTCCATCAAAATGCGTTGGCCGTTTTGCGGAAGGATGTCGAAGATGATTACCCAGCGCTCGCCGGCGAGATAACTGGTCCAGTTGTTGTGCGCGATGACGATCTGATGATCTTTTGTGTACCCGCCGGTAGCGATGAACGCGCTGCAGTTTCCGGGCGCCGCAAGCTTTGGCGCTTTCACTGCCTTCTCGCGCTTGTTCAGCCATGGAACATAGTAGTCGGGAACTTCTTCGAATGCGTTCAGCGCGACGATGTCGTAAACGTCCAGATCGACGCCGTGCGCTTTTACGCCGTCGGCGATGCCTTGCAGCTCCTGTTGATACTCGGCGTCAATGTGCGGCCATAGCATTTCGCGCGCGGTCTTGCGAAAGAATTCCCAATCGCGCTGTGTCTGGTGCGTGTCGAACAGCTTGATCGCCTCCAGCGCATCGGCAATCTCAGGCGCCAGTAAATATCCATGCTGGAAGCCGATATCGGAGGGAGAGCCTTGCAGATGAACGTACGTCCAACCGCCTTGCTGAAAGCGATAACTTTCTCCCAGACGAGGATCGGAAGCTGCCGAGCCGGCATTTTGCGGTTGCGCCGCGCACATTGAGGCAAATAAAAAAGCTGCGCCCAAGAGAACTCTGATCCACTTCGCGACAACAACGCCGGAACGTCCAGCCTGCATGGAAGCCTCCGATCAACTCGACCACTATCGGAGGCCATTCTAGCAGGCAAACCGCGAGCAAATTTCTTGCAGCCGCCATTCGTCGCGACTCTCGACCGCTGCTTTATTGCGGCGCAGCCGGAACCCACATTCTATGCGCGGAGACCAACTCCGCGTTGGGGACTTCTGTGGTCACTTTAATGCGCTGCCACCCATTCTTTTTCTGCGGTTTGGCGTTGAACGCCAACAGATACTGATGGTCGAGGCGGTTCTCCATGTCTTCGAGGTAAGGGTCAAACCTCACCGGACCGCCAGTGAAGCCGATGTAATACGATTCGCCGCCGGTTTCGTCGGCCACCCGCGAGAGATACATCTGCCCCCAATAGTTCTGCCAGTAGCTGTGACCGACGTGCCCCGCGCCCGGAGTATAGATGGCATAGACGATGATCCCCGCGCGCAGAGCATCGTCGATTGCAGCGTCCAAGTAGGGATCTTGCAAATCGCCGCCGCCGTAATAGAGATCAATTCCGTCGGTGGCCATGAACACCTCTCGGCGAGCGGCGCTCTCCGGCCAGCGTTTGACCAGATCACTGAGAGCAAAATATGGACTGGCATTTGCGCCGCCAGCACCCATAGGAAGGCGCAGAGCTTTCGCGGCTAAGGCATGATCGCCCGTCGGGCTCTGCGCTACCTTTGCAGTGCCGTTCTGCATGTACGCAATGCCGACCTTGGTGGATGCCGGCTGCGCCATGATGAACTTCCGAAGGCTATCAAGCTGCGTCCCGAGATTGATGCCTGATCCATCGTCGAGCAGAATGAAAAGCTCGAGCGCCGCGTTATCTCCTTTGGCGGGAATCCAACTGGTGACTTCGTCACGATCATGGCCCTCGTTGACCATCACGTCTCGCTGGCTTATTTCGGGCACGTCCGAGCCATGACGAGCTTCAGCAGTTACCACCATGTGGACCGGCACCCCGTTCGTGCCTGCATTCTGCGCACAAACGATGCCCGTAGCGGACACGCACACAGCAAATCCGAATAAGACTTTGAGTGGACAACCAGTAATCTTCATGGATGCTCCTCCAGAAAGTCGGGCCTTTCTGCAATGGGACCGACCCCGTGAACCAATTGGATGCAGCGGAAAGCATCTGCGACCTTGTTTTCTCCTGCCCCACGATGGATGTCGGCTAGCGCTCGATGTTTGTGCGAGAGCCGAATCCAAGCACAAAAAAGCGGGGCGATTTTTGCGCCCCGCTTTTTCTGTTTCTGTTGTGCCGGTCAATGTCGTGAGTGCATGGTTGTCAGTGCATTCCGCCATGGGACCCGCCGCCTCCACCACCACCGTGGAATCCGCCGCCACTACTATGGGTTCCGCCGGCTTCGTGGAATCCACCCGCGGCGCCGCCATGCATTGCAGCAGCCTGCGTCAAAGTTCCTGAGTGAAACGCCCCGCGTTCCGCTCCAGCCCCGGTGTAGACGCCATGCGCATACGAACTGCTAGCCGCATAGTGCATACCCGGTCCCCAGGAGCGAACGTTCGAGGCGTTAAAGTTGTGAGAGAAGTGTCCACCGTAGAATGGAGCTCGATAGACCAGTCCCGGGGAATAGAATCCCCAGCCGAACGGACTATAGAAAATTCCGCCGCCAGGCAGGAAGGTAAACGCCGAGAACCACGGATCCCAATACCATCCGCCGCCCCATCCCGCTCCCCAGAAGCCCGCGCCATACCAGCCCCCGCCATACCAATCGTCGGCGACTACAATCCGCGCCGCATCAACGTTCGCTTCCGCCACGTAATCGGATCGCAGACTGCTCCAACGGTATAGATCGTCGCCGTTCGAGGCTTTCTTATCGAACCTCTCCGATTTTTCTGCGCCCGCGGCGATGGTCAGTTCGTGTCCGCCTTTCAACCTGATCTGATTGTCACCACTTTTCACCATCGCCTCGCCATCGAACACCCGCATTTGATGCTGTTGCAAATCAAAGTCATAGAGTCCGGGCTTGGTAATTGTGGCAACAGAATCTCCTTCCTCGACGCGCAAATTGTTCTGCGGATAAATCTGATCCACTTCGACCATGGCATGTCCTCGGATCACCTTTACTTCTGTATCGGTGAGCCCGGTCGAAACCAATTCCACCGAAGTGTTGTCACCCTCCCGAAGGAATACGCCCGGTGTCAGCAAGATTTCGGCCTTCCCTGTTTCCGTCCGCAGCGTTTCGCCGACTTCAACGGTGGTCTTGCCGACTGAGTTGTGATCGAGTGGCTGATCGCCAACGTAAACCTGACCCTCGACATAATTTAAAGTTCCCGGCACAGCTGAATTTGGGCTCGCGTTACTACCCCATGCGGGCACAGATAGAACCGCTGCCAGGAACAAGCCAAATAAGCCTTGTACCTGTAACAGCTTCATAAAAGCATCCCTCCTACCAATTCGTGCTCTTTAACTTACTACTGAGGTATTAGATGGGGAAAGCGTGCTGCACGATGCCCGGTGCACTAAACGGAAAAGCGGTGCGAGTTTACATTTCTTTTCAAATGTTGGTGCGCGGTTCAGTATGGCGCTGCAGGTACCAGCAAGGTACGAAGCCCGCATGGGGAAACAGCGCGTGTACGCAGGTTTGCGGCTCGGGTGGATTAAAGATGAATTCAGTCTTGCCGTTTTTCTGTAGAACCGCGTCGTAGCTGTTTATCGTGAATTGGCCGAAGGGCTGGCGATTGGTCGCGACGCGATAGCGGAAGGCAACGTAGTCCACGGCGTAGCCGATCAGCCCGATACTGAAAACAGCCGAAAACGCGACGAGGAGCAATCGTTTTAGAAAATGTTTGATTCGATCTCGTAGCGCGGAACTCACGGCGTGCCATTATACCCGCGGAATGCCCGGCGCTTAGCCTTCGCGTTGACAACTCGCCGGTTGCACAGGCAAACTACCGAATCGTCGATTGCGGGCTTTCGGCGAGCCCTTACGGGCTTCCAGAGAACAGGGTGCGGGTGTAACACAGAATTTACCGGCCATGGAGCAAACCGTCTCCTACACGCTCGATTCCACTCTAGACACTGTGGATAATGCGGAGCAGCAAGCTACCCGCATTGCGACGGAATTGGGCTTTGCGGATGACGAAGTGATGCAGATCTCTATGGCGGTGCGCGAAGGCGCGATTAACGCGGTGCTTCACGGCAACGCGTATGCGCCGGACAAGAAAGTAACCCTGGCTTTCGAGCGTACCCCGGAGGACCTTGTCATTACGATTCGCGACCAGGGCAAGGGGATCGATTTGAACACGATTCCGAATCCTCTGTCGCCGGAAAATTTGCTAAAGACTTCGGGACGCGGCATTTTTCTTATGCGTTCCTTCATGGACGTGGTGGAAATCCGCCCGTCTCAGACAGGGACAGAAGTGAAATTGATCAAGCACGTCCGCGGATCATCCGCAGGCGGCAAGGAGGGGTCTCAGTGAGCATGAAACTTAGCACTCGGCAGGTGGACGGAATCACCATTGTGGACTGCAGCGGCCGCATCACCCTCGGCGAAGGCAGCGTCACTTTGCGCGACACCGTTCGCGACCTGCTCGCCAAGGGCAACAAGAAAATTGTGTTGAACCTGGGCGAAGTCAACTACATCGACAGCTCTGGCATCGGCGAGCTGGTCAGCGCCTTCACCACCACCAAGAACCAGGGCGGCGAACTCAAATTGCTGCATCTCACAAAGAAAGTGCACGACCTGCTGCAAATCACTAAACTCTATACCGTCTTCGATGTGAAGGACGACGAAGCAGCGGCGGTCAAAGCGTTCAAATAGAAGGATTCGCCGGCGGCCTGAACTGCGTTTCGCTTTGAAAGGGCGCGGCTTCAAGCCGCGCCGCAGATCCCAGAAATCAACAGCGGCGGGTGCCCCACTTCTCGCTTCCTTTGCGAGAAGTGGGATTAATCCGACGCCAAGTTGCGCTCCATCTGCTACCAACTCCATGGCCGCGGACACGTCCTCCCAAGGAATAGGTCCGGAAGCGCACGCTTCTAGCGGTGCCAACCTTCTTCCTACACTGCATCCTTTTCGACCGCCTCGGCCCCACCAGTTGGTATCGAACTGTACCAATCGATGTTGCGGGTGAAGTACATAACCGCCGCCACGGCGATAAAGCTAGCCACTGCGCCAACCAGAAGCGCGTTGTCCTCCAGGCGCAGTAACAGATAGATGAAGAAGTAGAGCAAGCTGAAGACAAACACAGCGCGAAGACCCTGCACTCTGCTAGCAAAAATCCATTCGGCATTGGCCGAAAGCAAAAGCACGGTGGCCCCGCCGGCCACGAGAAAGCCCCAGTCAAAACCAATCCGTTCGGCCAACGAGAGCAAGAGAAGATAAAAGATCATGTGGGCGACGCCGACCAATATGTATTGCGCTGGATGGACGCGCTTGCCAGCCGTAGCTTCAAAAACAAAGTATGAGAGAAACAGCAAACCGATAAAGAGAAGTACATATTTGAGCGAACGAGTGACCGATTGATAAGGGTCGGGCACTTCGACTAACGAGATTCCCAGCGCCGTACGATCCAGTGCGCTGACCGCAGTACTGGTACCTTCGTCCGGAATCCCGCGGGCAATGAAAGGAATGGACCACTCTCCGGTAAAACCTTGAGCAGAGATAGTACGTTTCATGGGCAAGAGACCACCGTCGAAACCTGGATTCGGCCAGTCACCCTCTGCCGTAAGGTGGGTGCTCTTGCCGTACGCCAGGACCGCAAGCCGCAGGGCGCCGGAGAAGCGCAGGTTAGCGGCGACGTTAAATGTCGCGTTTGGCTTGGCTAGATCGGGAACTCTTACGCCGAGATAGGCCAGTCGGAGGCGCGGGTTTTCGTCTCCAACATTTTCTGCCGGAAGAAATGTGCTTGTCTTGCCATTCACGGAAAGTGTTCCGTCTGCCAGGGCTCCGCGGGCATCGCTGACACCAACGACTATCCCGGCTCGGGTCCAGTCCAGTTCCGCTCCTGCCGGGGCTGCGGAAGGGACGTTTGTCAGGTCGAACGTGGCGTCGAACTTCACGTCGGCCAGATAAACGGGCACTTTGAACAGGGAACGACGCCTCTCTTCAGTACGAATTTTTATGCTGGCATCTCCTTTCGTCGGAAACACTACATAGACGCCAAGCGTAGGCGACGCGCCCGTATAAAGCGACGGAACGCTGTAAGGAATCGATAGCGTGGGCCCGAGAAACGTCTGCTGGCCACCCGCCCGGCCGCTAATTTCCTCGATCACGTCTTTGGCTCGCTTAGTCCGTTCTTCCACAATGCTGCCCACGAAGAGGGACGGAATCGTCATAAGCAAAGCAAGGCCGCAGACGAGGAGTAGTTTGAGTCCCATAGAGCGGGACCTGTTTCGAATCTGCACGCTCAGCGGGAGAGAGGAAAGTTGATTCATGCCGCCTCCTTGATTCTCAAACAACTCAACCCCAAGCCTGAGTAAACTATCACAAACAACTTTGTACTGCAAAGTTAATCTTTGCGTCACGCTCCGGCAGCATCCTTGAGGCACAAGAGCAATTCACAGCCCCCCTGTGACATCCAACCTTGCGCCGTCCCCACGACCCACTCGATAATTGCCCTAGCAAAGGCAGTAAACCAGGCAAAAACGAGAAATGAAGGGCGCAGAGCGAGAATCGCCCAACAACTCTTTTGTTTGACGGATTTTGCCTCTAACCCCTTTCGATCGCCGATTTTGCGGGGAGAAACTTGCCCGCGTGATCATTCCAAAGAACCAGGGGGGAGGGGAGGGTGGGGTACTAAACCAGTAAATATTAATCGGGCAGTAAACCCACTTCAACTCGGAATACACACCGGTGGCACGCCAGTTTTTATGTCTACATTAAATAATTTTGCGGCTCTCGCCATCCTGCTCTCGACGCCGCTGTTCGCCGCTTCCGACTGTCTTCCCATTGGCGAGGCGAAAAAGCATGTGGGCGAAACCAAATGTGTAACTGGAAAAGTTCTGCGCGTGAAGGCCGGAGCCAAAGGTGTGCACTTCGTTGACTTCTGC
This sequence comes from Candidatus Acidiferrum sp., assembly GCA_035602195.1. Lineage (GTDB taxonomy): Bacteria > Acidobacteriota > Terriglobia > Terriglobales > Acidobacteriaceae > Sulfotelmatobacter. The sequence goes on from DATNMU010000256.1 coordinate 58,288, forward strand.
GAAGATCAAATGTCTTGCCCGTTCACGGTTGTCGTATTCTCCTCCGACCTTAAAGATGTAGGAGATGTTCGGCGGCTCGCGGGCCGTGTTATTGAAATTCACGGCCCCGTAAAGCTCTACGATGGCCGCGCTGAGATCGTCCTGAATCGCGTGAGCCAGCTCACCGGCGGATCAACCTTGATTCCGCCGCTGCCCAAGAATTATGACGTGGAAAAACAAGGCCACTACAGCGCCGGCCGAATGCGCCCGACGAAAAAGCCGGCAACGGTTAAGGGCACCCCTAATAGCACGGCGACGTACGGCAATGAGGCCGACGTGAGCGCAGAACCGCAGCAGTGAACTCTCGCTCTGCGCTACACCATCCCCTTCCTCAATTCCTCCAACGGATACTTGGTTCCCCGCCAGATAATTCCGTCGTTCCACAAGGCGTGAAACATGGAGAGCAGCAGAGTGTAAATGAACAGCGCGGTGCTCACGGGATGCAGAAGGAAATAATAAGCAGGCACTCCCGAACGTCGCGACATGCCCACATAGATCGCAAAGATGGAAATCAGCGCGATGGCATAGGGCAGACGCTCCCAGCCATGGGCGAGGAAGAGTCCCAGAAACGGCGCGAGATTCAAGAAGGCCAGTCCGAACGCCGAGATGACCGTACGCCACCACTGAAATGACAATACCGCGAAAAAATTCTTCGTCAGGTTGTTCACTACACCGATTGCGCCGCGCGCCCAGCGGATGGAAATAAGATCTTCCCCGAAAACATTGCGTTGCGCGAAGCCGGCATTCTTCACCACTTTGCCGAGCTTCATATCGTCCAGAACTTCCATGCGCAAAGCTTCATAAGTGCCGATTGCGTCGTAGGTGCTGCGACGGATCAGATTGAAGGCGCCGACCCCCATGTGGTCTTTCGAATTAGGATCAGCCACCTTCCATGGCCGGTGGCCGAATACAAACATGGTTTGGAAGAATGCGATCATCATGTATTCGCCGGGGCGTTTCATGATCATTTGCGGAAACAGGACAACGTGATCTGCCCTTGCTGCTTCCGCGTAAGTAATAGCGCGCCGCAAAGAGTCCGGCTTGAACACGACGTCGGCGTCGGTAAATAGTAGCCAGTCACCCGCGGCCTGATTTGTGGCGGTCCACATAGCGTGGGTTTTGCCCAGCCATCCGCTCGGCAAATCGCTGTGATGGATCACCCGCAAGCGACTGGTCCCGCCGGCCACATTGCGCGCGGCGACGCGCTCCATAATCTCTCCGGTTCGGTCGGTGGAGCGATCGTTCACCGCGATCACTTCGTAATTGCCGTAGTCGAGCGCGAGCAGGCCGGTGAGGGTTTGCTCAATATCCTTTTCTTCATTGCGAGCGGGGACGATGATTGAGACAGGCGGATTGCCTGTGTGCGCGACGGAATTGCGGTCCCACTCAGGCTTTGAAATGTTGACCACGCTGGGCATGCCGAGGGCAGCATCGACGATGCGCGAAAACCAAGCCAGCGCCAAAATCGTGCCGGCAATCCAGTGAAAATAATGCATCCTGCCTAAGTCTTCCCTGCCCCAACAGCAGCCTGATCGAGGCTTACGGACGGCGCGAATTTCATCCCGTAAAACAGTATGGCAGAGGAAACGGCCATGGCGATCACCGGCAGAATGAAAGCGGCCTGCAGCGAACGCTTGTCGGCGACCCAGCCCATCATAGTGGGCGAAGGCACATCCCCCAGAATGTGGATGATGAAGATATTCACCGCCAGCGCGGTCGCCCGGATGTGAGCGTCGACGGAGTTGATAATGGCAGCGTTCAGCGGAGCCGTATTGAGCAGGAGAAAAAACGCCGCCACGGCGATCGCCGGAATCATGACTCGGCCCTCTACGAAGAGCGCCACAATCATCGCCGGAATACCCAGGGCCATGCTGGCCGCCGAAACCAAATAATAAGAGCTTTTCATACGACGCAGAAGATAGTCGCCGAGCCACCCTCCGGCCAATGCTGCGAAAATTCCGTCTCCGACGATGATCAGGCCAAACGTAAGGTTCGCAGCTTTGAGCGTGTAGTGGCGCTCGCTGTAAAGGAATTGCGGCATCCAGACCTGGATGCCGCCGAGGGAATATGTCATGGCAGCCATGCCGAGCGTGGCAGTCAGAAAGGCGGGATTGCGCCACAAACCGATGACCGTCGTCCGCTCCGGCGTGCTTTTCAGGGAATCAAATTGGCCTCGTTCCGGCTCTTTGAGAAACAGAACGGTAATCGCCAGCAAAAAACCGGGAGCGGCCGCGATGTAAAACGGGAAGCGCCAACCATAATCCGGAGCCAGGTAGCCTCCGAGGAGGTAGCCCGCTGCCGATCCGACCGGAATTGCCAGGTAAAAGACGCCGAGTATCCGTCCGCGTTTCTCTTCGGAAAAAAGATCGGCAACAAAAGTCGGCGCAATGGTGACGAATGTGGCTTCGCCGATGCCGACCAGCGTGTGGCGAATCAGTAGCTCAGTGTAATTGTGGGTAAAGGCGGTCAGCAGGGTAAGCGCACTCCAGAAGATTGCGCCCAAGACGATGATCAGCTTGCGTGAATAACGATCCGCCAAAGGTCCAACGAACGGGGCGGCCAGCATGTAGAAGCCAAGAAAGGCGCTGGTGAGGTAGCCAATCTGCGTTTTGGTTAGATGGAACTCGTCCTGCACCAGCGGTTGCACTGCGAACAACACGTTGCGATCTGCGTAATTGAGCAGATTCAGCGCGGTGAGCACGATCAGGGCCGTGCGCGGATGGAGTTTCGCCGAAGTCACGGGGTCGAGCGAATATAGCATGGCGGCCCCGGTCGAGAGCGCGTCGCACTATCCGTGCTCAGTCGAGTGGCGCCGAGGAAAGCGCTTCGAGCTGCGCTCGAAGGGACAGCCGAGGGCGGCTGTCCCCACATTTATGTGACTCATTTGATAATGACGACATTTGTCGCTATAATAGGCGACAAATGGTAGACGAATTGCGAGCGGTTTTGAAAGAACTTGGGGGGCGAAATGTTCTCGGGCGAAATCTTGCCACTCAGCACGATCTCTGCCAGGCGATACGCGACGGATTTCCGCCCGCAGTGGTCGAGGAGCTGATGCGTGCTTCGGGACTTACGCTCAGAGAATTAGCCGACGCTCTCGATCTTTCTCCGCGCAGCCTGCAACGGAGGCGCCGGAGTGGACGGCTGGCGCGTTTCGAGTCGGATCGGCTTTACCGTTTCGCGCGTATCGTTGCCCTGGCTCATCAGAGTCTTGGCGATGAGAAGACCGCAGCCAGGTGGCTCAAGCGATCCAATCGAGCTTTGGGCAATATCGCTCCCATCAGCGCGCTGGACACGGAACTGGGAGCTCGCCAGGTTGAGCAAGTGCTGGGACGGATTGCTTACGGCGGGATCAGTTGAGTCAGCTTTCTTCGGAGCGGGTTTATCGCGTGCTACGCAAGGCATTCGCGCGCACGCCATTCGATGGCGGGGGAGCGTACCGTTACGGGGGCTGCTGGTCAAGCGCTGGTACGCGGCTTTCGTACACTTCCGAACATCAGTCGCTGGCGATGCTGGAATATTTTGTGCATCTCGATGCAGACGACGCACCGCCCGACCTGGTTCTAGCCACTGCAGAGATTCCCGACGACGCACCGAAGCAGCGCGTCACAGCCAAGGAACTTCCATCCAACTGGCGCCATTCCCCAGCCCCGGCTGAGCTTTCCCGCATCGGCGACGGATTCGTCCGGGAAGGTACCCGATGCATCCTGATTGTGCCGTCGGCCCTCGCGCCGCATGAAAACAACTGGCTTTTGAACCCGCAGCATCCTTACTTCCGGAGTGCGCTTGCGTCTGGGGTCGAACCGCTGAATTACGATCCGAGAATGTTTGGCGCGCAGCGCAGAAAACTCCACAAGCGCTGATCCTCCTACGACTTGTTGTTGCGCCGCATCCTCGGCCATCTGGCTACTACCGACGTAGAGATCCCGCCGCGCGGACGAAACTCGCCCTTCACTTCAGCCCACACTGGCTTCGCCCATCGCACCACATCCTCAAGGACGCGGTTCACAACGTTCTCTTGAAAAATGCCCAGGTTGCGGTAAACATGCAAATACTCTTTGTAGGATTTCAATTCAAGGCAGGCTTTGTCTGGCTGGTAGCGCAACGTGATCACCCCAAAATCGGGTAATCCGGTCTTTGGGCAGACTGATGTGAATTCCGGATCGTCGATCACAATCTCGTATCCCGGAAACTGATTCGGCCATGTCTCGATCTCGGGAAACTTGGCGTCCAACCCGGCAGCAGCGTGCTCCGGCGTATATCTTGGCATTTTAGGCATAGGGAATATTGTAGCGGTTGAGGGTTGTGATTGCGGAAGGACGAGGCTGAGGCAGAGCGCTCTAGCATCCGTCCAGAATTAGCGGCATCTAACCGTGCAATGGCTGGAAAAACCCTAGATTCTTTGGGCGGTGTCCAGGTGGTAAATTGATACTTGCAGTAGTCCTTGAGTCACTCTGAAAGATAATCAGTTGGCAACAAATCATAATTCGAACGGACGTCCAGCATCGCGCAAAGGGCGCACGTGGCTGGTAGTCGGAGTGGCCGCGGCGCTCGCCCTAGTTCCTGTGTTCACGCGCCAGGGACCGATGCGGATTCGCACCACTACGGTCGGACGAGGCTCTATTCGCAGCCTGATCTCCACCAACGGTAAAGTCGAACCCATTCGCAATTTCGAAGCGCACTCGCAAGTTCCCACCATCGTGAAACATTTACTGGTGAAAGAGGGAGACCACGTACGCAAAGGGCAACTCCTGCTGCAACTGGATGATGCCGACCTGCGCAGCCAGGCGGCGCGGGCCCAAGCCCAGATTAAAGCAGCGCAAGCCGACGAATCCGACCTAAGTAAAGGTGGGACCCGCGAAGAGACGCTGACGCTGGACGCGCAACTCATTAAGGCGCACAGCGCGCGAGATACGGCGCAACGAAATCTGGACGTGCTGCGGCGCTTGAGCCAGCAGGGGGCATCTTCTGCCGGCGAAGTCAAGCAGGCGGAAGACGATTTACAACGTACCCAGGCCGACGTCACACTGCTCGAGCAGAAGAAAAAAGATCGCTACTCGCAACCGGAGGTGGCAAAGGTGCGAGCCCAGGGAGCAGAGGCGCAAGCTGCCTACGACGCCGCCGAAGATGCTCTGCGGAAATCTAGCGTACACGCTCCGTTTGATGGCATCGTCTATTCCGTTCCCGTCAGGCAGGGCGCTTACGTGCAGACCGGAGATCTGCTTTTGCAGGTGGGCGACCTTTCCCGGATGCTGGTGCGGACTTTTGTCGATGAACCGGAAATTGGCCGTCTGGCGACAGGACAAAAAATAGAAGTCACATGGGACGCTTTGCCGGACCGCCTGTGGCGGGGTTCGGTCAGCACGGTTCCTTCGACGGTAAAACTCAGGGGAGCCCGCAATGTGGGCGAAGTGACTTGTACCGTCGATAATCAGGACTTCAGGCTGCTGCCGAACGTTAATGTCGGGGTCACAATCATCACCGCCGAACAGTCTCACGTGCTGACCGTGGCCCGTGAAGCTGTACGCATGGACGACACCAAGCCTTACGTCTATTTAGTGGAAGATGGCAGGCTGAAACGCCGCGAAGTGCAAGTCTCCCTGCAAAATCTAACGCGTGTCGAAATTACGGGCGGACTGCTCGAAGATTCTGTCGTAGCTTTATCCTCAGTCGATACCAAACCTCTGATCGACGGGGCACGCGTTAAAGTGGTCCCGTAGCGAATGCGGTTCCCTTTTCATTCGCAACAAGTTTTTTTTGCCCTGCGAAGGATTCGCGTGCTTTGCAGCGCCGCACTCTTGCGTGGGGCTCGCTTCATTATTGCGACACTCTTATTGTTGCGGTTGTTGCCCAGCGCTGTCGCTTCCGATTCTGCGGAGGATCTCCTCGCGACCGGACGCGTCGATCAGGCTCTCGAAATGCTCGATCAACGGATCCGCACGGCTCCGACGGCGGATGACTACAATCTGCTGTGCCGCGCTCATTTCGAGTTGGGCGCATGGGACGCAGGGATTCCCGCTTGTGAAAAAGCCATCGCGATCGCCCCTGATAATGGTCTCTATCACCTTTGGATGGGACGCATCTACGGCGAGAAAGCGGATCATGCCGGCTTTCTGAGTGCCGCAGGTCTGGCCAAGAAAGTTCGCAATGAATTCGAACGCGCCGTGGAACTTGACCCCAAGAATTGGGAGGCGCGCACCGATCTTGCCGAGTTCTATCTGGAAGCGCCCGGGCTGGTCGGCGGCGGCAAAGATAAAGCGCGCGCCGAAGCGGACCGCATTGCCGCTTTGAATCCGGGCATAGCCCGTTGGGTGCGGGGACGCATCGCCGAAAAAAATAAAGATCCCGACGATGCGGAACAGCAATATCGGCTGGCTGTTGAAGTGAGTCACGGCGGCGCACGCGCATGGCTGAATCTCGCTAGCTTTTATCGCCGCATGAATCGTTTGCCGCAGATGGATCAGGCCTTGCACATGCTGGAGTCGAGCCCACTCGATCATTCCGCAGCGCTGGTCGACGGCGCCGGCATTTTGTTGCGCAGCGGCCGCGACTATCCGATGGCGGTGCGCCTTCTCCGCCGCTATTTCGAGTCCTCGACGGTGGAAGAAGCTCCAGTATTCAAGGCGCGCTGTATGCTCGGTGAAGTGTTCGAGAAGCAAGGCGACCGCGCCGCGGCTGCGCAAGAATATCGCGCTGCCTTGGCCATGGCTCATACTTATCGTCCCGCGCAAGAGGGGCTAAAACGCGTGACCCGCTAACGTTCACGAATTCGTCGGTGCAGGATTCGTCGATGTGAGGGATCTTGCACGAGCAAGTAAGTTTGGAGCTTTCATTCGCCGGCAGAATTCCTCAAAGTTCTCGCGCGGACCTTTCCACCGAAGATCGTCGACAGTATGAAACACAGGGACGTCCAGCCGCAGTGTGGCGAGTGTGCGAAATAAGAGCGCTTCGTGCCAAGCACTGAACAGCGATTCCGAAAGTGCTCGCGCCTTGCGGATGGATGGATGCCACTTCGTAAAATCTTTCGGAATATCTTCGAGATGGGGATATTGAGACAATACAAGGGCCGCAGCCTTTGCACCCCATCCCGCTATACCGGGAAAGCCATCCGCACTGTCACCAACCACCGCCAGATAATCCGGGATGGACGGCGGATTCACTCCGAACTTCGCAATAACGCCGGCTTCATCGCGGACGGTATCGCGCCTGCGGTCGAGTTGAACGATTCGCGAACTCACAACGCATTGCGCGAGGTCTTTGTCGGGGGTGCAAATCAAAACTTGTGGCACGCGCTCGTCCTTGGCGGCTTTCGCGGCTGCCGAGGCAAGCGCGTCATCCGCCTCGTAGTAAACCATTGGCCAGACTAGAACGCCCATGGCCTCTAGCGTCTGCTCAAGAATGGGAAACTGCGAGAGCAACTCCTCGGGTACGCCTTCGCTGGTCTTGTAAGCCGGATACAGGTCGTTGCGAAACGATTCCACCACATGGTCGGTGGCGACGCCAAGGTAAGTTGCGCTTTGCTCGATCATCGACAGGACGGAGGCGAGCACTCCGCGCACGGCGCCGACTTCCTGCCCGTTCACGTCCGACGCCGGGGGGACGGCATAGAAATGCCGGAACAATTCGTATGTGCCGTCAATTAGATACACGTCCATGTCGCTCCCATCAATTTTCTGCAGCGATGTTATAGGATTTGAGCCAGGAAAGGGCGCAGGAAAATAAACATGACGTCAGTGCGAATCGATAAATGGCTCTGGGCCGCCAGGTTCTTCAAGACCCGTTCTCTGGCGGCACGCGCTTGCGATCTTAGCAGGATTCAGAGCAACGGCCAGCCCACAAAGCCAGCTCGTGAAGTCCGCACGGGAGACATGTTGCGCATCACCAACGATGGCGGGGATTTCGAAGTGGAGGTGCTGTTGCTCAGCGAATTGCGTGGGCCGGCGTCAGTGGCGCAAACTCTTTATCGGGAAACCGAAGCCAGCCGTGAACTTCGGCAGAAAGTGGCAGCGGAGCGAAAGGCCATGAAGCAATTCGAAGAACTTCCCGCTGGCCGGCCATCCAAACGCGATCGCCGCAGGATCATCCAGTTCCGCGGCCGAGCCTGAGCTACAAACACCCGCGGTTAAATTCACCAGAATATCCAGTAAAAAGTTTTGCCTTCCTTCCACACACCAAAGAGTTGTCCATAAAAACCGCTGTCGGCATTTTCATAGACTCATTCACACACGGTAGAGGACACTATCGTCCGTGAGAAAGGGGCATGATTTAAACTGCATCGTAGCGGGATTGATTCCGAGCCTCAACGCCCCATGTCTATTTGTCGACAGTGATCTACGAGACCTCGTGCGACATTGCCCGTCGCGTTCAGCTGGCCACTGGCTATGGCCAAGAGGGGTTATTGTAGTGGAACCATTTCGGATTCAGGTCGCGGATGAGATGCTCAATGATTTGCGGGCTCGGTTGCGCCATACAAGATGGCCCGACCAGATACCCGGTATAGGCTGGGAACAGGGCACCGAGTTGAACTGGTTACAACGCCTGGTGTCCTACTGGGCCCACGAGTTCGACTGGCGTGGCTGGGAGCGAAAGCTCAACGCCTTCCACCACTTCACTTGGGAGGGCATCCACTTTGTGTACCAGCGTGCGGCATCAGGTAGGGGTGTGCCGCTCATTCTCACGCACGGCTGGCCCACCAGTTTCCTCGATTACATGGACATGCTGCCGCTGCTCGATCAGTTCGACGTGGTCGTACCCTCCCTGCCGGGGTATGGTTTCTCGCCGCGTCCACCCAAGGTCGGCATCAACTACCGGTACGTCTCCGAGCGCTGGCACCGGCTCATGTCTGAGCTTGGGTATTCCCGCTATGGTGCGAGCGGTTATGACTTTGGGGCCGGGGTGACGACGATCCTTGCGCTAGACCATCCCGAGTCGGTGATCGGGATCCATCTCACCACACTGGAGTCGGATCTCGCCCCCGTGGTGGACGATACGGAGCTGTCCGATGTCGAGCGTTCGTACCTTGCGGTGAGCCGGGGCTGGGATACGACGGAGCGGGGCTACAGCGCGATCCAGTCCACCAAGCCGCAGACTGTCGGTTATGGACTCAACGACTCCCCGGCAGGCCTCGCGGCATACGTGGGTGAGAAATGGCACTCGTGGAGCGACGTTACGCCGACCGACGACTTCCTCTGCGCCACGCTCACTCTGTACTGGACCACGCAAAGCATCACCTCGTCGATGCGCGACTATTGGGACAATCGCTGGCACCCGGTCGATCCCACCTACGTCAGCGCGCCCACGGCGTTTGGTGTTTTCGCGCACCAGACCGTTCCCGAGGGCGAACCGCCGCGCTCGTATTTGGAGCGCTTATACAACATCCAGCGCTGGACAGTCTTTCCGCGCGGCGGGCACTTCGCCCCGGCTGAGGAACCAGCGGCGGTCGCAGGGGACCTGATCGCCTTCTTCCGTGGCCTAAGCTGAGGCCATGCTGACGATCCGCACTTCCAAATGAAACACGATACTAGAAGCCGCCCTCAGCTCTTTATTCTTTGGCTTCATAATCCAAAAGGCTGGTTTGTCGGCAAACAGGAAGTAACTCGGTTACTTCCGGATGGCTCGTAATTCGCCCACAT
>DATNMU010000257.1:0-4962 GCA_035602195.1 Candidatus Acidiferrum sp.
TTTCACCAACTTCGTCGTCTCCGACTATTACTGGACTTCCACCACCAACGCCACCGACCCCACCGAAGCCTGGACCGTCTTCAGCAACGATTTCGGCGTCTACAACATCTCCAAGACGAATACGGGATATACGCTAGCGGTGCGCTGAACGTGTGGGTCAAATATGCTCGGGTGAGGACGAACACTCAAAAACGTCTGTCATCCCTTCTCGACTAGCTCTCAGCTTTCAGCTCTCAGCAGGTCCCCGAGCCAACTCGGGAGGGGCTGGCACTCTTCCTCGCCCGTTTCCATCTGCACGGCTGCTGTGGCCGGTTGCCGTTCTCCCGCTTTGCCGCAGTCCGCGGTCTGCGGGCCCGAGCCGCTTTTTTTGCGCGGACGGGCGGCTTGCGCTGCTGTGTTTCGGCTGGCTTATTGAAATAAGCATTCAGACGTTCATCCTCCGACTCTTCTTCCTGCGGGGTATTGATGTACGCGAGTGCCTCGGCCTGGATGGCCGCTAGTGCAAACGGTCCGGAGGGCGGGGCGGCGGGATATTCGGGAACTTCCGTGACCACCCTACTGTAATAAGGTTGAAAGTTGGCGCGCCGCGAATTCCTGGCCGCGATGTAAAGAGCCCGCAGGATCAGGCGGGCTCGACCGACGTCGATGTGGTTGCGGACAAGGGCGTTGATGATTTCCATGAGTGAGGCCTGGATGGAGGCCTCGTCCTCGAGAATCGCGATGGGATGGATGCGCGAATTGGGCGGAGTTGGCACGCCGCGGATCATGCGTTGATGAAAGTAGCAGAAAACTTCGCCGCGCAGGGCGGGCGAACCGCAGGGAAGTCCATTGACCTTGATGTGTGTGCAGATGCGAGTTCTCTGTTTGGTTGCCATTGAATTTGGACCTTTTCCTACTTCGAGTTTTTTATCGTTTTCTCTGGATCGATCCGGATCGACGAAATTTCGAGATCGAATTTCCGAATCCCCGATGCTTCCGGAGTCGGAGGTATCGCGGCGGAGAAAAGTTACGTAAGATTTTGCAAGTGAAGGATTCACGCTCAAAATATTGAAAAACGCGGTGTTGCGGATGTCGGCGTCTGCACCTTCGGGAACGGAAAAGAGTTTTTCGAGGAGTAGATCGCGGAGAAGCATACTACTAATAGTTTATGGGATGGGGGCAAGGTCGGAGGTCACAGGGAAGGAGCGCGGTGTGTGGAAAAGGGATGCACCAGCCGTCGACAGGCGGCTGCTTTTTCCTCGAGGGGCCGCACAAGATTCCGCGGCACCCGAGATCACCTCATCCTCATTCACAACTCACATGTGACATCTGCCCTTGCCCCTCGATTTCAATCGCGCGAGGATGGTCGAAGCCGTGAGGCCCGAAAGACCCAAACACGCAATCTAAGTTGTTTGTTATGAATATTTTGATATTTAAGATCTTTGAAACCAATATTTTGCAAACTACCCTTCTGCGAAACCCGCGCCGGACAAGGGTTCCAGAGGCATGCAGCAAAAAAAATCCATCCGAAATCTCGATGGGGCGCGAACCTCCCGAACTCCGCTGCCCCAGCCAAGATTTATTTTCACGGAGAAATCACCGTGCAGCCGACGAAACCAAGGTTCCTCGCGTTGCTCGGAATGACAAGAACGTTTGGTGAGACTTACGAGCGCCAGATGCGCTGCTGGCTGTCGAGGGAAGAGAACATTACGGGCTCGTGGTGGACGCTGGTGGCGTGGCGGTTGATGGCGGTGGCGGCCTGGGTGCGGAGGTTACCGTCGCGGGCGTCGAAGTCGAGGGTGCTGACGTGGTGGGCGCAGTGGGAGCAGGTGAACTTCATGCCTCCCTTGACGCGGGCGATGGTGTAGAGACGCTTCACAGTTCGAGTCTAGTCTTTTCCTGTGGGAGTGAAAGGCACGAGGGTCGGGCAGCGAAGGTAATGAGTGAGGGGAGTTCCAAAGTGGGAATGGGAGCCGGTGAGCTGTTGGCAGGATAGGGATGCGAGCCAAACGCGCGAATTATTGCGTCGCAAAAGGCGCGACGCATCGCGCGGCTCGCCCAGGTCCCTCGCCGGGCAAAAAGCGCCCGCCTCGGGATGACAATGCGTATTTTTGATTTTTCAGAATGACTGGCTACCGTTTTTTTGCGGGCGGGGATGGAACGACCATCGGCCTGCGGACTGGGACGATGGCGCCTTTGGCGGGGTCGGCGGCGGCGTGGGCGCGGGTGAGGACTTCTTCCTGAATGTACTGGACGAACTCCTGAATCTGGCGCTGCATTTCCTCCATGCGCTCGCGCATTTGCAGGATGATGGCCATGCCGCTGATGTTGACGCCGAGGTCGCGCGCCAGCGAGAGGATGAACTCCAGGCGTTGCAGGTCTTCGTCGGTATAGAGGCGGGTGTTGCCTTCGGTGCGGGAAGGCTTCAGCAATCCCTCGCGCTCGTAAAGGCGCAGGGTTTGGGGATGGATGCCATACATTTCGGCGACGGAGGAAATCATGTAGGAGCCTTTTGATTTCCGTTTGGTCATAGAGTGAGGTTCCTTGCGCTCGATTTTAGAGCAGGATGGGGTTTCTGGCTAATGGGAGGCGAGAGAGGCAATGGAAGGACGAAGTGTGGAGAGCGAGATCCCTCGCTCCGCCTGAAGGACGGCTGCGCTCGGGATGACGCCATCGGGATGACAGCTGCTGGAAAAGAGATGACGAAGCCGGCAAAACTGCGTCATCCCGAAGGCTCGCGCTTTCACCAGCGGGCAGAGGGATCTCCCCGCTTACCAAGTGTCGGTAAGGACCAGGGCAGAAAGCCGCCAAACCCTCGCGCGCGGAGGGCATCTGATATTGGAACAAAAGAATAGAAGGAGGCCTTTACGATGGACCAGAACAACGCTATCAGTGTGCTCGAAGAATTAATTCAAACTTGCAAAGATGGACAGAAGGGTTATCAGGAAGCGGCGTCGAAGGTGAAGCGCAGCGACCTGAAAACGTTCTTTAACGAACAGAGCCAGGAGCGCAGCCGTTTTGCCGGGGAGTTGGAAGCGGAACTGAATCCCCTGGGCAAAGGTGACAAGAAGCTTTCGGGGTCGGTTCTGGGAACGCTGCACCGGGCCTGGATCGACACGAAAGTTGGCCTGGGCGGCGGCGACAAGACCGTTCTCGAATGGCTGGAGCACGGCGAAGACAGAGCCAAGGACGCTTATCAGAAGGCAGTGAAGGGTTCGCTGCCAGCGAATCTGATGGAGATTATCCGGCGTCAGGCGGCCAGCGTGCAAGCGGCTCATGACAAAGTGAAGGAGCTGCGCGATACGGCGGAGGCGGCGGCCGCGTAGTGCGGCCGTTAAAGAGCTTGTCATCCCGAGCGAAGCGAGGGACCGTGGTTCTGGTTAGCGGTGCGCAGTACGGTGTAGCGCCAGCTGAAACCAAGGTCCCTCGGGTTGCTCGGGATGACAAATGTTTAGAGGACGGAGGTTTTTCCGTCCTCTTCTTAAGCGAATTGTTTCAGACGAACTCGGCTAAGCAGTTGGCTGCGCTTTTTCTTCGTGGATTGCCCAGCCCGCCGGTTTCAACGCGTGGTTGACGACGTAAGCCACGAAACCTGCTGCAATCAGGATCATGCCGAAGGCGAATGAGCTCATGTTCCAGATCTGCTCATGCTCGCTGCGGATGATGGAAAAGCCCAGCAGCAACATGGGCGGAATTCCGATGGCGATAGCGCCGAACAATCCTCCGGGAACGCGGAAGGGACGCGGAAGATCCGGCTCGCGGAAGCGCAGGACGGCCAGCGCGATGAATTCCAGCATCAGGCTGAAACCATATAAGAGGATGTCGAGCGTGACCAGCCGGGCGAAGCCGAGGCCGAGGCACATTGCCCATCCGATGGCGAGAGCGACAATCGCGACCCACGGAGCGCGCGATTTGGGATGCAGCTTGGCGAAGATGCCGGGAAGCATGCCGTCTTGCGCCATGGCGAGAGGCAGTCGCGAGTAGCTCATGACCAGCGCGTTGAACATGCCGAAGGCGCTGATGATTCCGCCGAGCACGACGCCGATGCGGAGCAGCGGTCCGCCGAGGAGTCCGGCGATGTCCGCCCAGGAGCCGGTTTCCCATGCGGTGGGTTTGAGGCCGGTCATCCACATGGCGGCGAAGGGAAGCAGGTAGCTCAAGGCGACGATGCAGACCGCGACCAGCATGGCTCGGGGATAAGTGCGCTGCGGGCGCTCGACTTCGGTGGCGATGGTTGAGGCGTTGTCCCAGCCCATGTAGTTCCACATGCAGATGAGAAGGCCGCCGAGAATGTCGACGGTAGAAGTGGTTGGCTTGGTCACGGCATTTGCGAGAGCGCCCAGCTTGAACGGAGCGAGAACCACGATGGCGACGAACGGCGACGAGAGCGCGAAGAAGAGCCAGAGCGATGTAAGCGTGACGACTTTCACTCCGGCGATATTCAGCACGGCGCAGGCGATTACCACGGCCAAAGCTACCCACCATCCGCGATTGTTTTGCTGGAACCAGGGGAACATGCGGGTGAGGTAGGCGACGAAGAGGGTGGGATAGATCGCCATATCGAAGATGGAGGCGATCAAGGAGAGCCAGGCTTCCTGAAATCCCCAGAAATTTCCCATAGCGCGGCGAACCCAGGCGTAGTAGCCGCCTTCGTAGGGAAGCGCGCTCGAAAGCTCGCCGATCATGAAAGCAGTGGGCAGGCTCCAGAGCAGCGGGGTGAGCAGCAGGATAAGGATGGCCCGTCCGTAACTGGCGCCGTGCACGATTTCTTCTGTGCCATAGGTTCCGCCTGACACCATAAAGAACGTGGCGGCGACCAGAGGCCACAGAGTGAGACGCACGAACGTTTTCTTGGCGATCGGGTTCCGGTTGGGGATGACGGCGAGAGGCGGAGGATTGTCTGTTTGGTGGCGCGGGGCGCTAGCTGTTGCCAATTTCGATGTGTTCCTCCTCAAGCGACTCACTCTCAGCTACTCCGCAGCG
>DATNMU010000258.1:0-2618 GCA_035602195.1 Candidatus Acidiferrum sp.
GTAGATCACGGTTTCCAGTTCGCCGTGATGATGCGGGCCAGTCTGCGCATTGGGATGCACTACGACAGTTCCTGCCCAGAGTTTTTGCGCGCCGACTCGGGCGTGTGAAATAGCTTCTGCGCGCGTCATGCCGGGTGTCTGCGGCGTGTCGCTGTCGAGTTCGCCGCTGCGAATAATGCGCAAGCCGTGATTCTTCCAGTCCGGCATTTCATCTCCCGCTGACTCATTTGATCGTGACTCGTCCATAACTCACTCCAACTCACTCTTCCGGCCGCGCCGCGGCTGCAATTCTAGACGAATTGCTGAATGGCGGTGAGCGATGGAGTGCCCGAATGAGGCAGGAAACACTTCCGAAGTAAAAAACTGATTGGAACAATAGAAATTCCCCATTGAAACTTTTACGGCTTCCTTATACCGCGGTCGTTAATCTACTTTGCCAGAGGGCCTCCATCACTGATTTCTTTAAAATCGTGCTTTTCCGTCGCCTGTCTTTGTCTGCTGCAACTCATAGTTCAGTTTTCCGGCGCTAAAGCTTACGGTCAATCGACTACCGGAACCTCGCCAAGCGTTACAGGGGATGCCTCGGCGAGCCCAACACCGCAGCTTGCGTCTGACGATGGCGACAAGACCCCGTCCGGGTCCAGACCTCCGAAAACGCCGCCCAGCGCGAATCCCGCGAACGAAGGCCTAAACACAAAGCCAGATCAAGGCAGCTTTTTCCGTCGGCTCTTCAAGGCATATGCCAACGACTGGTGGCCGAAGACTGGTCCAAGTGCGTCGGCCGCGCCCACCCCGGCTTTTCGAGGGGATCCCGCGCCGGTTAACGGACCGCCGTTTCCATTTTCCACTGGCCGATTGGAGGCACGATATCGCTCGGCCAGCCCTGGACGCAGGCCGGACCTCTGATGACCGCGCTCTGGGAGGGTCCGCAATGGCGACGCCTGGAAGAAGAGCAAAATTCAGATTTATGGCTGGTTGAATGTCGGCGGAAACTTCAGCACGTCGAAGAGTGGAGTTAATCCATCCTTGGGCAAGTACGAAAATTATCCTACCTCCTACGATGAAGTGCCGAACGCAATCGAACCCGATCAGGAAGTGCTCTACATTGAGCGCCAGCCTGACACCGTGCAAACTGACCATTTTGACTGGGGTTTCCGGCTCGCCGGTCTGTGGGGTCTCGACTACCGTTTCACCACTGCTAAGGGCTACTTCAGCCAGCAATTGCTCGGGCACCCTCCAGGCAAGGAATATGGATTCGACCCAGTCATGATGTACCTCGACCTTTACTTCCCTCACATTGGCGAGGGAACAGACGTACGCATCGGGCGCTACATCTCTCTGCCCGACATCGAAGCCCAGCTCGCGCCCAACAACTACACCTATAGCCATTCCTTGCTCTATACGTTTGATTGCTATACCCAGACCGGCATCACGGCGACGACCAGGCTCAGTTCGCATTGGACGACCCAAGTAGGGCTGTCGCCGGGCTGTGAAACTGCTCCGTGGAACCTGACCGACTCTCGCCTTACACTCAATTGGTGCCTGCAATATTCGTGGCACACGAGCCACGACAATCTTTACCTCTGCGACAACGAGACCAACCTGGGCAAGGACACCGGGCAGTACGCCTACAACAACCTTCAGGCTTACTACCTGACTTGGTATCACGTAATCAACAGCAATTGGCATTCGGCGACTGAAACCTGGTACCAGTGGATGAAGCAGGTTCCTAACCTTGCTTACAGTCCCCCCGTGGGTTCCAACTTGCCTCCGGTCGATCCCATTCAGCCGGAGACGGGATCAAATGGAGCCTTCTGCAACAGCCACACCGCTTTCACGTGCTACGCGCCGGAGTGGGCGGTCGTGAACTATCTAGAGCGGCAAGTTGGACCGCACAACTACATCTCCATTCGGAATGAATACTTCGACGACATCGCCGGTCAGCGCACCGGAACCAAGACGCGCTATACCGAGCATTTATTGGGATGGGGCCATTGGATCGGAACCACGATCCTGTTCCGTCCCGAGGTGCGTTATGAGCGCTCATACGATAATCCGGCCTACCAGAACGGCACCAAAAAGAGCCAGCTTACGGGGGCGGGAGATGTGATTTTTTTCTTCTGAGTCGGCTGTTAAAAAAGGCCCGGTGCTTCATAAATTCGCCCTCCAGAAGCTGACTCAAAACACTCGGATTGGCCGCGGGACAGCTATCTCTTAAACGCAATCCGTCAGATTGAATTCGCACACTGAGGGCGTCGGACGCTAAAACTGCGAGTAGGCACCACGTAGAAGCGGACCCCGGGCCATCATGGGTGGTGGCTCGGTCTCGGCCCAATTGCTTACAGCTTGCATCCGGTCACAAATCCTAACG
Source organism: Candidatus Acidiferrum sp. (assembly GCA_035602195.1). GTDB lineage: Bacteria > Acidobacteriota > Terriglobia > Terriglobales > Acidobacteriaceae > Sulfotelmatobacter. Next base: position 2,372 of record DATNMU010000258.1, read on the forward strand.
ATGCGCAAAAGATGCAGACGGATTGTGAATCAAAAGATGCACGCGGGGCATCAGTCGGAAACATTAATTTTATTTGGCTGGATTACTTAGAAAAAAAGCAGCTGTGATTACCCGCCAGCCTTCAGTTCCGTCAGCACCTGCTTGGCAATTTCCTTCAAAGTCTCAAACACGCCGGTGCCCTGAAACGCTACGGCTTCGACCACCGCCTCATTTTTCTTGCGCAGTTCTTTACTCAACGCATCGACCG
>DATNMU010000259.1:0-30122 GCA_035602195.1 Candidatus Acidiferrum sp.
GGTCAAAAGGGCGGAAGCTGACTAACTCCAATGATTCTGAAAGGATCCAAGATTTCCGTTGGTCCCCCGACGGCAAGGCTCTGGCCTTGCTGCGTTTTAGTTCTGTCTCCGATGTCATTCTCTTGCGCGACACCGGCAACATTCGAGGGTTGCTCAGTGATGTGCCGCGTTGAGGAGGTCAACATCAATGGCACGCTTGCACCTAACCCTGCCTATGCTGTGCATCTTGTTCTTCAGCGGATGTTCTCATTTCGCGATTTGATCCAGCGGTTGAGGGCCAAAAGCTCCTGCAACGGGATGCCGAGTGGTCCCAAGCGGCATCTGAAGGGAAGGACATCGAGAGAATTCTCTCGTATTGGTCTGACGATGCGCAGGTATTCGAGCCAGGACAGGCGGTTTACCAAGGCAAAACAGCGATCCGCAAATTCGTAGCCGACAGTTTGAAGACTCCGGGCTTCAATATCCGTTGGGTGTCGCAGGCGCCGGTCTTTTCCCCCGACGGGAAAATGGCCTACATGCCGGGGGCGGACGTGATGACGATGCCAGACGCAAAAGGGGCGCTGATGACGGTGCACATGCGAGGCATATCCATCTGGCGTCACGATGCGGATGGCGAATGGCGCTGCGTTGTAGACATCGCCAATGAAGCACCGCCCGCCTGATTCCCAACGGCACTTCATTCAAGCAAGGTGCCGACGTTGAAGTTACCGTGGAAGCCGATCCCGAAGCGACAACCACTAAAAACACGAAATGATCATTTCGACAAACAGCGCAGCCTTCGTGCCAACACTAAACAAAGTGCTCCGTATTGAACAGATTTGCATGACCTTCCTAAGCTAACCTTCACAAATAAGCTTGAGGAGAAAATGAGCGACAAACTAGGCTTTACGATGCCCGGAACGGTCGAGCGAATCATCATATCGCCAAGCCCAAATGAACCAGAAAAAGCGCAGATCACTCTGAAAGAGCGCGATCATGTGTTTCGAGAAATACGCATCGACAACACGCTGAAAAATGAGAACGGGGACGATGTAAGCCTCAAACTTAGTGCGCGTGTGAAAGTCACCGTCAAAGCGAAGCCGTAGCCCTTGGGTCCGACCGAGCTAAGCAGCCTCCTCATCGCGCTTTACCTTTGCCCACCGCGCACGCTGAGCGGCTGCGATTCTCTTGCGCCCTGCTGCCGAGTTAGTGCACTTGGGTCTCCCTGATTTCTGCTTTGCCCATCGCGCCTTCTGTGCCACACTGATTCTCCTACGAGCGGCAGGGGACACGGTGTGCTGGCGTGCCGGGCCATTGGAGCCAAAGCTCCCCAAGGCCCAAGCCAACCCGTGTCGATCAAATTCGGGTCTCTTCATACCCTCAGTTTCCCACAGCACGGACCCCTATTTGCTACAGGCGCTCTTGAGAACGCCGATCCTGCTGATGTCCGTTTTCTGGGATGGCAAATCTCGCACCGGCCAATTTTCTTAGGCGGCCGGTGTGTTCGTGGAGCGCCGATTTTAGCTTTGAGAAGACGGCGTGCAGTTCGGGCTCTTCCGCCGACAGAGCTTCGGAGCATAGTTCACGGATTCTATCTTCCAGCCGCCTGAGCATACATTCACTCGGCCAGAGTACCCCAGTGTTCCACACGTCGAGTCACGGTTCGATACAGGACATTCCGTAGATTCACCGGATTCTGTTGAGCAACCAACGAACACATCGCTCGGCTCAGCTCGTTGAGCAGACGATCTTTGAAGGGAAGGTCGGGCGTGTCGTTCTTGAAACAGATCGTTCGATTGTGGCCTTACGTCTTAATTGGGATTTCGTTATCAGGGTTGGCTTACAAGTTCTTGGCTGGTTCCCGTTGGCTGAAATCTTCGCGCTTGCGTGGGTATTTATCGCATTCGTGATTAGCGAAGTCGGTCTCGATGTCGTTCGGTGGTTTACCCTCGGATTCGACTATGCGGGGAATGGGTTTGGCCCATCCACAGGCTGTGCAGGCCCATCCCGTAAACCTAGGGTTTTTCTGAAAAACGAGCTTACGGCTAGTCGGTCCCACGACCACAGTTTCCCACAGGCCGGAGTCGATTACCAGTCCGCGCGGAAATTCAAACTGCACCGCTGCCCACAATTCCAGAGGGTCCGCCAGAGCTCGGCTGGCCTACTATCATCGCAGCCACCGAACTGAGCTTGAGTCGCTAACTGGCGTTGCGAAGCTTGCCAGACTCGACGCCAGCAAGGATCGAGCTTGGAGAATCAGTTTGGACACTGCCTGATTCTTTGAAACTACCGCGTGTATCCCAGCCGCACGTGCTGGCCGTTCAACTTCGTGACCCTCTTGGACCGTGTACAAAATAATCCGCGTATCGGGCAGAAGTTTCCTGAGCAGCGGTGCCGCATTCGAGCCCAGTCATGACAGGCATAGAAAGGTCCAAGATGAACTCCTCAAGTTTGAATTAAGTTGAGCGTTTTGCGGCCACGGTTCTCGGGTGATCGGCACAAACATGCGATGTAAACTCCTTGTCGCGCTGCAACTCGAAGTTCCGCATCATTTCATCGAAGGATGTGCCGGTGGTCGGAGCAGAAGGCTTGAACCGCCAGCCACATGCGGAGCAACCAAAACCCCGAAAGCGCTGTTGCTCAATCCACGCCAGTTTCCGGCTCATAGTCCCATGTCGCTGCGCGCCAACGCGGTCTGACCGCATGCCTAGTACCCCCTCTTACCGTCCGGGAGATGCGTAAAGGGACAGAGTTTACGTTGCGCCAATCTGGATGGTCTGTCGGGCATCCTACACACATGGAAGATTCTTGTTCGTGCGCACGCCTGGTTTCGGGTCCCATTTGAAGTTAGGGCAGAACGTGCATTATTGCTCAGACTCGGATTTCGATCCGAGGTAACTTCGTGAATTATCGGAAGGGAGTCCGCCGATGGCCCCGAACATTGGAGATGGAGATTGACGATCCATTGCAGAACAGACCAGTAAAGAAACTGACCCGGCGAAGCTGATGATCTTGGTTGAGAAGCTTTGCTGCGCGTTAGAGGATGAACACAGGGAGAAGTCTCAGCTTGCCAGCGAGCTTAGGTCTTTTCTCGGTGATTAGGAGCAACACAGCACTGCCCGCATAAGAAAGCGAAGAAGCGGGGTTCCCGTGGACTGAAGAGGGTTTCGGGTTTGATCCTAGTTCTCAAGGGTGGTTTGTGGAAAGCAAAGGCCTTCAAGTCGTGCAGTCTGGCGAGCGGACGAATACCGAGGGGAAACCAATCGGCAACATAATACTTTTATCGATCTCCGATAGCGACTACAGCTCAATTCGTCCTCATCTCGAATACGTCAGCTTGCCAAACCATCGTGTTCTTCATGAGGGGGGTGGAAAGCTAGAATTTGCATATTTCCCGAATCGAGGTTTGATTTCTCTCGTAGTCTCAATGAAAGATGGAAAGACCGTCGAAGCCGGTATAGTTGGCAATGAGGGCTTTACAGGAACACCAGCGACAGTTGGCCTGAGCAGGAGCCCGCTTCAAGCGATAGTGCAAATCACGGGGGACGCGTTTCGGGTAAAAGTCAGAGCTTTGCAAAGCACTTTGGAATCCACTCCACACTTGCAATTGATGCTGAGCCGCTATGTCGTAGTTCGGGGTATGCAGGTTGCACAAACAGCCGCGTGTAATCGGCTGCACGATATTAAGCAACGCCTTGCTCGGTGGTTGCTAATGACTCAGGACCGAGTGGATTCAGAGTTCCTGCCCATCACCCAGGATTTTCTTGCAACGATGCTAGGGACAGATAGACCTAGTGTGAGCTTGGCAGCTGGTATCTTGCAGCGGGAGCATCTCATCGAGTACACCCGCGGCGCAGTGAAGATCGTGAACCGCAATAAACTTGAAGACTCCGCCTGTGAGTGCTACGAGATTATCCAACAGTACAATGGCGAGTTGGGCTTGAAATAAGTCCGCGAGTGGAAGACTCGCTTTCTGCTACGTTCGGTTTTGAGCCAGGATCAAATATGTGTTACAGGAACCCCGACGCTATTTTTGCAATTTCAGACGCGCTGCGAAAAACAGCAGAAATAGAAACAAGGGTTGTCAAAATCTAGTACGACACGAGATAAGTTATGTGCAAAGCAGGAGACCGGGTAGAAATAATAAGTGAAGGCAGGATTGGGTCAATCAAGAACACTAACGGGCGCATCGCCGCTGCGAATATGCCCGGCGCTGTAGAGGTTGTTGAGAATTGTTTGGTCGGTTTCGGCAAAGATATGACGAAGACCGAATGGTTCAAGCCCGAACAACTTCGACCTGTTAAATAGTTCGTGTGGGCACGGCCTCCGCTTGTTGTCGCTTGCGAAGTAGATTATGGGATCAACTGCGATCGGCGCGTCCTGCCATGCTTGCAGCCATCCTCCAACGCAATGAGCCGATACTAGCCTAACAAAGCTAATATCTCCTCGCCGAAAATCACCCACGGCGATCACCCACGATGCCCCAACTTAACCGTATTTCGGTCTGAATAAGGGGGAGGGGCTGGGAGAGCAACGCAGTTCTCAGCCCCGCTTGTGAATCCTGTCAAGGAAAAAGCGCCTGGCGGTGGTGGCTTAATTTGCTATTCTTTACCTAAAGTTAAGAGTGGTACATCAATATCCACAATAACGTAAGAGCGATGACCGCGATTCCAGCCATCGCAAAGGTCGCTTTCGCAATCTGCAACGGGAAGGACGCGCGGGCAAGACCTGCAACATGACCGAAGGGATCGAAGATCGGGACTCGCAACGGCTACCGTGCTTAGCCGTCCACGTTTTCCGGCGGCGCCAAAACCCGGAAACGTCTCTATCCGGGAGTGATCGTATGCCGGGGCGCTCGATGGAAATCGTGGATGGCCCTTCCTAGCGAAAGGAGGTAATTGCCGCTTCCAAGTCATCGAAAACTTCAAACAAATTGAGCAGTCCGGTCATTTTCAGCGTTTGTGCGGCGAACTTGGATGGCTTCAGCAGCTTGAGTGTTCCGCCGCTTTGCTTGGCAGCAGTCAGGCTACGGACAAGCAACCCTATACCGGTGGAGTCGAGCATCGATACTTCCCCCAGATCAACCACAAATCGAATTTCCCCCGCGGCCAGCGAATCGTCGAATGTCTGCCGCATGCGGTCGACCGACTCTCCAAGATTCAGCCTGCCGGTGAGCTTGATGACTTTAACTCCGGATTGTGTGCGAACCGCTATATCCACCTATCCTCCCTCGATACGTGTGATGGAAGTCAAACGTGCTGCCGCAGTTCGGATGCGACTTGGTAGTGTCCTAACAGTCCAACTTTAGAACACTACCTGCGACTTGTGCAGGTTGACACTCGCCAGGTGGTCTGCTAAAGTGCCGTTCCAACGTAGAAGAAGCTCCGCGAATTTGCAAATCGCAAAACGCTCCCCCCGCGGCTGGCAAAAAGGCTAGTTGGCCCCTTCATGCCAATCCAGAGTTCTGGACTGACGATAAACATCGTTGCATTGTGCGCTGAATTACTGGAGGAACACGAGGTCTTCCCTCGCGTCCGGATCACGGCCCAGATCATAGCGGAGGCTTTGCATGGAAGCGCCGTAAATATTTATGCCGCTTCGCACCTGGCGGATGCCGATGTCTGGACTGCGGTGGCTTCCGCTGGCGAACAAGCCGTGCCGGAGATCACGATTCCATTGGAGTCTGGAATGTTGGGCATTCTGGCGCGTGAGCGAAAACCTCTCCTATTTGAGGGCGGCACCTTGAGGCGGGAAGAATATGCCCATGTCAATGTCCGGCGGACACTCCACTCTCTCTCCTACTTTCCTTTAATTCAGCACGAGACGCTCATTGGAGCGATTGAGATCCTCAGCTTCGAGAACAAGGTGAGCGATGCGTACATGAGCGACCTGCGCGCGGTGGCCGAGGTGGCCGGTGCAGCTCTGTATGGCGCTCAGATCTACCAGGAGGAGCACCATACCACCCTAACCTCGATCACACGACTCACCCAACTCTATGACATCGAGAAGGTTTTCAGCTCGACGCTGGAAATGGATCAGTTGCTGCCGATCATCGGGTCCAAGGTGCGCGAGATGCTGGAGTGCGAGGCGGTCAACGTCTGGCTAGTGGAGCCGGACGAAAGCCTCAGACTGATGCATCAGGCTGGCGTCGATCCTTCGGTGCGGGAGGGATCGTCACAGAAAGCAGGAGAAGGTGTACCTGGCGATGTATCTGACAACGGAGAGCCGGTCCTGATCGAGCACTCAGATGATGCCCGGCTGATCCGGCGTAACCATGGCATCGAGGGAGGCGGCGTGGTCTCGCTGATCGTCGCCCCGATCATGGATCAAGAGTCGCTGGTAGGCGTGATTGAGGCGACGAATAAGCTGGATCGGACAGCTTTCGACGACGATGACTTATTCACTCTCAGCCGGCTGGCGGAGTCGGCCGCGATTGCATTGCACAATGCCAGCTTGCTCGCGGCAGAGCGCAAGGTGGAAGTGCTGGAAACGCTGGTCACGGTTAGCCATGAAATTACGTCTACCCTGGATCTTGATCGAGTGTTGCAAGCGGTGGTCAATGGTCCCGCGACTGTGATTCCTTATGAGCGAGCAGCCATCGCGCTCGAACAACGAGGCCGCATTCAGTTACGGGCAGTCTCGGGAGTAACAGAGTTCAACCCTCAGGATTCGCAAATCGAGGCACTCAGCCAGATCTTGCAATGGGCGTCTTTGCTGCGGGAACCGACGGTCATAAGCCAGCACGGCACGGAGATCTCAGCCGAGCGCGAAGAAACCCGCACAAAATTCGAGCATTATTTTTTGCAGAGCGGTATGCGTTCGTTTCATGCCGTCCCTCTGGCCGACGAAGAAGGCCGGGTGGGAGTGCTTTCTTTTGAGAGCAGCGACCCAAACTTTCTGACCGTGGCCCACCTGGAAATGATCAAGGTGCTGGCCAGCCAGGCCACAGTCGCCCTGCGGAACGCCTCTTTATATAAAGAGGTACCCTTCATCGGCGTATTGCAGCCGCTGATTGAGAAGAAGCGAAAATTTCTTGCTCTCGATAAGCATCGCCGCGTCGCGCTGATTGCTTCCGTCTGTGCTGCTGCCCTGTTTCTCATCCTCTTTCCCCTGCCGCTGCGCGTAGACGGACCAGCCGCCGTTGCCGCCGGACACTCGGCGCGGGTGGGGGCTGACGTCGAAGGGGTAGTGAAGCTCGTCGCGGTCAAAGAAGGAGACACGGTTCGCAAAGGAGCGATGCTGGCGGAACTTGAAGATTGGGATTGCCGGTCCGCGCTCGCGGCTGCTCGGGCAAGGCGAGAAACGGCACTCACGTTGATGAATCACGCTCTGGCCAGCAATGACGGTACGGAAGCCGGCATCCAGCAGGCCCAAGCCGACTACTGGATCGCTGAGGTGGCGCGGGCAGAACAGCGCCTCGACCGGACGGTTGTGCGTTCGCCGATCGATGGCGTTGTCGCTACTCCGCATTTAGAGAATCTGGTTGGCCATAAGTTAAAACTCGGCGAAACCTTTGCGGACATCATCGACAACTCGCAGGCAGTGGTGGATGTGACGATCGACCAGGCCGACGTTGGGTTGCTAGGGGCAGGAGAGAAAGCTCGAGTGAAACTCGACAGCTTCCCGGCTCGAACCTTTCAGGGAGAGGTTGTGGTTGTCAGTCCGCTGGGACGACTCGAGGGAGATAGCAGTCTTTTCTATGCGCGAGTCGCGCTGGCGAATCCCGACAACTTAATGCGCGCAGGAATGCAGGGTCGCGGCAAAATATCAGCCGGGTGGCATCCGGCGGGAAAAGTATTTTTTCGCCAACCCGTCATGTGGGTCTGGTCTAAATTGTGGGCGTGGTTTGGATGGTGACCTTTGAGAACACTGTCATACGTATTTGGTCTGCCCCTTTTAATTGTGCTGGTCAGCACGTCGTGTAGTCATGCTCCGGATCCGGCCGAAGCTTCAGCGACGCCGCTCTCTCAACCGGTTGCTGTAGTAAACCCACCTGCACGGACGGATAACGGCTACACCGCTTCGGGCCCGATTGTTGTGGAGAATCAGGTCGACATCGCCGCCCAACGGGAAGGTGTGGTGGTGCAGATTCTGGCGGAGACCGGAACACGCGTTCACAAAGGACAACTTCTGGCCAAACTGGATGACCGTCAGATTGTGGCTGATCTTGAAGGATCCCGCGCCAAGACCCTGAGTACGGAAGCCGATTTGAATAATTGGAAGGCGGAAGCCAACGTTCTCGAGGTTGACCTTCAGCGTGCCCGCAAAATGTGGGCTGCCCAACTGATTACCCAGGAACAATTCGAGCACGCCCAGTTCAAAGCCGAGGCGGATCAGTGGGACGTCAAGCGGGTCGAACAGCTTCTCATCAACGCACGCGATACCGAACGATCGTTGGAATTGGAATTAGAGAAGACCCAAGTGACCGCCCCTTTCGATGGGATTGTTGGCCGTCGATACATTCGGGTTGGTCAAACCGTCGCTCGGGACGAACGCCTGATCTGGCTCACGGCCACGGGTCCCCTGCGCGTGCGGTTCACTCTGCCCTCAAAATTTCTGAATCAAATAAGGATTGGGCAAGGCGTGGCAATCACCGTCGCTGACGGCAATCCGATGCAGGAACATGCGGCACGAGTAATCCAAATGAGTCCGGTGGTGGACGCTGCGAGCGGCACCATCGAAGTGTTGGCTGAGTTGACCGGCGCGGCGCCCGATCTGCGGCCTGGCATGCAGGCGGACGTACACCTTCCGGCGCACCCATGAATATCGCAAACGCCCTCAATGCTGCTTTGCCGGAATTGCCGGAGCGCGTGATCAAACGTTCGGTTCCGAAGTTGGATCCTCGGGTGATCGCGAAACAACAACTCGAAAAGGGCCAGCCCGTCGTCTTAGCCAAGCTGCCGGGAGCCGATAACTTTATCCGGCTGCAGGTTCCGCAGTGGGTTCTGCTGCAACTGTTCGATGGTGAAAGATCTTATAGCGAGATCTCCGACCGGGCGACTAGCCTAACCGGACTTCCCTATTCGGAGGATGCAGTCGGTGAATTTGCTTCTTTCATCCAGACGAACACAGACTTGTTCTACAAAAGTCCTCTGGAGCGAAACATTGCTCTACAGCAGAAACTGCGTGGCCAACGTCTTAAGCGCAAGCGTTCTAAGACAATCGATTTCTCGGACATCGTCATCGCCCAATGGCCGCGTGCCGACGATTTCATTACGCGGATCTATCCCCGCTTGCGCTGGATTTACACCTGGTGGTTCACGTTGTTGGCTGTAGCCATGTTTGCCGTTATGGCGTGGATGTGGGCAGATCGCTTCGGGGAGATATGGCGTGACAGCTTCGAGTTCTACAACTTCACCACAAAGTCGGCGCGCGATCTGCTCGAGTTCTGGGTGCTGTTTGCGGCCATGGCCTTCTTGCACGAATCTTTCCATGGGCTAACCTGCAAACATTTTGGCGGGAATGTGGAAAGCATGGGCTTCTCCCTCATGTATTTTGCTCCCAGCTTTTTTTGTGATGTTACTCAAATCTGGATCTATGGCGGGAAGTGGGAGCGAATTGCGACCGTCATAGCCGGTATTTGGGGCGATCTAATCGTCTGTTTTGTGGGCACCATGGTCTGGTGGGGAACGACTCCGGGCATGATCGCGCACAACCTGGCGTACAAGGTGATGATGGTCACCGGGATTGGCGTCTCCCTGCTGAACCTGAATCCGCTCATCAAACTCGATGGCTATTACATTTTCTGCGAGCTGATTGGAGAGCCTGATTTCAAGGAGCGCACATCCGCATACCTTTCCGGCTGGACCCGAAAGTATTTATGTGGAATGCCCGCGGAAGTTGAGTACGTACCTCTACGGCGACGGCCTTTTTATCTCGTCTATGCCGTCCTCTCTGCGATCTACGGCTATCTTCTCTTGACCTTCCTGATGGTATTCACCTTCAACATCCTGCGCTCGTATTCCCCAGCCTGGGCTTTCGTGCCGGCAGGCTTGATGGGATATTGGGTGTTTCGCGAGCGAATTCACAGCCTGGGACGATTTACGAAACTGTTCTACGTGGACAAGAAGGAGCGCATGTGGGGCTGGTTGAGACCCTTGCGCTTCGGAACGCTGGGGATAGCAGTACTGTTGTTGTTGCTGGTCCCCATTTGGCCGGATTTTCAGGATGGCTCATTCGTCCTGGAGCCGGCACGTCAAGTCATCGTGCACGCTGCGGTACGGGGAACAGTTTTGCAGGTATTCGTGGATGAAGGACAGCGAGTGGTTCCTGGCCAGCCTCTCGCCACTCTCGAGAATCTTGATCTCGAATCCAATAGAGCGAAGGTTCATGCAGATTTTCGGGTGGCCACTGCCCGAGCGGTTCAGAGTCAACTGCGCTATGGCAATTTTGGAGCAGCCGAGCAGGAAAGACTGCGCCTCATGGAAGAGGATCGTAGCCTCAGTGAGGAAGCCTCCAAGCTCCAACTGGTCAGTCCGATTGCCGGAGTCGTCACCACCGTCCGTGTGCGGGACCTCAAGGGCGCGTCGTTGGACGAGGGGGCGACGGTCGTTGAGTTGATCGACGACTCTGCATTACGAGCACGGATTTACATCCCCGAGTTTGCCATGCATGATATTCACGCGGGAGCGCCTGTGAAGCTGCGAGTAGAGTCCAGGGTTCTGCCGGTCAACGGGATAGTCAGCTCGATTTCCCCTGATTGGGCTCCCTTCGATCCCTCATTTGGCCAAAAAGAGCAGTTGGCAGGTATCAATCCGCCTCGTTTCTATATGGCTGAATGCTGGCTGAGCCCCACAGCCGATTTGCGACCGGGAATGACGGGGACCGCTAAGATCCGGGTTGGGCGGAGAAGTATAGGAAGTTTCGGGCTGAGATTCATTCGCGATCTGGTGGGTCGGCGTGTCTGGTAAAGTGGACCGGTATCAAGAAAACATTGCCCGGAACCCGCGGAGCAACAAAGGGCCAACTCCCCCGGTTGGCCCTTTGTTGTGAACTCTGTTGGTTCTATCGCGGGTTAAAATCTAAAGCGACCTCACCCTTGCTCTCATGCGGGCGCTTGCTTTGGGAAGAACGCGGGCGCTTGCCTTGGGAAGAACGCGGGCGCTTGCTTTGGGAAGAACGCGAGCCGCGATCGGAGCATTGACGCTTGGGTTTCCTTGCGACGCAGTGGTCGAACTGGCCACGATTGCTTTCTTGGTGGCATTCAGACCGCTAAGCAGAGACTTTTTCTGAATTGACATGTTAGCTCCTCGTAAGCCAGATTGTTTTATTCGGCCTCGACGCTATCCTTCATAGCAAGGCAATGTCCAAACTGCCGGAAGGGGCAAGGATAAATTTGCCTATTCAAAATCAACGAGATAAACGCGATGGCCACAAAAAGATTGGGGTTTCCGATGTTGAATTTCTCATCTAGGGTTAAAAATTAACCTTCGATAGGTTAGTTATCAACCTTTTTCGGTCTTACTTTGGCTCCGCAATTTTCAGGGTCCGGCACAAATACTTCATGCGTTGCGGATCGAGGCGCAGAAGCCCCGCCGCTGCCGACTTCTTCCCTCCAGTGCGACGCAGAGCGGCGTTGAGGTACGCAATCTGTATCCGCTCCATCTCCGCATCGAAGTCAACCCCTTGTTCCGGAATCAGGATGGCCTCCTGGCTGGCCGTGCTCGAATAAAGCAGCTGTTGGGGAAGGTGGTGCGCGGCAATGAACGGACTGTCGTTCATCACCACCAGGCGCTGCACAATGTTCTCCAGTTCGCGGACGTTGCCCGGCCAGGAATAATCCTCCAGAATCTCGATCATCTCCGGCTGAAGCTGCTTTAGAGGCTTTTTGTTCGCAGCACAGTAAACGCGGAGAAAGTGGTCAAGAAGCAACGGCAGGTCACCCTCGCGTTCGCGAAGCGGCGGAATTACGATTGGGACAACGTTGACGCGGTAGAAAAGGTCCTCCCGGAAACGCCCTTTGCTAACCATGTCCTCCAGATCGTCATTGGTTGCCGCAATGAGCCGGAAGTCGATCTTTTTGACCGATCTGCCGCCGACGCGCTGAGTGGCGTGTTCCTGCAGTACTCGCAGTAGTTTGGCCTGCAAGTTCTGGTCGAGAGTGGTAATTTCGTCCAGGAATAACGTGCCCGTGTGGGCCATCTCGATAAGCCCGGCCTTCGCCGTTTCAGCCCCGGTAAACGCACCTTTCTCGTAGCCAAACAACTCGGATTCAATCAGGCTGTCAGGGATTGCGGAGCAATTGAGGCAGATAAAAGGATGATCCTTGCGGTCACCAGACTGAACAATCGCCTGGGCGACGAGCTCCTTGCCTGTGCCGCTTTCTCCCCGCACCAGAACGGTGGCATTGCTGTCAGCGACTGCCTGAATTGCCTGATAGACGCGCTGCATGGGCACGCTGCGCCCAATCATTCCACAGAATGCGGACTTGTTTTCCACCTGCTCTCGCAGGCGGCGTCCTTCCAGTAGGAGGCTGCGCTTCTCAAGCGCGCGTGACAGGACCACTTGTAATTCCTGCAAGTTAAGCGGCGCCAGAAAGAACTCGTCGGCTCCTGCCTGGCCAGCTTTTATTCGCACGCCGCGGTCGTGAGAGCGCGTGGTCGCCACGAGAACGATGTCTTCGCGGAGATGCCGCAGCTCTTGCAGCACCTCAATCCCATCGCCGCAACCGTCTCCGATGCTGTCCAGATCGAGCACGATGCCATCGAGTAGAGGGTTGGTTATCAGAGCCTGAATCTGCTCTTCGTTCGTAGCCTGGACAGCGGTAAATGTCTGAGCGAGGAAGCTGCAAATCTCCGGGAAGACATCTTCTTCGTCGGAGATAATTCCAACTGAGTATTGAGCTCCGTCTGGCCGGAGTCCCTCCCATCCCATGTCAGACCCCCGAGCGCAAGGAAACGTGCCAGCAGATTATAGGTTAAATTTTAACCGCGGGCACCGAAATATTGTCGGCGAATCAGCCTATCTCGCGAAGAGCTATAAGCCACCACCCCAGCGCGGAAACAAGACTTGTTGCCCTTATGAGGCGTGCCCTGCCTAGAACATAAGTCGTCCCTGAAAAGGCTGGCGTCGCTTCGATTCCCGTCGCCGCCGCCGCCGAAGGGATTGCGAGCTTTCATCATTCAGGATTTTGACTTCCGGAATGCAGCAATAGCGGCCATTCTTGCCGAGGGTCAGGAGAAGGGCGAGATCCCGACAACGCACAATCCCAAAGAGCTGGCAAGCTACGTTTCGAATTCTTATCACGGCGCCATGTTGCGAGGTAAGTGACCGGCGATCGTACCCCTACGATCAATTTCTCAATTTCAGCTTCGGTTTGCCTTTTGAATGTAAAGACCTCATCGACTCCTCGCTCGGGTTCCAAGAACAAGCATTGAACACGCATATCCTATCTGCGGAGCACTAGGAGAGTTCATTGCACCAGCGTCATACCTCCGAACAGGTCAGGAGCGACAGCAGCCAGCATGATGTGTACGGCGAATTCGTCGGGTGAAGTCAATGTCAGGTGACCAGTCACGCACTACGCTGGTGGAACGCTCCATGCGCGGCAGGTCATCGCTTATGTACTGCGCATATCGTCCTCGCCATGACCAGAAATCCGACGCGAGTTTCTGATCCGAATCGGCTGCCTGATGCGCCAATCCGGTGCAACGAGAATCAGATACAAAACAACTGACTTCAGTCCGCGTTTCAACATTCATGTCCTCAGTCGGGGTAGCTGCTTTGTACGCGTGAATTCGTTCCGGTCGGATTGTCGGCCAACTGGAAGCTATCCACAAACGGACTTGGCAGAGATCAATAGCGATGTCCTCGAAGCCGACTTCGGGACAACGTCGTCGGAGTCTGCGTTAAACGCAACTTCCGGTTTGCCCGTAATCCGGGAGCTATCCGTGAGTTCCGATTGCCATCCCGCAATCACGTTCCACGAGCCGATGTTTTATGTATCTGTTGTCAGAGCGTCAACTTCGAGGAGGTCGCAGGGCGGCTCACGCGAGCGAAAAGGATTTACGAGCGGGAAAGGCCCATCCCTACGAAAAGTGTAAAGATGAGCCGCCCCTGTCTGGCCCATGAAGGAAAAACAAGTTCAGGGACGAACGGCCCGGCCACCCGCACGAACTGTCAGCCCTGCCTCAGCGATATCCCGGTCGAGGGCTCTCTCTCCCCGTGGATCATTTCACTTCGACGTTCATGCGCATCCAGGGATGGATACAGCATTCGAAATGATGAGTTCCTTTCGACAGACCCGTGATCTGGACTTGGCTTCCTTGGAGGAGCCGAGTCTTGGCGACTGCGACCCTGGAAAAGCCTCCGGCACATTCGGGGACCGTTTCCTGTCCGTCGTTGAGCCCTGGGATGAAGCCCCCGCCGAAGTTCGCTACCTCAGTAAAGGTGTGCGGTTCCCCGCCCTGGTCAACTACGCTGACAATCGTTCCTTCCTTGATTTTCAGTGTGTCCGGTTCGAAATCCCAGTTGGGGTTCGGAGTTCCAGCCGCTGCTTCTGCTAACAAGTCGGACAACGTCGTGGAATATCCAAGGGCGATGTTCTTGCAGAAGTCAGGCCCCAGCGCGGCGTTGAAAGTGGTCGGATCGCATTCGTCGAGAGCAACGACCTGTGCGACATGCGGTGAATTTTCATGCCATCCATGGTCGTACTCTGGCTTTGCTTGTGCAAGCGCGAGGATGGCGACGGCGGTCAAGCCGCCGACGACTAGACAGAACTTCGCTGTAGCAGTTCTCATTGTGATCTCCTATTTCGGCTGTTCAGGATTGTGCGCTCGTCACGGCACGGCTGACTCGCTACCTGGGTGGCCGCCGTCGGCTCGTATTCGAGCGCTAGATTCCGTAGCGACTCTCGCTGGAAAGCTCGAAAGAGTCAATGCTTGACGCCCCTGTCAATCCCCAAAGTTTTCTCCATTGCTAAGGTATTGAGGGAAAAGGTGTTAGCAGCCTGTGCGGACAGGGCACCAGGAACCAGAAACTGTGATAGGCTTTGCTGTGTTTCTTGGAAGTCTCCCATGGCCACGGCACCAGTTACCCAAAGACTTCGGTTCGACGTTTTTGAACTGAATATCCGTGCGGGTGAGCTGCGTAAACGTGGGGTGAAGTTACCCCTGCGAGGCCAACCACTGCAAGTCCTCGCGACATTAGTGGAGCGTGCCGGCGACGTCGTGACTCGCGAAGAACTTCAGACCCAAATCTGGCCTGCAGACACCTTCGTCGATTTCGATCATAGCATTCACAACGCAGTTGCCCGCATTCGCGAAGTACTGGGCGATTCGGTTGAGAAACCTCGCTACATCGAAACGCTACCTCGCCGGGGATACCGGTACATCGGTCCCCTGGAAGATTCCCAAACACTGCGGTTGGGCACAGAAACCGGCGACCATACGAGTCAACCGGTGACCCTCGTTACACCTCCAAAGCGGAAGACAAATCTCGTCTTTGTTCTGGGTGCTCTTTTCACGCTGGGACTCGTGGCCTGGACAACGACGTGGCATTATCTCCACGCGAGAGCGGCCGTTCCACCGATACACTCCCTTGCTGTCCTGCCCTTCGATAATTTGTCCGGCGATCCGTCAGAGGAGTTCTTCGCAGATGGCATGACGGACCAGTTGATCACGGACCTCGCTAGAGTCGGCTCGCTGCGGGTCATCTCGCGAACATCCGTCATGCGATACAAAGGCGCCAAAAAGGGTCTGCCGGAAATTGCGCGAGAATTGAACGTCGACGCCATCGTGGAAGGATCGGTTATTCGTTCGGGCCAACGAGTGCGTGTCACCGCCCAGCTCCTCCAGGCACCCACGGATCAGCACCTCTGGGCAGAAACATACGACCGCGATGTCGGCGATATCCTGAGGCTACAAGGTGAGGTGACGGACGCCATAGCGCAGCAAGTCCGCGCACAACTCACTCCAATGCAGCAGTCTCAGCTTCGCTTAGCCCACGTGGTCGACACGGCGGCGTACGATGACTATCTCCGGGGACGCCTTTACCTTACTAACGAATTCACCAAACCTGATTCACTTAGGAAGGCCCAACGCTACTTCGAAGGTGCGATCCAGAAAGATCCAAACTTCGCTCTTGCTTACGCGGGACTCGCAGACACTTACGTCTTCTTGGCGTATGCAGGAGCTTTGCAAAAAGATCAGGCCTACCGGTCAGCCAAGGAGGCGTTAGCCAAGGCACTTGAACTGGACGACAGCATCGGCGAAGCCCACGACACCCTCGGCGCGCTGAGTTCCTTTTTTGACTGGGATTGGGAGACTGCCGATCGCGAGTTCAATCGTGCCATCGCTCTGGCACCGAGCTATAGTTGCGCGCATGAAGATCGCGCCATCTTTCTCGCCTTGGTTGGCCGACGGGCCGAAGCCCTCGCCGAAATCACAAAGATCGACCAATTGGACTATGGTTTCAGTGCGGCGCATACCGAATCAACGACCTACTATGAGCTGCGGGATTACCCTGACCTGATTGAAGCAAGTAGGAGAGCCCTGCTTTTGGACCCGAAGGATTGGTTTCAACACTACACTCTCGGCGTCGGCTACGAAGGTACGGGCAATGTGCAGGAAGCCATCTCGGAATATCGGAAGGCGATTCAGATGTCAGGCGGCCCTCAGAGCGTGGTGGCGCTGGCACACGCCTATTCAACCGCAGGCAAGAAAGCTGAGGCGGAGAAGATCCTTCACGATTTGGAGCGCAAATCAAAAGAGACCTCTGCTTCGCCATACACGATGGCCACGATCTATGCCGGCCTTGGCGACAACGACAAAGCGTTCGACTTCCTGGAAGAAGCTTATTCGGAGAAGTCTTTCGACATCTCCTCACTAAAATCTGACTTGGTGCTGGACAGCCTGCATCGTGATCCCCGTTTCCAAAATCTTCTCGGCCGCATGGGTTTGAACTAGAATTCGCGCGAGGAAGTTTGACTTGCTGCGTTCTCGTTTTGGCGGCCACGGGGAATTCCCACGTCCTCCGATTTCCTGGGGAGTGACCTGCACTCTTCAGAAAATGCACGCCAGATCACTAACTAAAAGCCCTTGTGTCCGCAAACCAACTCGTTGGTGGATGGTCAGCCAACCGGAAGCTATCCAATTCGGGAGATACGGATCGGTACCGGCAAGTCTTAGTGCTGTATCTGAAGCGCCCACGAGTGAAGATCGATCGTTCCGATGCGCTCTAAAGGGGCGCTTCAGATACAGCGACTTGAAGGAAGCCGCCCCGGGGGACTATGGGATTTGTATCTGGAGGAGCGGGTCTTGATCGTTTGCGAGTTTGCCGTTGCGGTCACAGCGCTTGGGTTTCAGTAGCGGGTCGCAGAGAGAATGAGCGTGGGGCGGCACATCGGAGAGTCTGAATCGCACCACCATACTGCATCCTGATAAGTGCGAGACACAGAACCAGTGTGCGCGCCGAAGCACGAGCAAGATTCGAGGCTGGAGATGTGGATTCATGTGGCGCACCGGCTGAGATGAGGCGGAGATCGGAGGAGAAGTTGCGCGGCGGAGAGGCGCTCGACAAGTTGCATGGTGCCGCCGCAAAGCGGACATTGCCACAGCGAGTGAACGGGCAGCGCCGGCGAGGCGGTGCGCGCTGCTGGCGGATGGGATTGCTGGAGCAAGCGAGAACAGAGTGGGAGGGTGGGCAGGTCCATCGATATCACCCCGGTCGTGACAAGTTCGGCAGTCTGAGCATCGTGATTGGGTCGACATTGGGGTTTGGCCTCGCACTGCCCTTGATTGCCGAATCCAATACGGTCCTAACACTGTCGGTCGCTCTTCTTTCTATGGGGCGATGGCTGGTTCGATGGCCAACACGGATTTTTTCTATCGCCATGACGATTCTCACTCCTTTGTCTTGTCTACATAACCTGCTGTGTTGGACCACCGCGCTCAAGACGGCCGGTAAAGCTTACGACGCGCAAGCAGATGCGCCTTCGGCAATGGCAGTTTCCGCATCGCCACCAGGCGTCCCACCGCTTTCTTGACCATAATGTTGGCGGGGCATGCGATGCACGTTGTTACCCCGCCATTGGGGAAGGGCTATGACTACGCGCACCGCTCGCACCCCACGGTTACGGGTTCCGCGACCCGCCCCATAACAAGATCGCATGTGCACCCGTCATAAGCACAAGTTTTTCGTCCAGGCTTTAGTGAACCGATACCTTCGCACCTTTGCCCGGTTCATTTCGTTTCAGCAGAAATGAGGCGACAAACATAATCAGTGAGCCCATTGCCAGTAGCCAGTAAATATCGACATACGAGAGAACAGCAGCTTGGGACTGCACCAGAGCGTAAAGTCGGCCGAGCGCCTTTTGTTGAGCAGCATGCGCACCTACCCCGGCGCGCGTCAGTCGCAGGGCAAGAGCTGTGATAGAGGCGTGAAACCGGCCAGAAGCTGTGTATTCCGCCAAGACGGATTGATGATACTGACTGCGTCGAGCAATCAGGGTCGTGACCGCGGACGTCCCAACGCTCTGCCCCATGTTGCGAAAGAAATTCATGAGCCCGGCGGCAGCATTGGTTTTTTCCG
Organism: Candidatus Acidiferrum sp.; assembly: GCA_035602195.1. Classification (GTDB taxonomy): domain Bacteria; phylum Acidobacteriota; class Terriglobia; order Terriglobales; family Acidobacteriaceae; genus Sulfotelmatobacter. The sequence continues at coordinate 18,508 of DATNMU010000259.1, forward strand.
GCGCCAGCCCGACATATCCGGCAAGCGTGAGGGGGACAAATAGGAAGGCGACGGGAATGTACTGCCACACACGTAATAAGGTTGCTGAGCGGAAACTCATCAGCAGATCAACCTGCCTGCTCGATATGTACATGGCCACCGCCAGACCTATCCAACCGAAAGCTATGATGTGACGCGCCTGAAATCGGGTGGTGAGTCTCCCCACCATGGGGAGCACGACCAGCACGACGAGAGCGCCGGCGGAAAGCACCATCCCTGCCTTCTGTGCCGTGTATCCCATCAGAGTCTGGAGAAGTTGCGGCATGAGTACTGTGGAACTGAATAGAGCCGCTCCCAACATCAGGAACATTAGATTCGTAGTCGCCACGTTGAAGTTCTTGAACAAACGCACATCCACGATGGGCTGTTTCTGAAACCATTCCCAGATGACAAGCGAAACCAGGCCAGCAACAGCAATCACGACCAAGGTCGTAATGAAATGAGATCCGAACCAATCATCTTCCTGTCCCTTGTCGAGGACGATCTGTAGCGCGCCTACGCCTACGGTCAGGAGAGAAAATCCGATGAAGTCGAAGCCCGAGAGACGGGCCTTCAGGCGGGCTATGTACGGGGGATCTTCGACAAGCTGAGAGACCAGCAGGAGGGCCACAATTCCCACTGGCACGTTGATGTAGAAAATCCACCGCCACGAGTAATTGTCCGTGATCCAGCCTCCCAGCGTTGGACCAATAGCAGGAGCGCAGATGGTTGTGATTCCGTAGAGCGAAAAGGCTAGGCCACGTTTCTCGGGAGCAAAACTATCGCCCAATATAGACTGCGCCATTGGCTGCAGGCCTCCTCCGAACGCGCCTTGCAAGACTCGGAACAGGAGCAGAAACCCGAGGCTGGGTGCGATCCCACAAAGGAAAGAACTCGCCGTGAAAAACGTAATACAGATCAAGAAGAATCGCTTCCGCCCAAGCGATGCGACCAGCCATCCGCTTAGCGGCAGTACGATTGCATTGGAGACCAAATAGCTGGTCAGCACCCAAGTGCTCTCGTCATTGCTGGCCGCCAGACCGCCAGCGATGTGTGGCAGAGCCACATTGGCGATGCTGGTATCGAGCACCTCCATGAACGCGGCCAGAGAAACCGCACCCGCAATGATCCAAGGGTTGACTTTGGGCCGCCAGAGTTCTTCTGCGGCAGCCACAGATCCGGTGCTCATCGCACTTTCACCTCGGGCTCAACGGACAAGCCCGGCTTCAGCAGTCCTTCCGCATTGAAGTCTCGTTCCGGAGTGCGCTGAGACGTTCGATCAAAATCAATGCGTACCGGTACCCTCTGCACAACTTTCACGTAATTCCCCGTAGCGTTCTCCGGGGGGAGCAAGCTGAACACCGAGCCTGCGCCGGCGCCCATGTTGGTTATATGTGCCTTCCAGGTGCGGCCGTAGGCGTCCACCTTGACTTCGACCGGTTGCCCGGGACGCATGTGCGCCAGTTGCGTTTCCTTAAAGTTGGCCGTAACCCAGACATCGTCAAGCGGAACTACTTCTACCAGTTCCTGCCCGATGCCGACGTTCTGGCCCACCTCGACTGTCTTCTTGCCGATAATTCCTGTGACTGGAGAACGAACGACTGTATAGCTAAGGTTAAGTTCCGCTTGATCAAGCTGTGCCTTGCGTTCTCGCGCCTGGGCATCGGCTGCATCCGCCTTGGCACGGGTCATCGAAACCTGTTGCGGCGCGGTCTGAGCGGTGCGTAAATCGGCTCTCGCCTGCACGAGCTTGCCCTGCGCCTGGCGCACTGCCTGCTCAGCCGCTTGTACGCTCGCGCTGGTAGACGCCACGCCGGATCGATTTGCTTTGGCAGCGGCGACTGCCTGATCGTACTGCTGATGTGAAATGTCTTCTTTGGCAACGAGTTGTTCATAGCGCCCCAGGTCCGCGTCGCTCCTCGTCGCATTGGCCTCCGCCTGCTCCAAAAGTGCTTGTGCAGATTCGAAATTCTGCTTGGCAGCATTGAGTCCCGCCTCTGCATTTAACACCGCAGTGTCGGCTGAATCGAGGTTGCTCTGCGTCGTGACCGAGGTGATCGGTACGTTGAAGCGAGAACTTATGGCACTGGCCTGCGCATCCGCGAACGTTGCCTGGGCCTGTTCCATTGCGATCTTGTAATCCTTAGGATCGATGGTCACGAGCAGGTCGCCGGCGTGCACCAACTGTCCCTCGATCACCGGAACTTCGAGCACGTATCCATTGATCCGCGCGCTCAACGGCATGATGTGGCCATTCACTTGTGCGTCGTCCGTCGACTCCCAGGCGAGGCTATTCCTCACGAAGAGGCCTCCGCCTATGATCACGACGGCGAGTAGCAGCACCGCCGCCGCGCGGCCCCCCCGTGGATGCTCGCGAAAAATCCGGCGCAGGCCCTGCTTCTTTTGGTTGTCGTCGGGCAGTTCTAGTTTCACTTTTGCAACCGGAGTGGACGCTTCGTCCAACTCCGTCTCTTGTCCAGACATCTAGCGTCCTCCGAGGTATTGGCTGAAATTGGTTCGTGCAACACCGAGCGCACGAGCCAGCGCCAGTTTTGCGAAATTGTGGCTATACAGGCTGGTGATGTATTGGTCGTTTGCACTGGCCAGGGATTGTTCGGACTGCACCACCTCGACGGTATCAGTGACGCCTGCGGCAAAGCGCTCCTTGGAACGAGCTACGTTGTCGTTGGCCAAGTCCACATTCTGATGAGCGACGTCAACTTGCTCTTTGGCGGCATTCAGATTGAGAAATGCAGTGCGAACGTCGTAATCAATCTGCCCGCGAATATTTTCTGCTTCTGCCTTCCTCTGACGCAGAGCCGCTTCCGCTTGGGTGATATCGCCCTTGATGCGGCCGCCAGTGAAGATTGGTAGGTTGACTCCTGACTGGAAACTGAAAATTCCGTGGGACTGACCGAACGTTGGTCCTTGGTCGCCGTAATCGCCATTCACCGCCACTACGGGATAGCGTTGGCCTTTGGCCGCCGACAGTGCCTGCTCGGCTGATTTCGCCGAGCCTAGAGCCGAGCGGAAATCGCTGCGCGAATTGTAGGCCTTCGTGAGTGCGTCTTCGACGGTGGGCGGGTTGAGGTCCGCATACGGAAGTTGGTCGGCGATCTCGAAGGCTTGGCCGAGAGGCAATCCGATGGCGCGACCGAGGGAGAGTTTCGCAACCTCGAAGTTGTTGCGTGCAACGCTCAGATTGTACTGTTCGGTATGAAGCTGGACTGCTGTCCGAGTTACGTCAATCCGGGGAGTGGTGCCAGCCTGGAATTCGTCCACCGCCTGATCATTAAGAGCCTTGGCATTCTGCACTTGTGCTTCTTCGGCTTCAATGCGGGAGCGGGCTTCGATGACTTGCAGATAGGCATTGCCCACGGTCAGCGTAATCACATCCAGCGTGTCTTTGTAACTGAGCTGGGCGGCCTGTTCGGCGGTGCGCGCAGCTCGGAAGCGCTGAATCGATTCGTAGCTGAAAAGCGTCTGGCTAAGGCTTGCGCTCGCCGTACTGTAGCTGAATGGACCGGCAACCGCAGGGATGCCGGGTATCTTGACCGCGCCGAGGCCCAAGGCTGTGAAATTTACCTGGTCGACGTTCTCATTGATTCCTGCACTTACTTGCGGGAGGAGATTGCTTAATGCGATCAGTCGTTGACCGCGGGCGGACCTGGTGTTCTCGTCACTTTCGATTACGCCCAAGTTATAGCGCATAGCCCGGCTGATGGCTTCGCTAAGCGTCAGCCGTAGAACTTCGCTCGTGGCGGGGCCGCTGGGAACGCTTCCGAGATTCGGTGAGACCACCTGCGCCCAGGATGCAGTCGTCGCGAGGACTAACAGCATAAACGTGCACAATCTGTCTATGCCAAGGGCTCTTCCGCTGGAGAGGCCGACACTCTCAGAACTAGGTCTCGCTAACATTAGTTTGTTTCCGTGCTGCATTCTCATTCTCATCCTCTGCATCGTTTTCTCTTTTTCCGAGGGCGCTACCTTCTCTTTTGCCCGTGTGTAATCAAACTCGGGAATCCATCTGATCTTCATTCGGCGCCCCGTGAGCACCTATGTGTTCACCGTTCCATCGCAGCGCCTGGGAGTAGGCTCTGGCTACAATTCCGCGGGACACGTCCAGCAAGAGTGCGCAATCGGCGAGCGAGGCGTGTTGTATTCCCCGCAGCACCAATGCGCAGCGGGCAACGGGGTCGAGCGCCGCAATGATTTCTCGTGGATCGACGTGCCGAAGCGACATGATCTGATCGTCGGAAAGCACGTTATCATCACGGTGTTCGGAGGATGAATCCACATAGTGGCTTGCCGACGCGGAAATGAGATCACGGACTTCCCTCACCGCCGCCCGCACGGTTGCATATTTCGCCCAACCGATGAGCCAGTCGCGAAACACACTGCTATAGTTCGAGGACAGAGCGCTCGCATTCACGACCGCCAGGTCCGCAAGGGCTTCATCTCCCGTAATGAGCAGTGCGATCCAGTACAAGTAGTCGCGTTGCTCGGTGAACGCCGATTGGATCTCATGGCTCGAGGCCAGGCCGCCCTTGGGTCGTTCCGTTAGTTCTCGCTCAGTCGAATGAAACCATTCCATGACGGGCCTCTTACTTTGAATAAACGCCACGGCTTCTCCTCTGCGGACGGGGTGAACTACGGTGAAGGAACATCTCTGCGATCACGCGGATCCTCTGATCCGAATCGTCCAAGGCGGCAACGAGTGCATGATAAGCTCCAAGTTTTCTCCAGTGGTGCCACTCCAGATGGCAAGCAAATAAGTACAGTGGATCCTGGATTCCCGCGATAGTGGATGGTTCCAATAACGATCGTTCCGATGTGCGAGCCCAACCACCGCTGACTGCGCCCATCGTCACATCCTCCCGGGCTTCTTGCTTTCCTTGTGTTCGCATGGCACACCGCACCCTGCCGTTGCCGGAACAGCATTACGAAATCGGCGAAGTCCCAAAACGTCTGCGAAACGCGTTACACCGGCCGGGGAAGGGCTCCGGCGCTCTTCGGCGCCATCGGCAGATGCAGGCGTTCGCAGACGTGAAGGGGATAACAGTTCTCAGCAACAAATTCCCCTCCAATTCGCGCTAACCACAACAGCACTTCCTCACCCATCAGATCGACGAATGTCACCTCCGATAAATTCACCACAAGTCGCAGCGGAATCTTGCAGCGCGTCACCAGATCCCTTGCATCCTTCGCGAAGGGCCCGACGAATCGGCCTTCCAATCGCATGGTCACAGTGTCCCCAATATCGTGGCATTCGACACGCAACATCGATAATCTCCATCGGCGACCTTTCGCGATCGACTGCTTGAGATAGTGCAACCGGCATGCCATCGCAGTTGGTGTTCTAACTTGCTGGAGGCGCAGGATCTTTTGGCGTGAGAGGAGTCGGTGTCATGCCCTATTGCGGGCGGTGCCTGAATGTGGGCAGAGCCAAGAGCCATGCGAGCGAGAGACGCTCAGGACTACATTCAAGTGCTTTCGCGATTTGGCCTGTTCAACCGGCGGGGCGTGACGACACCGATGCCGACCGATGGCGGCGGTAAGGAGAGGGACGAAGCCGCCAAGTATCGGAGCGACGCCAAGGCGAGCGCGCTGTTGTGGCCGCGAACGCCCACGGTGCTGGAGCGGATCGCCGCTGGATATGAAGCGGACGCAGAGCGCGAGGATCAAAGCGCAGAGCAAAGGGATTGGCGACGGAGTGGTGACGCTTCTCCGGTCTATCGCTCGCGTTCGTTCATGAAGACCTGCCAGGCAGGGCGCCGGCGAGCTCCGCCATGGTGACGACGGCCGCCTGCTTCGGGATGACGATGTCGAGCAGCATCGCATGCACCTCTGCATCTGGGTCGGCGCAGCAATCGCGGACGACGACCAAACGATAATCCAGATCGCCGGCGTGGCGAACGGTCGACAGCACGACGCCGCTGGTGTGGACACCGGCGAGCACCAGCGTATCGATGCCGTTGGCCCTCAGCAGCGCCTCCAGGTCGGTGCCAACGAACGGGCTGACGCGGTGCTTGACCACGATCGGTTCCCCCTCTCGTGCCGCTGCGGCCGGATGGATCGCGGCGCCTTCGCTCCCGGCCAACAGCATTCCGTTTGCCTTCACCGCGCTGAACACGCGGTTACGGGGGCTGACCTCGGGATGACCGGGCCGGAATGCGACAACGACATGGATCACCATCATGCCCGCGTCTCGTGCCGTGGCGATCAGATCAGGCACGCACGCGATCGCATCGGCGGACTGCGCAGCCGTCATGAATCTGGTGACGGTATCGACCTGATAATCCATCACCAGCAGCGCGGCGCTCCTGGGATCAATGTGCGACAGCTCAGGCATGGGTTTCTCCTTGCAGATGTGATGAGTTTTCTTAAGATGTGCCGCTGACATGACCGCTGAGTGTAATTGTCCGCCATATCAAAGAAGTTGAAGCCGCCGTCAATCGAGGTCTTGACCAGTTCATCGGTCTCCGGTCTGGTCAACGGTGCTGATGGCCTCGAAGAGTCCTCTGCCATCCCCGAACGTCATGGTTCCGAAACAGAGTTTCGAAATCAGGAGACCCGTTTTGCCGAGCGTTGCGTATTCCACGATGTCCTCCAATTCGCAGCGCTCCGGTTTAAGAGCGAAACCTATCGCAACGCCAAGCCTGCGCCCGATGGGAGGTCCAGCACGAATTGATCATCCAAAATGGATCCATTAATGGTCAGCTTCGTTGCTTGAAGCTTGATCGAGTATTCCTCCCGCGGTCGCCAGATCTGTATGTTCGTTGGGAAACAGACCCCATTGATTTCCTTATATTCGTCGTAGTGAACATCTGTGACGATAGATCCGTGCTCGTCGTAGAAGAGTTGCTGGTATGGCCGCAGATCAGTTCTGTCAAACACAACCTTGCGCGATAGATACCACTGGTTGCCGTTCTGTTTGATGATGTTGAGCGAGTAGTCAGGCTGGAGCGTCACTTTCTGCGTTCTATGATCGATCACTTCATGCTCGCTCGCTTCTAGCACAGCAAGTTCGCTCTGAAGGTCTACCGCCTGCAGGAGCAGAGCGTCGTAGATCACCTGCGGCTTAAGATTTCCCAGAGGCTCTATGGATGGTCTTGCTTCCTCGTCGTCACCGACAATGAACTGATTCTTAGACGGAATCCACAGTTTGAACTCCTGGCCGCTACTCACCATATCGAAAACGTGGCTCTGCACGATGGGGAAGAGTCCGATCATCCGCAGCGAGGACGGCTTCCGCGCCAGAATATAGCCACGGATCTCCTGATATTCCCTGATCTTGCCCAGTTTGCTGCCGCCGACGGAAACCGTAATACCGACTGTCGCCTTTAACGTCTGGATCTCGGTGGCCTCGGCGTTAATGCGCTCAATTAAGTCCTTACTGGTCGCTGTTTGAATCAAGGCTGTGCTCATGCGAAGAGCAACTGGACGGGATCGGGACAAACAACCGCCAAGCGGAACCAGGGCGATGAGTAAGAGGATACCTGGGAGAATACGTAAACACCGATAGCCCTCTATCATGGCACGCTTTTGTCCGTCTTCCGTTGCGGGGATACGGCCTCCATCGGCTAGACCTTCGCGGTTCCGCCGCATAAGACAGTGCAGGCAGCGTGCCGGTACAAGTTGGACGTAAGTTGTTGCGAGTGCAAGGGGTCAAAACGTGACGCTGCTCGCGGTCATGCCCTATTGCGGGCGGTGCCCGAATGTGGGCAGGTTGGAGACTGGTCCGAAAATGAAGGTCGGTCCCCATCTCGGGCCGTCGATGGTTGGGAGCGCGTCGGTCTCAGTAGTCAGCCTTTGTGATGTTGAGTCGCCGCATTTTGTTTTGCAGGGTTGTGCGCTTCAGCCCGAGACGTTCCGCCGCCGCTCCTGCGCCGGAGATTCTTCCCGATGCCGCTTTCAGCGCCTCAATGATCGCTAGGCGCTCCGCTTGTTGGAACGTCGATACGGGAGCGGCATTGCGGACGGATGACTTCTTGAGTTCAGCGAGGGGAACATTCAACTCATCCCCCCGTGTCAGGATGACGGCGCGCTCAACGAAGTTTTCCAATTCTCGGACGTTACCGGGCCATGCCGCGTTGCTCAGTGCATCCATTGCAGGCTTAGGGATTGACTTGATGCGCTTCTGCATCCGGCGCGACAACCGCGAAACGAAATAGTGAACGAGCAGTGGGATGTCCTCACGTCGCTCACGAAGTGGCGGTATCTCAATCGGAAAAACATTGAGCCGGTAAAACAGATCCTCACGGAATTGATTGTTGCGGATCATCAACGACAGATCTCTGTGCGTCGCCGCGATCAGGCGAACGTCCACATGAATGGTCTTGTTGCTGCCCAGCCGCTCGAACTCTTGTTCCTGCAACGCGCGCAGCAGCTTCGGCTGCAACTCCAGACCAATGTCGCCGATTTCATCCAGGAACAAAGTGCCGCGATCGGCAAGCTCCAAACGGCCGCGCTTCTGCAGCAAAGCGCCGGTGAATGCACCTTTCTCGTGTCCGAAGAGTTCGCTTTCGACCAGCCCGGACGGAATGGCAGCACAATTGAGCCTGACAAACGTTCGGTCTCGTCTTGGACTAAGGCTATGGAGTGCGCGCGCAACCAGTTCTTTGCCGGTGCCCGTCTGTCCGCGCAACAAAACAGTAGATCCGGTGGGGGCGACAATCTCGATCTGGTCAAGGACTTTGCGCAGAGCGGGGCTCTTGCCCACGATATCCTCGAAGTTGTATTCCGCGCGGATTTCGGATTCGAGATACAAGCGCTCGTCTTCCAGGCGATTTCTCGAGGCGCTGAGTCGTCCATACGCGAGCGCGTTGTCTAACGCGAGGGAAATCTGCGCGCTGATTTGGGACAAAATGTCGAGGTCTTCTTGTCCAAAGTTGTTGGGCCGCTTGCTTCCCATGGACATAAGCCCAAGCGGTCCATTCGAGGTGCCCAGGGGGGCAACCGCCATCGCAGCGATCGATTCAGCCTTCAGTCGTTCGAGAACCTCCGGCCGAAGCTTGTCGATATCCTGCTGCGACCAGATCTCAGCAGTTCGGGTACGCATCTTCTCAGCTTCCCGGTCGGTGACTGCACGGGCGGGAATGTCCGCAAGAAAGCCCTTGCCGCCGGGAAAATCGAGGATTGCGCATTCCAGTTGGTTGGACTGTTTGTCGATGAGCCAGAAACCGGTGAAGTCATTTGCAAAGTATTTGCGAATCGACGCCGAGGCGGAACGGAACAGCTCATTAACGTCCAACTGCGTTACAACCTGATTGTTGATCTCGAGCAGCAGCCGGAGCCGATCGCGCTCCCGAGCCAACTGCCGTTGGTACGTCTCTGCGGCATCGGTGGCAATTGCGCTCTCCAGGGCAACCCCGACATGCGATGAAACGGAGGTCATGAGTTCCACATCGTCGGGGCTGAATTTTTCTCCCTGTGCGATCCCAAATGTCAAAGCCCCAAGTTTCTTCCCCGATATCGAGATTGGAAAGATGTACGCGCTGTGCGGGGTGCCAAGCCTGGCTTGCGACGCCAGCTGGGGAATCTTTGAAAGCTCGGCCTGAAGGTCGGGAATGTATATCGGTTTTTGTTCGTCAAGCGCTCTTCCAACAGCGCTCCCCACATGCGGGAACTCAGTACCGATTTCAACTTGATAAGCTTCCGAACCTCGGTCAAATGCTATGAGCCGAACCGATTTCCCGTTGTCGGACAGCAGGGAAAGGCTAACCGAGTCGAAAGCAACAACGCTAGACAATAAACGGCGCAAGCTGTGCAGGACAGCCTTCAAGTTCGGCTGGGACGCGATGGCGCCGGACACTTCAAGCAAGGTCCGATACCTGCCGTCCGCTGCACTTCTTGATTCCATCTCATCCACCAACATACTCCTAAGCTAGAGCGGGGCTGGCGATGGCCAGGACGAGACCCCAGCGTGCGATTTTGAAGCGGGACTCTATGAACCGAACTAGAACTAGGTCGCGATATACGAGGAACAGATGTAGTATTGAGTATACACTCATTTATGGAGGATATCTGTGGCTCGTCCCAAGAGCGAAGACAAGCGAAATTCGATCCTCGACGCCGCGACCCGCCTATTTGCGGAGCGCGGTCTTACCGGTGCTCCAACGTCAGAGATATCAAAACAAGCTGGCGTCGCCGAGGGAACTCTGTTTACGTACTTCAAGACCAAGGATGATCTGATCAATGCCCTTTACCGGGAGCTCAAGCTGGAACTCGCAGACGCCATGATGTCGGATTTCCCTCGGAAAAAGAATGTTCGTACCAGGCTGCAACATGTTTGGGATCGTTACGTGAAGTGGGGTATTGCAAATCCTAAGCAGCGCAAGGTGCTCGCGCAACTACAGGTGTCAGAGGTACTTACCAAAGAGTCCAGAGCCGCCGGTAGCGCGCCGTTCGTCGAGTTCCAGGCCATGATTCGTGACGCGATTGAGCAGCGTCTTTTTCGGAACGATCTCCCGGTGGAACTTATCTCGAAGTCGTTAGCAGCTTTGGTGGAGGCGACGATCGACCTTACGGCGTCGAACCCGTCCAAGGCGAAACACTACCGGGATAGCGGCTTTCAAATGTTTTGGTCCGGTGTAACCAAGTAACAAGTCATTGCATCTAATAAATGAGTGAGTAATCACAATAGACTCGCTCGCGAGGCCAGGTGGCCGAGTCTAATCGCCCATAGTTTCTAAGAAGGAGAATGGAGGATTTTCATGTCTAAGGTCTGGTTGATTACGGGAAGCGGAAACGGGTTGGGGAGGGACATCGCCGAGGCGGCACTGGCTGCGGGGGATAGCGTGGTAGCCGGAGCGCGTCGGACGGAAGAGCTGGCACCCCTGGTGGCGCAGTACGGCGAGCGGGTGAAGCCCGTCAGGCTGGACGTGCGCGATGAGGCCGCGGCAAAGGCAGCCGTGCAGTTGGCTGTCGACTGCTTCGGGCGGCTGGACGTACTAGTCAACAATGCTGGTTATGGGCAGATTGCACCGTTCGAGCAAATGAGCGCGGAGGATTTCCAGGCCGTCGTGGACACCTGCTTTTACGGGGTGGTGTACACCACTCGTGCGGCCGTGCCGGTGATGCGCAAGCAGAAGAGTGGTCATATCTTTCAGGTGTCTTCGGTCGGCGGTCGCCTCGGGGTTCCCGGCAATACGCCGTATCACGCGGCCAAGTGGGCTGTCGGCGGTTTTAGCGACTCGCTGGCGATGGAAGTCGCGCCGTTCGGGGTAAAGATCTGCACGCTGGAGCCGGGAGGCATTCGGACCAACTGGGCACGGCGCGCGGGTGAGAATATGCCGGACCTGCTGCCGGACTACGAGGCCTCGGTCGGTTCAATGCACAAGATATTGCGAGGACTCGAAGGGCGTGCGGAAGGCGATCCGCGAAAGATCGCGGATGTAATTCTGCAACTGGCGAATAGCGACGAGGTGCCGGTGCGGCTGATCCTCGGTGTCGATGCGGAAAAGCGGGTGCAGCAAGCCGAAGCTGCGCGAGCGAGCGAGGCTGAGAAATGGCGATATCTCACTGTTTCAACGGTTTTTGGGTTCTGAGTGAGAATCCGACAGATGGGCCATTTTAGGCTGCTTTCTTGACCGTGT
>DATNMU010000260.1:0-3965 GCA_035602195.1 Candidatus Acidiferrum sp.
CAGCGAGTTGCGTAGCACTTTTGAGCGTAGTGGAGCTGAGGAGGGCCTTCCGGTGTATTTCCCGTCGCGGCCGCTTTCCACCGATAATGCCGCCATGATTGCGGCTGCAGCTTATCCAAAGTTCCTCACCGGGAATTTTGCGCCGCTGGATTTTTCAGCCGAGGCGAGTTTGGTTTTGCGGTAGAACGCCGGCGCAGCTTTGGGATTGCTGCTGGATGCCGATAAGAGTGTTTACTTTCCTGCCGATTGCCCGCGCTTTTTCGCCATGGCCACATCCAAAGCCTTTTCGAGCTGTCCCTGGATGTCGATGTCTTTATAAATCGCAAAGTTTGCGCGATTTTCTTTTTCATCGAATCCGCTGGCGCGGCCGGCGACAATAATAAGGGGAATATTGGCGGTAGCTGGGTTGCTTTTCAGGGCGTCGATCAATTCTTTGCCTGACATTTTTGGCATGTGCATGTCAGTGACGATCAGGTCGGGATGCAGCCGTTCGAGAATTTGCAAGGCCTCAAGTCCATTGGTCGCAGATTCCACCTGAAAGCCGCGCTCTTCGAGAAAGCGGCAAACGGTGTAACGGATCAGCATGGAATCGTCGACCACCAGCGCTACGGCAGGCATTTTGTTTGCGCGTGCGGGAATGCACGCCCCCGGCCTGCAGACTAGCAGGCCGTTTTCGACAGAAACAAGGGGGAATCGAGTGAGTCGGTTACTACGGTGACCGGCGTTGTGCCGATTGAAGGGTGATTCCCGAGGCTAAGACTCCTGGGCTTCGCTCTCCGCCGTTTCTTCGATACTCATGTCTTTGAGCTCGCTCGATTCAAATACTTCGCGGCATTCCAGGCACTCCACGAATTCAGCGTCTTCTTCGCGGCTCACGATTTGCACGCGGGGATGCTTGCAAGGTTTCTGAGGGCTGGAAGCAGACGAGGACGGCTTTGAGATCATAAATCCGAAGCGCCGCCTTCGTGGAATACACGGAGGCGGATTCGCAGGAATCCCGGTATTTTAGCCCCGCTTTTCCACTTGTCAAGTGGTTCGTGAGCAAAGCTAACTAAAAATTTCGGATTCGCTTAACCATTGTCTGAAGCGGACGGGACCGGGTGTCGTTGTCCACTAGAGCGGAATTCCGACCAAAATTATCGCCAACTCCTAAACCACTTAATCCTCGGTAGTTACCTTTCGAGTGAGGATTCCAACACCCGCCTGTAAGGGGTTGCGCGAATCTGGCCAAGAGAGGTAAACTGAATTACGACAGAAAAGGTCGCAATTCAATAGTTCGCCTAAGCGGCGCTTACGCCGGAACCTGCGATGCTGAAATTAACCAAGAAAGCCGATTACGCGCTAATGGCCATGAAACATCTGGCTGACCACGCTCACGACGGAACCGGCAGCGCCAGCGCCAAGGATGTTGCCGATTCGTTCGGCATTCCTCCTGAGGCTCTGGCCAAGATTCTGCAGCGGTTGGCGAAAGCCGGCTTGTTGCATTCGCAGCACGGAACCAACGGCGGCTACAGGCTGGCGCGAGCGGCGCATACGATTTCCGCTTTCGAAGTAATTCAGGCCATCGACGGACCTTTGTTCATCACTTCCTGTGTAACTGTTCGCGGAGAATGCGGCCAGAGCAACCGATGCAACATACGCGAGCCGTTGCGCAAAGTGAATGACAGCATCGAAGAGGTGCTGAAGCGCATCAAGATATCACATATGCGCGAGGAACCGGAAACGGTCGAAGCTTCCTCGATCAAGGCGGCGGAATTGGTAACGATCGTTTAGCAAGCAGACTTTCAGGTTAGGTATTTAAGCAAGGTAGGAGACGCAATTATGAGCACGGATGTGAAGATCCCCCAGCAGCTGCCAGTCACTAAACACGCCGCTCCTCAGGGAGTGAAGCTGCCCATCTACATGGATAATCACGCCACCACGCCCATGGATCCGCGGGTGTTGGAGGAGATGCTGCCCTATTTCATGGAGAGATTCGGCAACGCCGCTAGCCGCAATCACTCATTTGGCTGGGCTGGCGAAGAGGGCGTGGAGACGGCGCGTGAGCGCATCGCGAAGCTGATCGGCGCGACCACGAAAGAAATTATTTTCACCTCCGGCGCCACGGAAAGCGACAACCTTGCCATTAAGGGCGTCGCTGAGATGTACCGCGAGAAGGGCAATCACATTATTACGGCGGTCACCGAGCACAAGGCGGTGCTCGACACCTGCAAGCGCCTTGAGAAATATGGCTATCGCGTGACTTATCTGCCCGTGCAGAAGGATGGCCTAGTCGATCTTGAAGAACTGAAGCGCGCCATGGATGACAAGACCATCCTGGTGACCATCATGGCTGCGAATAACGAGATCGGAGTACTGCAGCCGGTCACTGAAATCGGCAAGCTGTGTCGCGAACGCGGAGTTATTTTTCACACTGACGCGACCCAGGCTGTGGGCAAGGTTCCGATTGATGTGAACAAGCAATACATCGACCTGATGTCGATCTCCGGGCACAAGATGTATGGGCCCAAGGGCGTGGGCGCGTTGTATGTTCGCCGCAAAAATCCGCGGGTGCAGATTTCCGCCATTATCGACGGCGGAGGGCACGAGCGCGGCATGCGATCAGGAACGCTCAATGTCGCGGGCATCGTGGGCTTGGGTAAAGCTTGTGCGATCGCATCCGAAGAGATGTCTCGTGAGGCAGTGCAATTAAGCAGTCTGCGCGACCGGCTGCGCGACCGCATCATGACCCGGTTGGACGAGACTTATATCAACGGCACCATGGAGCACCGCTTGCCCGGCAACTTGAATATTAGCTTTGCCTACGTGGAAGGCGAGTCCTTGTTGATGGGTATTAACGACATCGCGGTTTCCAGCGGTTCGGCCTGCACCTCTGCGACGCTTGAGCCATCTTATGTATTAAAGGCTCTCGGAACCGGCGACGACCTGGCGCACAGTTCGATCCGCTTCGGCATCGGTCGCTTCAACACCGCGGCAGAGATCGATTACGTGGCCGATCGCGTGATCGAAACCGTCGAGCGTCTGCGTGAACTTTCTCCGCTCTACGAGATGGCGAAAGAAGGCATCAATTTGAAGGACGTGAAGTGGGCGGGAGAGTAATTGGGAAGGGCACGACTTTAGTCGTGCCGCAAAAGCTCTAAAGACTGAAAAGGGGCTTTAGCCCCGGCCAGTGAATTCAGGAGAGAGACAAATGTCATACAGCGATAAAGTAATCGATCATTACAACAATCCCCGCAACGTCGGCTCAATGGACAAGAGCAGCGCAGACGTGGGCACCGGCCTGGTCGGTGCACCCGAGTGCGGCGACGTGATGAAGCTGCAGATCAAGGTTAACCGCGAGACCAACGTGATTGAAGAAGCCAAGTTCAAAACGTTTGGCTGCGGCTCCGCGATTGCATCGTCATCTTTGGCCACCGAATGGGTCAAAGGCAAGACGGTGGATGAAGCCCTCGCCATCAAGAACATGGACATCGTGAAGGAACTGTCGCTTCCTCCGGTCAAGATCCACTGTTCCGTGCTGGCGGAAGACGCAATCCGCGCCGCGATCGGCGACTGGAAGAAAAAGCAGGAAAGTTCGAAGCCGGTTAGCGCAGCGGTAGCGCAGTAGAGATTCTCGCGTGCGCTCTGCAATGCGGATGACTTTCGCAATGCGGCTGAGCTTTGAAAGGGCGCGGCTTCAGCCGCGTCAAGGCGATTCGGGAAGGGCACGACTTTAGTCGTGCCGTAAGCGTCTCGGATCCGTGGCGGCTTTAGCCGCTGAGGGACTGCGTCAGGAACTAGAATGACAACGGCAACCGAACAAACCGCACAACCCGCGCCACCTGCACCCTCCAAGGGTATTCAGGTCACCGATAAGGCCCTCGGCAAGGTGCGCAGCGCCATGGCCAAAGAAGGCATTTCGCCTGAGCAGGGCGGGTTGCGCCTCGGCGTGCAGGGCGGCGGCTGTTCCGGCTTGAGCTATAACG
>DATNMU010000261.1:0-9534 GCA_035602195.1 Candidatus Acidiferrum sp.
CGAATCGCGCCTGGTAACACCGTGTCGGCTTCCGCCCAAGCCTTGGGATTGCGGACGTCGATAATCGTGAAGTTTTCGCCAGCGTCCATTCTTCGTTTCAGCTCTTCGGCTGTAATTCGCGGAGCGTCAGCCATAGGCCTCCTTATTCGACTCGAATAGTAGATGCGACATTGCTGACTTAGGCTGTCGAAGCAAAAAAATACACAGAAGGCCGATGCGGGTCGCTAATGCGAAATCACAGCCGCAGTAGCCTGGGCTGGATGGCCTGGCGTTGGCAATCCGGCGGCGGAGTGTTTACCATGTCAGCCGATGACTCGCGAGACGGTGGTCGATCCCCGGCAGGAGATTTTGCGCACGGCGGCGCGGCTGTTTCAGCAGCGCGGGTATGACGCCACTTCCATGAACGACGTGGCGGCGGCGCTCAAGCTCAGCAAAGGCGGGCTCTATCATCACTTTCAGAGCAAGGACGAAATTTTGTTCGAGATCATGGACCACGCTATGCAGATCACGCAGGAGCGCGTACTGGATCCGGTGCGGGGGATTGCCGATCCGGAAGAGCGGTTGCGGGCGCTGATCCGGCTGCATATTGAAGTTGTGCTGAGCCCACGGGACCGAGAGATTACGGTGATGCTGCATGAGAACCATCCGCTGCCGCCGGGGTTGCGGAAGCGGATCAACTCTCGTAAGAAGGATTACATTCATTTTTTGGAAAAGCTGATGGCGGAAGTGCAAGAGAAAAACCGGCATCAGACCAGGGCGAAGGTCAGCCCGCGCGCTGCGGCGTTTGCGTTGCTGGGAATGATCAATTGGATTTATCAGTGGTACAAGCCGGAGGGAGAACTGCAGGCGCAGAATCTGATCCCGCAATTTACCGATCTGATTTTCGGAGGCATCTTCGCGTGAAGACGCTCCTTGCCCGGCTGGCCGAGATCGAGGAGCAGCGCGCCGAGAGCGGGCGTCCCTATCGCGAATTTCTGCGAGTGCCGGCGATGAGCGCGGGACTTTACGTGCTGGCAGCCGGGGCGACGGACCGGCAGAGGCCGCATCGCGAGGATGAGATCTACTACGTGGTGCGCGGCCGCGCGCGGTTCAAGGCGGGGTCTGAAGACGTGGAGGTTTCGGCGGGCAGCGTGATTTTTGTAGGGGCGGAAGTGGGACATCGATTTTACGACATCACAGAAGAATTGACGGTGCTGGTGGTGTTTGCGCCGGCGGAGTCCTGATTTGAGCTCGCGATCCGATGTACGCGAAGTTTCGCCGGGCTTCGCCACGGCGTGACAGCCGAGGCGGCTGTCTCTACATGAGCCGCTATTTGGGCGGGATCCAGTAGATTTCTTCCTTGATGGCGGTTTTGTCGAGAAATCCGCGGCGCTTCAGGATGGCTTTGCTGTTGGCGATCATGTCGGGATGGCCGCACAGGTAGGCGTGAGTGTTGCTGGCGTCGAGTCCCCACGAGTCTGCGTATTTGCGCAGGATGTCGTCGGCGCGACCGATCTCTCCCGGCCAGTCGGCGTGATCCCACGGACGGCTCACGGTGGGAACATATTTAAGAAACGGCAACTCTTCGGCGAAGCGGATGAGTTCATCTTTATAGCCAAACTCCCACGGGCGGCTGGCGCCGTTCAGCAGATAAAGTTTGTGAGCGCCGTCGAAGCGGCCTTCTTTCCAATCCTTCGACAAGGTGCGAACGAAGCTGACAAAGGGAGCTACCCCCGTAACGGTGGATACTAATAAATGATTGGTGCGGCCGTTTGTTGTTTCGAGCACGAACCGTCCCTTCGGAGCTTTGCGCATCAGCAGTTCGTCGCCCGGTTGCAGTTTGTAGAGCTTGGGCGTGAGCGCTCCATCGGGCACCAGTTCGAAGAAGAACTCGACCTCATCTTCGGAAGGCGAGGACGCAATCGAATAAGGTCGCTCGATGCGCTTGCCGTTTTCTTCGACACCAAGGGTCGCGTACTGTCCGGGAAGAAAGTTGAATCGCTCGCCCGATTGAATGCGGAACATCCAAAGGTCGGGGGCGAAGTCAACGCGCCGGGTAACCCGCGCATGATAAAACTTGTCGTCCGAAGTTGCCATTTATCAAAAACCTCACGAGTCTTATGAAATCAGAACGCCCTGTAGGCGAATCCGGCAGAGTTCAAATCGAAAAAGTATTCGAAATAATAACCGGGGCAACTCGATTTGACAACCGAACGGTCGTTCGAGATGCATTAATTCTGTGGACCGGCGGTATCGATTGATAATTCGTCGAACGCTTCAGATAATTCGGGCGCTTCGTCCGGTTGCAGGTCGATCAGCGAAATCATTTTGGGCTCCAATGGCGGAGGCTCCGGCAGGGCGTGAAGCTTTTCCAATTCCGCTTGCGTCTTCTGCCATGCTTTGTCTTTTTTCTTGGTGACAATGGGAGCCGCAGGGTTGGAATAGAAAGCCAACAGGTTGTTTCGCATTTCGAGAGTGATGCCAGTGAAGTTGCGGCTCGCCAGCTGGTCCAGCAGATGGGCGTAGGTCTTATCGGTCAGGGCATACTCGCCAGCAAGTGTGTCGTGGCCGGTGTCGAAGTCGGTATTGACGAGCTTCAACTTTCCCTCTGAAGTTTCAGTGAGGAGCTTCTTGTAATCCTGGATTGTGAGAACCACGCTGGCGATGTAGAGATCTTCGGTTTGGTGAGAAGGAATTTTGAAGTCGAGCGCCTTGAATGGGCCGACCTTCGGCACGAACCGAAGAAAGAATGCGAGCACGCGCGTTCCGAAGCCGGGGCGACGATAGCCCTTGCCCCATTCCTTTTGATAACTGGTGCGCGACAGGTAGTAGCGGAACTGGCGCGCTTTGACGTTGGGAGTTTCTTTGACGATCTCACTGTGCCGCGAGATCAGCGCCACGCGCGTCATTTCGGGGATCACCTGGCTGATGGCGCGGCGAAAAGTGCCGAAGGCCAGATCTTCTTTGGTGAGAACATCGTTCAGGGGAACGTTATAGGTATCTTGAAAAGCGCGCTCCAACACTGGTTTGGCGACCTCGAATCCGATGAAGTCGTGATAGCGGTCTGAGGTGTAGCGGTTTTTGGCAACCTGAGTTACGTCGAAACCAAACTCGGTGCGGATGTGGGCTTTGGGATTGTCTTCGTAGGTTACTACGTCGCCATACTTTTTTCGAAGCTTGGGAAACTCGATAGCTACCGCCTTATTAATGGTCGGGTGTCCACAATTGTCGGCAGAGTAGTGGGCCAGGGCGCCCAAGGCAAAAGCGTACTCGTTGAGATCGGACGATTCGTTGATCATGTTGACGATGAAATCGCCGGTACGGACGTAGTGCGTAAGATCGCTAAAATATTTGCTGCCGAATGGGTAATAACCCATGTCCTGAATGAGCGAGCCGCCGTAGGCAAAGGCGTGAGCTTTTTTCAAATCATCATCGGTAGCGTTCGGGAAGCGCTGCTTCAGCATGGGCAGCAGGTTGTCCTTCCAAACCAGATCGACCGCTTCTTCGTGCGTAAGCACCGAGTAAGCGGCGCAGGTCTGCACCAGACAACCGGACAGCAGGACAACCGCCAGCCCAAGCCAAATCGCAATGCGCCACGAGTTGAGCATGCTCTTCATCATTTGCTGAGGACGAGAACAACAAATGAATCGGGAAGGATGCTGCGGCGAGGATGAGGATTATCCGCTGTGGCGGCCGGCGGCGGACCAAACTTCGCCGTCACGACGAACACTTTGTGGGTTTTCGAGTCGAGCGCCAAAGTGCGAGCGCCGGCCTGTGTGGGAATGTTTTCCGCGACGCTGAATTTCTCTGGAGAATCTTCTCTTACGACCGTGAGCACGCCATCGCCGCCGCAGGAGGCGAAAGCCAGCCCGGTTCCATCGTCAAATGCGGTTGCATCAACGCCTTCGCCGATGGGGGGCGTTGCCAGAACTTTACCGGTATCGGCATCGACAACCGCCATCATTTTATTGTCGCAACCGACAAACAGGCGGCGGTTTTTCTTGTCGAGCGAAAGTCCGCTGGGTTCGGTGCAAGGGGCGAGCGGCCACTTCGATTTGACTTCGAGTTTGTTGGGGTCAATCGACACCAATTCGCTTTTGTCTTCAATGTTGACCCAGACTCCGCCTTTGCCGTCGCTGGCCGCAAATTCGGGCTTGCCATCCAGTTTGATGGTTCCGAGCACCGTACCCGTTTCGGCATCGATAGCGGTCGAATCCTGACTTTTTCCATTGAATGTGAAGACGCGTTTGGTAGGGGAGTCGTAGAGAATCGCATCAGGATTATCGCCCACCTTTACTTTGCCGCTGGTCGCCAGCGTCTTCATATCGAAAATGCTGACCGTGCCTTCGCGCCCATTGCTGATAAAACCGCGTCCAAGCTCAGGAGCGAGGGCGATGCCATGAACGCCCGGCGTGTCGCCGATGTCGCCTATTGATTTTCCGGAATCAAGATCAAGAACGATGACGTGAGTGGCGCGAGAAATGTAAAGACGGCGAGCGGCGACATCGGCGGTCAAATAATCCCAACCGCCATCGCCTCCAACTTTGTACGTGTTCACCACTTTATATCCTGGGCCAGCTGCGGCCAGCGCTGCGGCCGCGACGAGCAGAATGAGCGAAGACAATCCATAGCGCATGAATTTTCCCTCGGCAGACTTGGTTGTTTTGGCAGGCGTTTTCTTGATGGACATGAATTCTTCGACAGCCCTCCAAGCCTCCGCGCTGTATTCCGATGCCAGTTTCATGCTACGGGTAGCCGGAAGCCTGCATCTAATATGGTTCAGGTGGAGCCCAGAAGTAACTTTACCCTATCCTCGGGCTTCCCTAAACTCGTGCCTATGGATGTGTTCGTAAAAAAAGGGCCGGAACAAGCCGTGGGTGTGGCTGAACAACCGCTGGATTCGCGGCTTGCGCCTACGCCCGACTACGGCACGCTCGGGCCTGACTCCGATTTTGCGAAGTCGTCCGGCGGTCTCCCGACCGTGTCGCCAACATCCAAGATCGCCACTCCTACTGACCGCCGGCCGGTGGCATCCGCGAACCTTCGCTTACTTCGCTTGCTCGCGGTGGCAGGCGGAATCGTGGCCGCACTTTTTGCATCGAGCGGACGCGCTGTTTGGAAAAACATTGGAAGCACTTCCGCGCCAAAGAAGAACCCCGCCGTTTCTTCTGCGAGATTCTCGGAGCGCGAACTGGAGCGCGAGAAGCCGCAGAAACAGGCTGAGATATTGCTGGGCCGCGCCGTCAGTCGTTCGGGTGGAGCGAACGCCGAGATCCAGGCGCACGTCGAGGGCTGGCGCGGAAGGCTCAACTGGAACCCGCAACTCAGCCAACTCACCACCGTCGCTCTTAATTCCAACGATCAAGATGTGCGGACTTCCGGGATTGAAGTGCAACTGGCCGCTTATGGATTGAGTAAGAGTGATTCAACAGCAGAGCATCTGCTGCTGGAAGCGAATTCCTCTGACCACGCACGAAAGATTTGGGCTTTGTGGGCTCTTGGGTTGCTGGGAAACCGCGGAGTTGCGACCGATCGGGTGGTGCAGGCGTTAGTTGGACATCTAAAAGATTCCGGCAAAGATTCGGAGGACTCGCGCCGTTGGGCGATCGAAGGATTGGCATTAGTAGGGACCAGCGCAACCATCGCGCCCCTGCTTGACTCCATGCACAACGATCCATCGCCGCTGGTGCGCGAACGAGCCGCTTGCAGCTTGGCAGAATCGGGCATGCTTTCCCATGAACAGAGGCTCACGGCGGTGCCGCAGCTGATCAACTACTCCGAGGACCCTGCTCTGGATGCGCAAACTCACGCTTGGGCTTTTCAGGCGCTGCACGATATTACGAAGCAGCACTTGCCGAACGATTCGGCAGCGTGGCGGAATTGGTATCAGAATTCAGGGGCCAGTGGGCAGTGATCGGTATGAAGAGATCAGTGGCCAGTTCGGCTACGGTAGCCTCTCTGGCCATTGAGACCTGACCACTGGCCATTTTTTTAATCTGACATTTTTGCCACGTGTACATCAAAACCTGTCTTTGGCAGCAGCGACGTCAGGGCGAACACTTTGAATCCCTCGCCATAGACCTCAGTATGGCGGTAGATTCCGGGTTCGCTCTCGATGGTTTCTTTCCGGCCGTCCGTCTCTGCTAGAAACTTTTCTGCTTGAGTCAGGCTCGCCTCTTCGCCTTTGGCGCGCGTCACCACCGCTTCCGATGCGTAGGAGCGCACCAGTTTGGGCCAATATTTTTCCAGCAGTTCGGTGCTGGCAAACACATCGGACCAGATGATGCGCCCGTTCACCGCAACCACAATTCCCACCGCTTTGCGATCGCGCAGTTGTTTGATCAGGCTCTGGTAATTCTTTTCGATGGGTCTGGCAACTTCGTCAACCTTCTCTTTCACCTTTTTGTTTTCCATTACGCGGGCATAGGAACTGGTGGAGCGGATCTCTGTGCTTGCCGTGGGGGCGGTGGGCAATACTTCGACTGCCATTGACGATTGCTGCTTTCTGACTTCCGCCCACACCTGGTTCTGATCTTTGTCGCCCATCGCCTTGGCGCGCACCGACGGCTGCGCCATCATCGTCCCGGCAGATCCCCCGCCGACTCCCCCACCGGTGCCGGGTACGTAAGTCGTGCCGGAGGCTCCGAACCGGTCGCTGGTCGCGACCCAGCGGCCCGGTTCCACGCAGAAGACACTCAAATCCACCGGATCGCTTTCCGCCGGAACTATTCGATCCATGCCAATCACCCGATCCTGCTTGCCGCCGGTAACAATCTCTCCAGCAAGAAGCAACAGAGGACGCTTTGAGTTATTCACCAGCACAAGGCGGTTGACTTCAGCGCTATCGTGCCGTATGGCGGGCGTCCCGCGACGACGCAGGAGGCCGCTGACACTGCCGTACTCGGTGACGACGACCTCTCCAGTGCGCAACCCTTCGTCTAATGTGAGGAACTCCGCCGTAGCATAAGACTTTGAAGCGACCACGGGAAATACGGTTAGACTTCCATGCCGAATCGGGTCCAGTACCTTATAGTTGGAGAGCGCAGACTGCTCTCCGGCGTGAACCGGAGCCCTGCCCACAAAGACCATTCCGGCCACGACCATTGCAACTGTCACTGCCACAGATAATCTCGTACGCATAGTTTTCCTCCGGAGTGCGGCTGAATCGTCTTGAGCTGCAGCGGGGCCGCAGTGGCGGTTACCGCCGTAACTTCGAAGTGTTTTGCCGCTCTTCTCAACACCGCGGGAAGAACGCGAAGAGAGTAGGCCCTTGCGAACAAAATTAACGTTGCAAGCGTCTAATAATTGGTAGCATCAAGAACTAGGCCGTCAACTTCTCCACATGCGTGAATCAAATCCAGTCCCAGCTGTAGTGCAATCGGCGGTCGCCGACCTGCAAGCTGAACTGCACGCCAAGAGCGGCTGCGAAAGCGTGGGACTCACGGCAGAATCTTTTGCCGCGGTTCTGTGCGAGGTAGCGGCGAAATATCTTTCGAGCGGCACGACTCAAGAGGAAGCTCGAAGTTTTCTACTCGCGCTGCGCGTCGAAGAACTTGCGCTGGCCCGAGCCTGCGCTGCCGGAAACAACACGGCCTGGGAACTCTTTCTGATTCGCTATCGGGAAAAGCTTTATCAGTCTGCGTTGCGCATTGCGCGCGAGGACTCGGCTGCGCGAGATCTTGCCGACAGCCTCTATGCCGAGCTCTACGGAACCAGCAGTCGCGAGGGAGTACGCGTTTCGAAATTGTCGTCCTTCACCGGCCGGGGTTCACTCGAAGGCTGGTTGCGGACCGTGCTGGCGCAGGAGTTCGTAAATCGCTACCGCCGCACCAAGCGCCTGGTGAGCCTCGACGAAGAGAGCGACGAAGGCAATCAGTTCGCCGCGCCGGAAGCCGAGGAGGCGCCGTCGGCGGACTCGCGATTGGAGTCTGCCACCGATTCCGCTTTGGCGGCTTTGCCGGGCGAGGACCGCCTGGTGTTGGCGGCGTATTATCTCGACGGACGCACGCTGGCCGAAGTTGCGCGCATGTTGGGCGTGCACGAATCCACGATCAGCCGGAAGGTGGACAAACTGGCCAAGGCGTTGCGTAAGAAAATCCTGGCTGGCATGATGCAGCAAGGGATGACCCGGCGCCAGGCGGAAGAAGCTATGGAAGTGGACGTGCGCGATCTGCAGGTGAATATTCGTCGCAGCCTGGCGCAAGAATCGGCGGCGGCGGCGTTCTCAGAAAAGGAGCCACTGCGCTTTCCACAAAAAGCTGCGCCAAGGGCGAAAAGTTAGAATCGGGCGACTAGAAACTATCCATGCAAGACGTTCCAAAAATCGTGCGAGTGCGGTTGCCGCGGGCAGTGCCGGGCACAGTGGGTGCTCACCCGGACGCTGATTTGCTCACGGCTTTCGCCGAGCAATCGCTCGTCGAATCTGAGCGAGGGCAAGTGATGGAGCACCTTGCCCACTGCGGCGATTGCCGCGAAGTTGTCGCGCTCGCCCTGCCCGCAACGGAAGCGCAATCCGCGCCGGTTCCCGTTCACCGCGGCGGTAGGTGGTTGAGCTGGCCGGTTCTGCGCTGGGGCGTAGTCGCGGCGGGAACTGTGCTGGTGACGTCGGTGGGGGTCCTGGAATACAAGCAGCACACAGAACAGAAAGTGGCGTTGGTCTCCACCCCTACGCGCGTGGGAGAGAAGATCACCGCATCGCAAGCCGAAAATCCTCTCCCGGTAACGAATGCGCCAGCACCACACCAAGCTCGGGAACGAACAAGCGATAGTGCGACGCCGGAGTTGGCTCGCAGCCAATCCCGGCAAGCAACAGATCGGCCCTCTACTTCGGCGAACGCACTCTTCCCTGCTCCGCAGCCGATGAACCGAGGAGCTACGGGAGGCGGAATAGGGGGCGGGGTCTTTCGTCGAGCACCGCGAGGCGGCAGTCTCGCGTCTGTGCCTGCTTCAGCAGAGGCGGCGCCGGTTGCAGCCCAGAGTCCGGCTGCGCCGAATGCAACCGCTGTGATGGCTCAGCAGGCTGATCTTCCGCCAAGTTCACCCATGGTGGAGGTACAGTCGGGGACAACCCAGACAAGTCGGCCAGATCAGATTCAGGCAGAGGCGATTCATGGTCGAACGGCACTACGCTCGCCAGAGCCGCAACGAAATTTAGACGTTGTGAAGGCAAAGGATTCTGAGCCGCAGCAGCAGGCCCAATCCAATGGGGTGCTCGCCAGCGCCGTTACGAGCTCGGACCTTTCTTTGCAAAAGGCGTTGCGCTCATCGCCGCGATGGGAAGTCACTTCGAGCGGAGGTCTCCAGCGGTCGTTTGACGGCGGCACGACGTGGCAGGACGTGAGCGTGAGTGCAAACGATTACAAGAATCAGAACATGAAAGTGAAGATGAGCAAAAAAGAGCCGGCGAATTCTGGCCCAGTATTCCGCGCCGTTGCGGCTCTAGGTGCGGAAGTTTGGGCCGGGGGTTCCGGTGCGATGCTCTATCATTCGCTCGACTCAGGAAACAATTGGACACGAGTTGTGCCCTCGGAGGCCAGCGCGCCGCTCAGCGGCGAC
>DATNMU010000262.1:0-2720 GCA_035602195.1 Candidatus Acidiferrum sp.
CCTGTTTCTCGGCGAGCCGATTATCGACCACAAGTCTGCTGGTGATTGACAACGAACTCTTCGGCGCAACCGTCACAACGAAGGGTGCCCATTTCTCTGAGTCGCATTGTGTTCTCCCGGCTGTGACCCTTCTTTATCGCAACCGCATGCATCTGCGGCACTTCTTCTACCGATTATAGCCCTGATCATTCTAGCTACTTTCCATCGCAAAAATGAGGCATGAGCGGAGCGTAATCAGCGAGGCTGGAGCCGAGGGTTGGAGCCAGAACGTTCAGTTTGAGCGGTGGGATTCAAGAAAGTAATAAAACATTTTTAAGACATATTGTTTTAGACAAGAACGGTGATTAGGATGACGGCCATGATCAAACTACGTCATCAACAACCGTCGCTGTGGCATCGAGGTCTAGCCGAAGATATCGAGGAGTTGTGGGAACCTTGGATGCGGCTGGTGGACGAACTACTGGAAGACGAGCAACTTCTGGACACGGTGTACGAGGCGCAAGGGGAACGCCACCCGCAGAGCCGCATCCGTGGCCGAATGCAAACGCCGGCGGAAGTAGTGTTGCGCCTGCTGTTGTTGAAGCACATTCGGAACTGGAGCTACGACGTGCTGGAGCGAGAGGTGCGGGCCAATTTGGTGTATCGCGCTTTTACCCGGATCGGGGATGAAAAAGTGCCGGACGCCAAGACCCTGGCACGATTGGGCCAGTTGATCGAGCCGAGAGTGGTTGAGCAATTGCACCGACGGGTGGTGGAACTGGCGCAGGAGCGAGGAGTGACGCAGGGAAGAAAGTTGCGGGTGGATACGACGGTGGTGGAAAGCAACATTCACTATCCGACCGACAGTAGTTTGTTGGGGGACGGGACGCGGGTGCTGACGCGGACCATGAAGAAGATCGAGCATAAGTCGGGCGGTCTGAAAGGCAAGGTGCGGAATCGAATGCGCAGCATACGGAAGCGAGTACTGGCGATTGCCTTATCGACCCGACTGCTGGGGCCGCCGGGAGAAGAGCGGAGAAAGCGGCAGTACCGGGAACTCCTCAGCTTGACCCGAAAAGTGATGAATCAGGCGCAGAGAGTATTGGCAGAAGTGAAGCAGGCACCACGACGTCGACGCACTGCAGTGGCAGGACTGGCGCAAGGGCTGGAGACCATGGTGGGGCGAGTTGGGCAAGTGGTGAAACAAACCAAGAATCGGATTTTCGCAGGCGACACGAAGTCGCCGGGAAAGATCGTGAGCGTGTTCGAACCGCAGACAGAAATTATTCGCAAAGGGAAAGCGAGCAAGCCCAACGAGTTTGGCAAGCTGGTCAAGATTCAGGAAGCGGAGAACCAAATCGTGACCCACTTCGAGGTGTTTGCCGAGCGTCCTGCGGACTCGACTCTGTTGCTGTCTTCGATCGAGGTGCACCAACAGAGGTTGGGACGAATCCCACGCCGGGTGGCCGCCGATGCGGGATTTTATTCGCGCGAGAACGAGAAAGCGGGACAAGCGCTGGGGGTGCGGTGGATGTCGGTGCCCAACAAGAAAACCACAAGTAGCGAGCGCAAACTTCTTCAGCACCAGCGTTGGTTTCGTAACGGGCAAAAGTGGAGAACCGGCTCGGAGGGCCGAATTAGCGTGCTCAAACGAAGACACGGTTTGCGACGTTGCCTCTATCCCGGTCTGAACGGGATGCGCCGTTGGGTGGGCCTGGGCGTGATTGCAGACAACGTCATCCAGATGGGGTGTTATCTTGCGAGACAGAGCAGTTAAGCTGGCACAGTCCACGCACCTCGCGCACGAGAGTGGATACGCGCCAAATCACCACAGAAGACAACATCCCGTTGCGTGCAATGTTGTCCGGCCTATGTCAGAAAGAGCATTTTTGCGACGGAAAGTAGCTAGGGCACGATGCCATGAATATGCATAAATATGAAGGAACGCCGCACCCGCGTGGACGAGAACGGGCCGGGTTGTTCTCACTACTTCGTTTCGCAGTGCGCTTGGCATCAAGACCGGCGACCTAGTTGTCGTTCGTCTCGAGATTGATGAACTGAGAATAGGCATCGCCTGGCCAAAGCTCAGAAACTGGTACGGAAACACGTCACGCCGGCTGTATCCCTGGTTGACGATCTGACTGCTGAGCGCCGCGAGGATGCGGAGCGGGAATCTGATTCACTCTAATGGGCTTCTCCGATTTTCACGGTAACGCCGAGACTGTCCATCGCCTGCGCGACATGCTGGCGCGGGAGCGATTTCCGCATGCGGTGATCCTTTCGGGTGCGCGGGGATCGGGCAAATACACGCTGGCGCTGATGCTGGCGCAAGCGTTGAATTGCCTGACGCCGACGGAGACCGACGGCCTGCCTGATTTCTGCGGACAATGCGCGAACTGTCTCCGCATCGCGCAAGCTGCCGATCTCGATGCTCGCTTTGCCGAAGCGGTGGAGACACGCGACGGCATGCGCGAGAGCGACAAAAAAGATACCCGGCTGTTCGTGCAGACCCATCCGGATGTGCTGATTATCCCTCCGGACCCTCCGCAAATGATGATCAAGGTTGATCAGGTCCGGCGGGTGATCGAGACCATCTATTACCGTCCGTCCGAAGCGCGGGAGCGCGTCTATATCCTCACCGACTCCGCCTTCATGAAAGAAGCGGCGAATTCTCTGCTAAAAGTTTTGGAAGAGCCGCCGCAGTTCGCTACCATTTTCCTGCTCTCGGAGAATCCGGGAGA
>DATNMU010000263.1:0-7224 GCA_035602195.1 Candidatus Acidiferrum sp.
CGGCGGTAGCGGCGGAGCGATCGTAAATATTTCCTCTCGCGCTGCCCACACCGGGTCTGCTGGAGAGTGGGTGCACTATGCTGCGTCCAAGGGAGCGATCGATAGCTTCACGATCGGGCTGGCTCGCGAGGTGGCGACTGAAGGAATTCGGGTCAACGCGGTCGCGCCCGGACTGATTGAGACTGGACTGCACGCGGCGAACGGCGCTCCTGACCGGCTCGAACGACTGGCGGCGACTATCCCGATGCAAAGGCCCGGCAGCGCGATTGAAGTAGCTGAAGCGGTGCTGTGGCTGCTCTCTTCGGCGGCTTCCTACACGACCGGCGCCATTGTGGAAGTCGGCGGTGGGCGCTGAATACAGCCGCCCTCAGTCGTTTCGGTTGTCATTTCACTTCGCACTGGCGGGGCGGCCCTGTCGCGCCATCTGCAACGCGCCCGCTACCGGTTCGATGATCTGCGGGTTCACATTCGCCTGAGGATAGAGTTTGCGTACTTCGTCGCGGAAACGTTCCCTGACTCTTGCGGAGTGACGAAAGACGCCGCCTGCCATCGAGAGCCAGACGGCAAGCGAACTGGCATCTTGTCCCGGGGAGATTCGTCGAATCACAATTCCGGCGAGTCGTGAGAGTTCCGCGCCCGCCTGCGCCAGCACGCGCTGCGCCAGGGCATCTCCCGCATCGGTTGCGGCAACGATCACGGGAAATAATGCAGCGAAATCTGGATTAGAATTGGCCGTTCGTACGAAGTCATCGAGCGAACGCAGCCTCCAGGCTGCTTTCAACTCGCGAAAAAGCGACAGGGATTCCGCAGCGCCCGCGGCAGCTTTTTCCGAGTCGAGCGTTTCCGGGTCACCCGTCCTCAACACCTCGCTCACCGCGGTGCGGCCGATCCAATGCGCGGAGCCTTCATCGGAAACCGCGAATCCCCAGCCACCGGCCCGAGCGGTAGCCCCCTGCGCATTTCGGCCGTAGGCAATGGAACCCGTTCCGGCGATCACAATCACGCCGGGCCCTGCGCCGAAAGCGGCCTGCAGTGCGATCGCCGTGTCGCCCACAACTTCGATTTCACCTCCAAGCAACTCCGCAACAATTTTGCGGATTGCGCTCGCAACCGCCTTTCGTCCCGCGCCCGCGATTCCAACGCAGGCGCCACCGACTTGCTGAGGTTCGATTTTGGTTTTGGCACATGCTTCGCGAATGGCTTGATGCAAGGATTCGCGCGCGCGGACCTCCCCGACACGAGTGATGTTGCACGGCCCCGCAACCGCGGTGGCCATAAGCGAAGACTCATCGCCCACGGCGCAGGCCGTCTTGCTCCCTCCACCGTCAATGCCGAGAAAGTAAGCCAAGCGTTATTTCTATCACAGCCTTACAAATTTATTTTTTGCAGAGAGTCTACAAAGACACACTCGCGCGCCAGTTGAATCGTCGCCATAATTAAAGAGGCATGGGCCTCGACAAACTCGATCTTGCCATCATTGCGCTTTATTTAATTGGCATCACGCTGTTCGGGCTGCGCTTCCGCAAGCGGCACCGCTCGTTGCGTGATTACTTCCTGGCTGGGAGAGACATCCCGTGGTGGGCGATTGCACTTTCCATCGTCGCCGCCGAAACCAGCACGCTGACTATCATCAGCATTCCCGGCCTGGCTTACGACACGAATCTCACCTTCCTGCAGGTAGTGATGGGCTACCTGGTGGGAAGAGTGGTGATTATCCTGGTGCTGCTGCCTCATTATTTTCGGGGCGATCTGTATACCGCTTACGAATTGATTGAACGCCGCTTTGGGCGCGGATTGCGGTCGCTCACCGCTGGTCTGTTTCTATTGACGCGGGCGGCGGCGGAAGGCGTGCGGGTTTACGCAGTTTCGATTGTCGTGTCGATTGCGTTGGGTACGGGCGAAGTCGCCTCCATCGCGATTATCACTATATTGACGCTCATCTATACGTTCGAGGGGGGTCTCGCTGCGGTCATCTGGACCGATGTAGTGCAGACCGCGATCTACGTGGGAGGAACACTGGTAGGGCTGGTCACCATTCTGCACCTGGTGCCTGGAGGATGGAGCGCCATCCATGCGGCGGCGGCGAGTGCAGGCAAGCTGCAGGTATTCGATTTTCGGCCCAATTTCTGGCTGCCGTATACGTTCTGGGCGGGCGTTATTGGTGGTACCGCCTTCATCACGGCCAGCCATGGCACCGATCAACTGATTGTCCAGCGCTTACTGGCGGCACGCGGGCAGAAGCAGTCTGCGACGGCTCTTATTTCGAGTGGGGTAGTAATTCTGTTTCAGTTTGCGTTGTTCCTGATTGTCGGAGTGATGCTGTGGGCCTACTACCGTGTTCCGTCGGCGACTTTCGGTAAACCCGACCGAATTTACCCGACGTTCATCGTCAGCCGGATGCCTCACGGGATTTCCGGGCTGCTGATTGCGGCGATTTTGGCCGCAGCCATGTCGAATCTTAGCGCGGCGCTGAATTCGCTTTCCTCGAGCACGATCATGGATTTTTTCCTGCGTTCCCGGCCGCAGATTGATGAACGAAAGCGAATGCTGCTTTCCCGGGCGGCAACATTTTTCTGGGCACTGGTTCTTTTCGCCTTAGCTGTGCTGGCGTTGCAAAAAGTAGGGCGGGTGGTCGAGGTAGGCTTGCAGATTGCTTCGGTAGCGTACGGCGCTTTGCTGGGAGTTTTTCTGCTGGGTGTACTGACGAAGCGCGCGAATCAGGGTGGCGTCATGGTAGGGATGCTGTTCGGCTTTGCAACTGAGTTGTATCTTTGGCGAATTCATGTTCCGTGGACATGGTGGGTGGTGATCGGGACGATGATAACTTTCGCGGTGGGATACGCGGCCAGCCGTATACTGGCACACTTCAACTATGCCGGAGCTTAGCCAGCGAACAACCACACGTCCCGAGCTCGCCCGCGATCTGGGCGTGAGCCATGCCGCAGCGATCGTAGTGGGAACCATCATCGGCAGCGGAATTTTTTTGGTTCCGGCGGAGATGATGCAGGCAGTGGGTTCGGCCAAGCTGGTGTATCTGGCGTGGCTGGTCGGCGGGCTGCTGTCGTTTTTTGGCGCGCTCACCTATGCCGAACTGGGAGCGATGAAGCCGCAGGCAGGTGGTGAGTATGTCTATGTCCGCGACGCCTACGGTCCGTTTGCAGGTTTTCTTTATGCGTGGACTTGGTTTGTTATCGCCAAACCGGCATCGGTGGCAACGGTGGCGACTGGTCTGGTTCGCATTCTCGGGACCTTTCCGATCTTTTCTTTTTTTTCGGCACAGGCGATTTCCGCGCCGATCGGCGTGACCTGGGGGCAACTCGTCGCCATCGCCGCTGCGATTCTCATTTCCCTTCTCAACTATGTCGGAGTGAAGAAGGCCGGCGAATTCCAGCTTGTGTTCACAGTTTTGAAAGTCGTCATCATTCTCGGCATCGCGGCGGTGTGCTTTAGCGGCATCGGCAACGCTGCGGGACGCGGCTGGAGCAACTTTTCTGGAACATTCGCCGGCGCCAGAGGTGGAATTGCGGGCTTCATGGCGGCGCTGGTCGCTGCGCTGTGGGCCTACGATGGCTGGAACGATTTGAACATGGTCGCTGGCGAAGTAAAACAACCGGAACGAAATATTCCGATCGCACTGATTGTTGGTGTTGCCACCGTGGGGATTTTGTATGTCCTGATGAACGCCGCGGTGCAGTATGTTTTGCCCGCCAGCGCGATTGCAAACTCGCCGCGGCCTGCCTCGGACGCCGTTGCTCTGATTTTGGGACGGATGGGCGCAAGCATCGTCTCTGCGGGTATGGCCGTCTCCATGCTGGTCACGTTGAACGGCACTATCATGAGCGGCGCACGTGTGCCGTTTGCCGTGGCCCGTGACGGATACTTTTTCTCGGCGCTCGCGGAGGTTCATCCGCGTTTTCACACTCCATCGGTCGCTATCGTGGTGCAAGCCATCATGTCGGTGGCTCTTTTGCTGCTGGGAGGAAGTTTCCGCCAGCTCTTTTCTCTCGCCATCTTTGCGGAATGGCTTTTCTACATGATCGCGGGCAGCACCATCTTCATTTTCCGCTGGCGCGATCCCGAGGCCAAGCGCCCCTACCGCATGTTCGGTTATCCTCTTGTTCCCGCTGTGTTTATCGCCGTCGCGGGCGTTCTTCTCTACTACACTTTCCGGGGAGACTGGCCGAATTCGTTTTATGGATTGCTGGTCATTCTGGCTGGCATAGCGGTATTCGGGTGGTTTCGGCGCCGGAGGGTTACTATTTGATCATAGGCCCCCGGGGGGCGTTAATTCGTTGGAGGGCTTCCAATAGGACCGTCTTGCCGGCCTCGTTGGGCCCGACCAAAATCGTCTTTTCGCTCTCGACCCCGAACCAGCCGCTGTCGCGGACGCTTCTGTACTTCGTGACGCGCGCCTTCTTTAGTCGCATGGGTAGTGTTGTCTCTTTTTGACGCTCCGAGTACCTGCAGCCTGGGCCCTTGGGAAGGCCTGAATCGTATCCTAGAAAGTGCTATCGCGCAATGATTATGGGTGCTTGTTAGCGGTTGCCGGGGGCTGGCCCATCTTGGCCGGAGCGATCATAACCGAGGATGCCTCGCCTTTGCTTCTTTTGCAAAGAGCCTGCTGAAGCGCCGCTCCTCCACGGTCTTGCAAGGGTCCGTGCGTGCACCCTGCAAAGTCAAGATCAGGGTCAAAAGCAGCGGACAAGAGTGTCCGCTCCACACGAGCAGGGCCGATGCGGCACGAGAAGAACTCGTGCCCTTTCCAATCTCCCTGCTTACGGACCGTTTGCCTCGACAGTGTCCATTTCCGGGATGTAATCCCAAAAGTGATCTCCACTGGTTACTTTCGGTCACGGGCCGGGGACACGTTTACCCCTAGTACTAACTCCCGTAATGTGAAAACTCCAATCCAAGTCCGCTCCCTCGGCCTGGGTTTCCGGAGTCTTATCGATGGATACGTCTCAGAAGGGCTTTCAGCTCGGCATTTTGCCGGAGCGCAAGATCGATCGGCGAGCGGTAGCCACCGGCTACGGGCTCATCGTGCTTTTGACGTTGATTGTGATTAATGTAGGACTCCTATTTCCAGACCGGATTCAGCTCAGGCAGTATCGAGTCACGTCGTTAATTCCGCTTCCAGCCATGCGGCCGGAACCCGCGCCGGTCAAGGTGAAGGCGGTCCAGATCAAGGCAAAGCTGCTGCCCCCGGCCCCGGTATTCGAGCAGCCAAGATTAGTGGTTCCACACGAAATTCGCCGCACCCTTAGTGAGCAACCAGAAGCGCCGAAAGTGGTGATGAATCAGTTCGCCGCTCCGCAATTAAAGATGACCGCTGGTGGAGCGCGGCCTCAGCTTCTGCACACGGGGGACTTCTCCGGCAGTTCGGTAGCTCCAACGGTAAACGCCGCAGTGCAGAAGGTGCAAACCGGAGGCTTTGGCGATCCTAACGGGTTGCCGGGTACGGGAAAGCAAAACGCCAAGCTATATGCGGCGCAAACGGGTGCGTTTGAAATGCCCGCGGGAGCGGGACAAGGCAACGGCTCCGGAGGCGCGAAGGGCATCAAGGGCACGATCGCCAGCGCCGACTTTGGCAATGGCATCGCCAATGGCGGTAACGGAGACGGCCGCAGCAGCGGGCACGGCGGCGGAATTTCAACCGGCGGATTTGGGTCGGAACAGGTGGTTCACAACGCACCGAAGCTGGCGCAGGCAGACTCTGGACCTCCAACCAATTCGGTGGAAATTACGTTTAAGCCGCAACCGGTTTATACCAGCGAAGCGCGCAGCCTGAAGCTGGAAGGCGAAGTTCTCTTGGAAGTGTTGTTCGGCGCCAATGGAACGCTGCACGTGAACCGCGTAGTAAAAGGCCTGGGTCACGGATTGGACGAAGCGGCGATTGCGGCCGCCAACAAGATGCGTTTCAAGCCTGCCCTGCGCAACGGACAGCCGGTGGATTCGACCGCAGTGGTGCATGTGTCGTTTCAGATGGCGTACTAAAGTGCGAGCGCTGGATGACTTTTAGGTGGTTGATGGCCTTGCATGTGCAAGGCGAATAGAAGCAGATGTTTCGCCGATTAACGATTGAGCCGATATCGCGGTAAAGAAAACTTGGAGAGAGAAAGAGTTATGAGCACTTCGAAATTGATGTTCACCGCGGCGTTGCTGGTCTCAGTGACCGCTGCCGCGCAGGTCGTGGAGTCGCGGCAACCGGCGCCGGCTTCAACCACCCAGATCACACCTATGCCGCCGTTGCCTGCGGCCGCGAAACCATCCCCTGCGCAAACAAGTCAATCGGGGACTGCTTCTGCCGTCCAGGTCCCGCCGGCGCCCTCCGTTGCCGTGCAGCCCGCGCCAGAGCAGGCAGCTCAACCCGCGGCCACACCGGAATCTCAGCAGGCCGAAAGTCGCGTGCCGACTCCATTAGCGGGAGCTCAGGCCATCACGATGAATGATGTTGTGGATCGCTTCATTCAGCGGGAACACGAACTCATGAAGGCGCTCGCCACACGCACGCCGGTGGTTGAAACTTACTTGCAAAATCTGACTGCCGACCCGCAACTCGGTTCCGTGCCGAGCGAAGATCATTACTTTCTGGGCCGCATGGACATGGGCGAGACGGTTGATCGCAAGGACTATTTGAAGGATCAGGACAAGAGTATGGAGACGCGCCTGATGGGCGGCTTCAATAAGCTCTTCAAAGTGCAATACCAACCCCTCGGTTTTTCCTGGATGGTTTATGCCGACCGCACGGACTTTGACCGTTCGCACTATGAGTTCCGTTACGTCCGCCGGGAATTTCTGGGCGACGTGCGTTGCCTGGTTTTTGATGTCACGCCTAAAAAAGATTCAGGCAAGGGGCGTTTCCTCGGCCGCATCTGGGTTGAAGACCAGGATTACAATATCGTCCGCCTTAACGGCACGTACGCGCCCGCCGCGCGCAACTCTTTCTTCTTCCACATGGATAGCTGGCGCCTGAACCTGATTCCGGGCTACTGGGTTCCGGCTTACATCTACAGCGAAGAAGGTGACTTCAGCGCCGGCGTGAAAAATAAGACTGCGTTCAAGGCTCAAACCCGCATCTGGGGGTACGATCTCAAGAAAGAAGGCGGCAACGACGAACTCACGCAGATTCGCGTCGATAGCGTGAAAGACGAAACTGCCTCTGTGCAAGACGCCTCTCCGCTGCAGGCGGAGCGGCAATGGCAGCAGCAGGCGGAAGATAACGTG
>DATNMU010000264.1:0-11799 GCA_035602195.1 Candidatus Acidiferrum sp.
AGCGGCAGTGGCGAGATGGGCCAACGGTTCCAAGCCGTTGAAAAGAAATGGTAGGCACGAGGAGACTCGAACTCCTGACCTCTACCGTGTCAAGGTAGCGCTCTAACCAACTGAGCTACGCGCCTGTTCCAACCTTCCTAATAGTTTAACAAAACGGGAGATGAGAGTTGTAAAAGCAATCCGCGAGACCAAGTCTACCGCTTTCAGAACCATTCCGCCAAATTGTCGCCGCCCGCGCAGTCTGCAAGTAAAACGAGTCGTATGAGAAAGACGTCTGACCGCTGCCGCATTCACGACACTCCGTCGTCGCGAAGTCACTACGTTGTGTGACCGACGTCACCGAGGCCGCGACAAAGCTGACCGACAATGAGATGTCTCTTATCTGGCGGTACGGCAGTATCACGCCGCAGGCATTCGGTAAATGTTGTCGCGGCGAGACCCCAGAAGTCATTCCGAAGCGAGGAATTCTCCGATGGCAGCAAATTCTATTTCTACCTCCGATCTGAAATTGATCACGAAGCAGAAGCCTGCGATGGAGGATAAGGTCGCGGAACTTCGGCGCAAGCGATCACAGATCAAGCAAGGCGGGGGGAAACAACGAGTCGACAAGCATCACGCGGCTGGCAAGCTTACGGCGCGCGAGCGGGTAGAAGAACTCGCGGATCGCGGAAGTTTTCAAGAAATCGGCCTGTTTGCGAAACATCGAGCAACGTACTTCGGCATGGCGGGCAAAGATCTGCCCGCCGATGGAGTAATCACCGGGTGCGCGAGCGTCGACGGCCGGTTGATTCATCTCGCCAGCCAGGATTTCACCGTGGCAGGCGGTGCAGCCGGCGAGGTTCACTGCGACAAGATAACCGAGATGATGCAGCTTTCGCTGCGAACCGGCAGCCCGTTCGTATTCATCAATGATTCCGGCGGGGCGCGGGTGCAGGAAGGGATCGACAGCCTCGCCGGTTATGCCAGCGTTTTTTACAACAATACTTTGCTCTCGGGCACGGTTCCGCAGATTTCTATCATTTGTGGTCCATGTGCGGGCGGAGCCGCGTACAGTCCGGCGCTCACCGATTTCATTATTCAAACCAAGCAAGGGCGCATGTTCATCACCGGACCTTCGGTCATTAAACAGGTGACGGGAGAAACTGTGACTGCAGAGGAATTAGGCGGGCCCGCAGCGCAAATGAATCGATCGGGGGTGGTTCACCTGATTGCGGAAGACGACGCGGGTGCGCTGGCTTTGTGCCGCCGTCTGCTGAGCTTCTTGCCCTCCAATAATCTCGAAGAAACTCCGCGGCTTCCTTACGACATTGCGACAGAGGCCGACCCCGCGCTCAATCACGTGATTCCAGTCGATCCAAAGATTCCTTACGACGTACGTGCCGTCATCACGCGCATGTTGGATTATCACGATTTCTTTGAAATTCAACCCGGATTCGCGGCGAATGTCGTGATTGGGTTCGGACGTATCCAGGGCCGCACGGTGGGAATTGTTGCGAATCAGCCTTGCGTATTAGCGGGGGTGCTGGACATTGACGCATCGGACAAAATATCCCGCTTTGTGCGCTTCTGCAATGCGTTCAATACACCGCTGGTCACATTCGTGGATACTCCAGGGTTTTTGCCGGGCATTGAACAGGAGTACGGTGGGATTATTCGGCATGGGGCGAAATTGCTCTTCGCCTATTCCGCGGCGACGGTTCCAAAAATAACCATCGTCCTGCGCAAGGCGTATGGCGGAGCCTACATCGCCATGTGTTGCAAAGATCTTGGAGCGGACCGAGTGGTGGCATGGCCTACCGCCGAAATTGCGGTAATGGGCGCGGAAGGAGCGGCGGAGATCGTCTTTCGGCATGAGATCGAAGCGGCGGAAAACAAAGAGAAGCGCCGCCAGGAGCTGATCGATAACTACCGACAGACTTTTGCCAACCCTTACGTAGCGGCGGGCCGCCGGCTTGTCGATGACGTCATCGAACCCGCGGACACGCCAAAATATTTGGCACAAGCACTGGCCGCGCTGAACTCGAAGCGAGAGCTTCGCCCTTCGAAGAAGCACGGATTGATTCCGCTTTAGGACTTACGAGATGGCACAAATGCTGATTGCCGCGCTGGTGATTGCAGGATGGCTGACGGTATATCTCAGCCTGCAACGCAGGCTAAGGCGTGGCTGTGCCGACCTTCGGGCTGATCTTCAGCGGGAAATAGATTCGCTGTCTGAGAAAGTGATCGGCTTGGAGCAAAGCAGCGCGGCAATGCGAGGACTCCAGGCTTCCGAGGAAATCTCGCCGGACACTTTGGCGGCAATTAGCAGAGCTGTGACCGACTTGTTCGGCAAAAGGGTACGGATTCGCTCCGTGAAGTTGTTGCAGACACCGAATGCAGCCAGCCAATGGGCGCAGCAAGGCCGCGTTGTGGTGCAGGCGTCGCACAATCTCACGCAGCGTCGACGCGAATCATGACGGCAAAGTGTGTCGCCGGCTCTGGTCATGACGCGATCAGTCAGGGAATTGAGCTGTGAAAATTCAGATCGCAATTGCCGGGAAGGCTTATGAAGTCGAGATTGAGGGTGAAGGCGAAGAATATGGGGTGGGAGAACTGCCGCGGGAAGCTCCGATCCAATCCCAGCGGGTACCGACAGCCAGCCGCCAGGAACCGACTTCGGAAATGAATGCGGCTGATTCAAGAGTGTGCCGAAGTCCGGTTGCCGGGATTGTGACGCGGGTGGCGGTGCAGCCCGGAGACGGCTTTCGCGTAGATGAACTGATCGTTGTGCTGGAAGCAATGAAGATGGAAACCAGCGTCACCGCGCCGATCGCGGGCAGAGTGAAGTCGGTAAAAGTGGTGCCCGGGCAAGCAGTCAAGCTGAACCAGGTTCTGGTTGAGTTCGAAGAGCTGCCGATCCAGGGCTGAAGGAATATTTATATGTCGCTCAAACCGTTTGTGATCAATAGCTATGGCCGAATGGTATTTCCCTGCAATTTTTTTCCGGAGCTGGACTTTTCGGTCTTCGACACCCTGGCACAGTTCAACACTGTTATCCGGCGAGACTTCGGGGAAAAGGCCCCCTCGGAAACAGAAATCGTGGCTCGCGTAGCAGCAGGAGAATACAAGAGCCGTTACGAAATCTGCCGCGATTTGGCGCTGAGCTTATTTTGGGCGCAACGCTACGTTCTAACTATGTATGAGAAACGTCCGACGCGCTGGGCGGATTTGCCGCGGCATCGGAGCGATATTTTTCTTCCGGTGTACAAGCCCCGGAATGCGGGCGGAATGTCATCGGAGATCGAAGCGGGGTATCTCGCTCTGCCCGCGATGTGGGATGAAGAGATGGAGGACAAGAGCTTCCGCACGTTGATGGACGTTTTTCGAAATAAACAAGGCGCGGGTGGAGAATTTCGCGGGATCAAACCAACCGTGGAAGAGATTTTGTCGGACCCAAAGAATCTTACCTATCAACTCCTAACCTACGACCGGGATTTCCCCGGATACGATCACGACGATGTCATCAATTGCATTCATACAGTGCCTGAGATCGAAGCGCTGATGCGGCAGGCGATGATCCTTCACAACCAGTATCGCTGGGACCCAGCCACCAGCACCAGCACCGAGGTCGGCAAACTACGGGATGAGGACTACGTGATCGCCTATCACCCACGGAACACCGACGTGCTTCAGTTTATCGAGCGCGTGAAGCATAACGGAAAAGCCGTCCACCTTCCGCATCCGCGGCCGCAACGGCCTGAGACGCTGGCGTTGAGTGAACCGAAGAAACCATATCCGCCAGTTGTGGTCTGCGAAAAATTTGCAGTGCTGCCGCGCATCGAGGCTATTGCGGTGTATGAAGGCGAAATTCCCTGCACGAACAAAGATCTTATCCGCAACCAGGCCTACTGCTGGTCGCGCATGACGGCGGAGGACGTCTCCGAGAAAACGGGGATCGAGCAGCGTTGTTATAGCGAATTAAGTCTGGAAGATATGTCTTTGATAGCCGTGCGGGCAGCTCTGGCCAAGTCGGGGCGCAAACCTGCGGAGATCGGAGCTGTGTTGTTCTGCAGTTGCACCAGCACCCGGCTCATTCCTTCAGTTGCCACCTGGCTGTCGGGGGAGTTGGGACTTTACCAAACGCATGCTTCCTGCGACATCGTGGCGGCATGCGCGGGCATGTCTTACGGCCTAGCCGAAGCTGTGCGGCTGCTGCAGGAGATTGAGCGGCCGATCGTGGTTGTCTGCGCGGAAAAGTTCTCCGACAAGATTGGAACCGTGCGGACCTCGCGCATGATATTTGGTGACGGAGCGGCAGCCATGATCGTTGGTCCTGCACCCGCCGGAGCGGCGTCTGACATTGAAGTATTTCAGACTTACGCCAGCGGCCCCTGGTCGGAGGTGAACTCCATCATCTGGCCGAACCCGGAGTTCGATAACAACATTACCGTTTACGGCCCCGAAGTGAAATCTCTGGCGAAGCGCTACCTGGTGCAGATGATCGGGGAACTCAAAGCGCTGCCGCATCCCGATGGTGGCGAGGGCTCGCTGATGGATGCAATCGATTTAGTGGTTCCTCACCAAGCCAACAAGACTATGGTGACGGATTTGGCGCGGGCCGCCGGGGTCGAACCCGACCAGCTTTATTTCAACATTCAGCGCCTAGGCAACACATCCTCCGCGAGTATTCTGCTGGCCATTCACGATGCGGTACGCGAAGGACGAATCAACCGCCCGCAGCGTGTGTTTGCGCCCGGATTTGGCGCTGGCGCAGTGGGTGGATATGTGGTGATGCGCGTAGATCCGGCAATCGTTTGCTGCAATTCTCAGGAGAGGAGTACGGATATGGAAAACAATGGAAGTGGCGGGCAGAATGGAAACGGAAATGGAAATGGAAACGGAAATGGAAATGGAAACGGATGGCATTCTTTGCATGGCAAAGTTGCGTTAGTAACCGGCGCGGGGCGCGGCATTGGCCGTGCAATCGCTCTCGAACTTGCGCGGCGCGGAGCGAACGTAGCACTCGATTATCGTTCTGATGCTACCCATGCCGAAAGCGCGGCGGAAGAAATTCGGGAACTCGGCGTTGAGTGCATAACCATTAAGGGTGACGTTTCCGTAAAGGGAGAAGCGCGCCGCATTGTGAAAGAAGTGCTCGACAAATGGCAGCGGCTCGACATCCTGGTCAATAACGCCGGCATTACGCGCGACCGCTCGATGCGCAAGATGACCGAAGACGATTGGGCGGAAGTGATCAACGTGAATCTCAACGGAACTTTTTATTGCACCAGCGCCGCGTTGCCGGCGATGATCAACCAGCGATTTGGGCGGATCATCAACATCAGTTCCGTCGTCGGACAAATGGGGGCATTCGGGCAGGCTAATTACTCGGCCAGCAAAGGCGGCATTATTTCTTTCACCAAGACTCTCGCTCTGGAAATGGCGAAGTTCAACATTACCGCCAATGCGATTGCACCTGGGTTCACCTCCACCGAAATGGTGGATGCCATTCCCGAAGAGATTGCGGCGCAGATCAAAACGAAGATTCCCTTGGGTCGATTCGCCTCGACCGAAGAGATCGCGAAAGCCGCAGGTTTTCTGGCAGCGGATGCGGACTACATCACCGGACAGGAGTTAAACGTCAACGGCGGATATCACATGTAGTAGACAGCGACTTCTACCTTGGTAATGCGTTGCGGAGGTTGGCGACTATCCGACCATGATCTTGTCGAAAGGATTATCCCGCTGCGCGGTCATTTTAACCGCGCTGGTTTCGTAGCGATCCTTTACCAGCGCCTGCTGTAGCTGGATCACAAGGGTTTGTAATTTCTTGGGATCATCCGCCCGATGGCTTATGTCCTGGCAAAGCCGGCGGACTTTCTGGTTGTGGCGATCGAATGATTTTTTCATAGAGCACTCCTTCGGCTGGAAAAGCGGAAACGATCCCTGGGAACCCAGTACTTGTTGCTTTAGCTTACCCACGCCGTGGCCGTTCGAGAAATTCAAAATGCGGATTCGGACTATCGAGAAAACACTTGCATTCGGATTCGCCGGTCATCCATCTCACGCCGCAAATGAATTCACTTTACTGCTCAAAGCCTAATGGCACGCTCAACAGAAGTCTGACTGTCGCACTTTCCTTTGGGAGCTGATTGTGCTTTAATGCACTGCAGCAACTAAGTTGCTGCAGTGCAGCGACACGCGATTGGGGAACGGTCGATCAATCATGTCCTTTACGCTTAATGGAAAAACTGCTTTAGTAACAGGCTCCGGTCGGGGAATCGGCCGGGCGATTGCCGAAAAACTTGCGGAAAATGGCGCCGCCGTGATGGTGAACGATTTGGATGAAGCCGCGCTGCGGGAGACCAAGATTCTGTTGGGCTCGATGGGCAAGAAGGTGGAAGTTTTCGGAGGCGATCTCACCCAGCCAGGTTTCCCGGATACGCTGATGCAGGCCACGCTGGACGCTTTTGGCTCAATCGACATTATTGTCAACAATGCCGGGTACAGTTGGGATGGGGTAATTCAAAAAACTACTGACGAACAATTCCAGGCGATGCTCGAAATCCACCTGGTGGTGCCTTTCCGCGTGCTGCGGGCCGCGTCGTCTTACATCCGCGAGACCGCGAAGCAGGAGATTGCGGCAGGCAAGCAAGTGATGCGGAAGGTGGTCAATATCACTTCCATCGCGGGCACCGACGGGAATGCTGGACAGGCGGGTTATTCGTCGGGAAAAGCGGGAGTGCTGGGCCTGACCCGGACCATGGCCAAGGAATGGGGTCGCTACAACGTGAATGTTAACGCGGTCGGCTTCGGGCTCATTGAAACTCGTCTAACTCAAGTTCTCACGGGCGATGACGCCAACATAGAAATGCGCGGGCATTCGATTCGGGTTGGAGTGCAAGCTGCGATGCTGGAATCGGTCAAGACCGCATGCCCCTTGGGAAGGCTGGGCACACCGGCGGAAGCAGCAAACGCAGTACTCTTCTTTTGTTCGCCGCTCTCCGATTACGTGACCGGTGAAGTGCTGATCTGCGGCGGCGGATTTCACTTCTAGCACGAATCCGTCACGACTAAGCGGCCGAAGCGAGAGTTGCAGGCGAGTCATTTGCCTCGACGTTCTGTTCCTGCAGCAGTAATTTCATGTCCACAAAGCGATCGAGACTGTGCTCATATCCCGAGTCATATGACGTAATCAGTAGCCGGCCGGCGGCAGTCTGCTTCTGAATTGATGAGTTCGATACGATTCCCTGGGCCATGGGAGAATTCCTTCCTGTTTCGAATTGCACCACTCACCCGGCACGTATAGCAATCGCTATTGAACACAGACCTGAGTGACCAGCGTACGAAAAGTGTAGCGAAAATATCCGCGCGCATTTGTGATGGCGATCACCGATCTTGGTGATTACGCAGCGTGATTATGCAGTTTGAAGACAGCTAACTTTTGCGGCGCGAAGAAGCTTTCGTTTTTCGTTTGGGGGCGGTCTGGCGTTTTGAAACGAGAGATTCAAGCTCCGCAACACGGCGTTTCAATTCGTCCACTTCGTCGCCTTCGCCCCGAGACTTGCGAGCGGCGCGCGTCTCGCGCGTTCTTTCTGCAACCTCGGAGTCATGCGACGGTCCCCCCGCGCCCGCCTGGGGCATCGGCGCTTGAGCGAAATTAAACGGGTTCGCGGCAGGCGCCATAGCGCGGTAAGCGTTCTGGTACATGTCGAGAACGGTTTTCATGTACTGTAGCGTGCTTTCCTGGGTCGCGCGGCTGGAAGCTACCACCATCTGCCGGAGTATATCGAGGGGAAAGGCTGAATCGGGCGCTTTGGCTTGCTCAACGATGATCTGGGTGAGCACTAGCCGTGTGAGGTCTTCGCCGGTTGCGGCATCCACCACCTGGACTTCATAACCGTTCTTCAGCATCTGCGCCACTTCGTCCTGGTTGATATAGCGGCTGTTGGTGGTGTCGTAGAGACGGCGGTTTTCGTACTTCTTAATGACGACCGGTTTCCGATTCATATTTTTCTCATTTTATGCTTGACATCGAACCAGGGGCGTTCTAATATCAAATTGTGCTGCAGTGCAGCATTATTCGCAATATAGATTATTCTCTAGAAGGAGCAGATCATGACCACGTCCCGTAAGTCAACTCGCAGCACGCGCGCCGCGGCTGAAGGCGCCGAAGTTGCCGCAACTTTTGTTCCGCTATACACCAAGAACGTTGAGCGTGTAGCCGAGCTTCAGAAAAAATCATTGGAAGCCGTTGCCGAGCAGAACGCCGAAGTATTGCAGAACTGCAAGAAGGCAATGCCGTTCGCGCCGGAAGGTCCAGCCTCATTCTGGTTCGACCTGATCGGTCAGAGCGTCGAGCGCTATGTTGAGACCCAGAAGAACGCGATCGACCTGGCCGTCGAGCAGAGCAGCACGCTGGTTGGCCTGGCCGAAGAGCGCGGAGCCCTGGCCGCAAAATTCGTAGATAGCGGAAGCGCTCTATTGCAAGAGACTGTGAGTTATTCTGTTGCAGCGCAAAAGAAAAACCTGGAATTTTGTGCGGAGCAGCAAAAGGCTGGGTATGAGGCGGCAAAAAAGCAGTTCCGCTTCGCCAATCCTTTCGCTGAGGCATTCCAAAGCGGTCTGGATCTCCTTATCGAAACCCAGAAGACGGTATTGGATATCGCATCCAAGCCGGTGAAGCACGCCGCCGCATAAACAGAGTTATACTTCGACTGGCAGACAGCCCAGCGCCTCTGGTCTTTTGACCACGCCAACAGGGCTGTCTCCGGCTGTACTGAGAAGTGAGGACATTATATGAGCGAGAAACAAGCTCCCAATGGCAAGGAACCTGATCCGACCGATCCCTTCCGTGAAATGAGAGACGGCTACCTCGACGCCTGGTCAAAAACCATGGTGGACACAGTGAACAGCGACGCCTACGCCAAGGCGAGCGGGATGATGTTGAACAGTTATCTTTCGACATCTTCACCGTTTCGTGAAGCGGTAGAAAAGGTGATGCTGCAAGCGCTGCAGCAATTCAGCATGCCATCGCGAGCTGACTTGATCAGCCTGGCCGAGAGAGCCGTAAACATCGAACTGCGGTTGGACGACATGGATGCCAAGCTAGACCGAATCGAGAAATTATTGACCAAGCCCGTGAGCACGCGGCGTCGCACGACTCAACCCCTGAAAGGGATCAAAAAGAGGAAGGGCGCGAGGTAGCTATGAACGAAGCTACGATTGTCACCGAGCAGCTTTTGGGGATGGCGGAGAAGTTCGGTAATTTTAGTAAGGTGATCAACCGGAAGGTGCCGATTGCCCAGACTCCCAAAGAGTTGGTGTGGACTTTAAATAAAGCAAAGCTTTATCGATACGTACCCGTGGTGCCGGAGGAAAAACGTCATCCGGTGCCGCTTCTTCTTG
Organism: Candidatus Acidiferrum sp.; assembly: GCA_035602195.1. Classification (GTDB taxonomy): domain Bacteria; phylum Acidobacteriota; class Terriglobia; order Terriglobales; family Acidobacteriaceae; genus Sulfotelmatobacter. The sequence continues at coordinate 9,388 of DATNMU010000264.1, forward strand.
TATTTGCCTTGATGAATCGCCCGTACATCCTCGATCTGAAGCCAGGTCACAGTTTTGTGGAATTCATGGTGAAGAGCGGGTATGACCTTTACCTGCTCGATTGGGGATCGCCAGGACCCGAGGACAAAAATCTTAAGTTCGACGATTACACGCTCGACTACATGCCGCGGGCGATCCGCAAGATGAAAGCAATTTCCGGCAGCGAAGAATTCAGTTTGCTGGGCTGGTGCATCGGGGCCATCCTCACGACCGTATACGCGGCTTTGCGTGCGGACGAAGGGTTGCGCAACCTGATCCTGCTGACGGCTCCGCTGGATTTCTCAGACAAAGAGCGAATCACCTTCGCGCGATGGGTGGATGAGCGCTATTTCGACGTGGACAAAGTGCTGGCAGCGTTTGGCAATATGCCGGGCGAGATGATCGATTACGGAGCCAAAGCTCTAAAGCCCGTGGAGAACTATGTTGGCAACTATTTAAAGTTGTGGGACAACCTGGACAATCCGCAAGTGGTTGAGGCATGGCAAGCGATGAACACGTGGGTCACCGACAACGTGGCGCTGGCCGGTGGCGCGTTCCGGCAGTTGGTTGTCGACCTCTACCGCAACGACCGCCTCATGCGCAACGAATGGGTGATTCGCGGAGAGCGGGTTGACTTGGGACGGATCAAGGCGAACCTGTTGACGGTGATTGCGGAAGGCGACCACATCACGCCGCCGTGCCAGTCCGCCGCGATTATCTCGAAAGTAAGCAGCAAGGATAAGGAACTGTTCCGCATTCCCGGAGGTCACATCGGCATTATGGCGGGGAGCGGAGCGGACAAACGCACATGGCCGCACATCGAGGGCTGGCTGGCGCCTCGCTCGAAATAAACGGGCTATCAACCTACCCGGCCGCCGATTGGCAGTTGCAAGATGCTCTCGGCGCGGCGACAATCGTGCATGCAGAAATTCTCTCAGCGCAAGGACGAAGCTTCCCCTGCGCTGAGACCTACCTTGGCTCCCTTCCACCCTGGCGCAATGGTTGTAACCACGCTGGGAAATCCCCGTGACAAATTCTGGGGCATGATTCTGGCGCTGGCTCCGGAAGGGCTGAGCATGAGTGGGATTGAGCTCGCGTCCTTTGAAGACTTCGTAGTAATGGTGAAAGATGGCGAGTCGTTCACCCCCGCGGTCGTCTTTTTCCCGATGCATCGAATCGAACGCATTGAGCTCGACCTGCCGGACGGAAATCTGCCTTCGCTCTCGCAACGATTTTCAGCGAAGACCGGTCTTGATCCTGTCGCAATTCTGGGCATTCCCGAAGCTAACGGAGAAAAGCATCCTCCTGCTACTTCCTCATGTGCTGCAGATCCTGCGGATGAGGACCCAGCGTGAAATTGTCGGAAATCTTCACTGCGCCGAACCAACTCACCTTGCTGCGCATGATTTTCGTTCCTTTTATTGTGATTGAATTGGTCGAGGGCCGCTATTTTTGGGCGCTCGTTCTTTTCGTGATCGCCGGTTTCAGTGATGGACTCGATGGGCTGCTGGCGCGCAAGTTGCATCAGCAAACGTTGCTGGGGCAATATCTTGATCCGATCGCGGACAAGCTTTTGTTGAGCACAATGTTTCCAGTGCTTTCCATCTTGCACAAGATTCCGTGGAAGTACACGGTGCTGGTGTTCAGCCGCGATATTTCCATACTGGCCGCGAGCGCAGTGCTGTTTGCGATCGCGGGATTGCGTAACTTTCGGCCCAGCATCTTCGGAAAGGCCAACACTTTCTCACAGATTGCCGCGGTATTTTTCGTGATGCTGAATTGCATACGGCCATGGCGCTGGGTTTGGATCGCACGCACCGAGCTCTTGCGTGCCACTTTCTTCTTCACGATTATCTCGGCCCTCCATTATGTTTTTCTGGTGCAACGGCGGTTGCGCTCGCACACTCACGCGCTGCCTTCACACTCCTCCGCCGATGCGCGCGCCAGTTGACCCTGTTTCCAGCGTCCCCCTAGAATTGGGGGTTCGTCTCTAAGTACCTAATTCAACCTATGGCCTTAAGCCTCTACAACACCATGTCCTCGCAGGTCGAGGAATTCCGTCCACTGCGCGACAACGAAGTGCACATGTACGCTTGCGGTCCAACGGTTTACGATTACGGGCACATTGGCAACTTCCGCACTTTTATCGCCGTGGACATGCTGCAGCGCTTTTTGCGGCAGTCCGGCTACGAAGTACGCTACGTGATGAACATTACCGATCTGGACGACAAGATCATCCACAATGCGGCAAGCGATGGTGTGAGCGTTCAGCAATATACCGCAAAATATCAGCAGGCGTTCCTCGAAGACTCCGCCATGATCGGCATCGAGCGGCCGCACCTGGTGCGAGCCACCGAACATATTCCTGAGATGGCGCAGTTCGTCACCAAGTTG
>DATNMU010000265.1:0-3425 GCA_035602195.1 Candidatus Acidiferrum sp.
GTGCAAGGTGAAGGGCGGCGAAGTAACGCTGGCATCACCTCCGCCTGCACCAGCGGCGGCGACATGGCTAAGACCGTAAACCGGATGCGCGGGCTTGTGCTCCTGTTCGGGACGCACGCCCTGCACGGCGAGCAGCGCGTCCTGCGGGCGGCGGTAGCCTTCTTCGCGGATGCGCGACTTCTTGCGCCACAGGTCGCTGTAGATGGCGTAGCGCTGGGCCATTTCGTTGTAGCGGAAACGTTGGGAAAAACTCATGCGTCCGCCATCGGAAAATTTGCGCAGCAGGGAGAGCACCTTCCACTCGATGTCGGTGGGCGGGCGCTTGGTGGGATTGCTGAAGAAAACCTCATACTCGATCTTCAGGCGCCGCAGCTGCGTCTCAAGAATATTTAACTCTTCATCTGTGGTCACTCGTGTCTCCGAGTAACAGTGTATTGAGAAGACAGCGCAGTGGGCAGGTACCCAGCGGTCACCGGAGTTCATGGTACGAAAGTACTCAGCTCTTAGCTCTTAGCTCTTGGCTCGACCTGCTGGCTTTGGGGCGGGAGGGTCTGATTTGATGCTTGGTGTTACGACGCAACGGAGGCGAAACCAAGGTTCCTCGCTGCCCTCGGAATGACACTTTGTGGTAGGTGCACAAAGCTAAGAGCAGTATTGGACTAGCTAAGAGCTAAAAGCTAATGGCTAAAAGCTGTTACTTGGAATTCGCGGCCATCTTCTTCACCATGGCCAGCACCAGCTTGCGATCGCTATCGTTGAGGTTGGTGGCGTAGCGGCGGACCTGGCTGAGGAAGCGGACTTCGTCGTCGGAAAGTTGCGGCAATCCTTTGGAGCCGTTACTGTGGCCGGATTCGGAGAAAAATTGCGAGAGTGCGATCTCCATTGCGCCGGCAATTTTTGACAGCGTGTCGAGCGAAGGAATGGTATGGCCGTTTTCTACGCGCGACAGGTAGCAGCGCAGCAGTCCGGTGCGTTTTTCGATGTCTCCCTGAGACATGCCTTTTTGCAGCCGGTAGTTTCGAATGGTCTCGCCGATGTTGATCTGAGGGAGCATTGCAGATGCGACATAGTAACCAGATCGGGATTTTCTGGCAAGTGGAAATTAGTGCCATAAAACCAGTGCATGTCCGCGAAGACGAAAACATCGTTACTTATACGATGTATAAGTAACGATGTTTCGACGCGACGATGCGCACCGCCGTTATTTTTTCAGGTTTTCCGCGAGAAAGTTTACTGTTCGTTTCCACGCGTCGGCGGCATCGGCGGGGCGATAGCCGGTCTTATTATTGGGATTCTCGAAGGCATGGCCGGCATCGTCGTAAATCTTGATCTCGACCTTCTTGCCCAGTTGTTTCATCGCCGCCTCGAATTTATGCACGTCGTCGGGGGTGATTCCCTGATCCTGGCCGCCGAACGATCCGAGGATGGGAGCGTTGATGTTTTTGAGCTCCGCGGGATCTGTGGCGAGATGGCCGTAGTTGATGACATCGGCGGCGAGCGTTGGCTCCTGCAGCGCGACATCAAGCGCATAGCCTCCGCCCATGCACCAGCCGATGGCCCCGATGCGGTCTTTCTTCACGTTGGGCTGCGCCTGCAGAAATTCAAAAGCCGCATGCAGATCGCGCTTGGCGCGGTCTTCGGGAACTCCGCGCATCAGTTCGTGCGCCAGGTCGGGCGTGGTGGCGACTTTGCCGCGATATAAATCGATGGCGAGAGCCTCGTAGCCTTGATCGGACAATTTTGAGGCTTGTTCTTTGACCCAGTCGTTTAGTCCCCAATATTCGTGGATCACGATGATGGCGGGGAACGGGCCCTTGCCCGCTGGCGTGTACAGAATGCCTTGGACGGTTTCGTCGCCACTTTTATAGGAGACCGACTTGGAATCGGCGGCCAAAGAATAGGCAGCGAAAACAAGAAAAATCCATGTAAAGCAAAGTGTCTTCATGATTTTCCATTCCCTCGAAAAAGATAAAAACCGCCGACAATGACCAGCAGCAGGAAATCGGTCACCAAGCCATGCTTACCAAAAAAATGCGACCAGCTTTGCGGCTTCCCTAAGGCCAGACATCCGACGTCTACCAAAACTAATACCACCCAAATGCGGATCATTGTTCCGCTCGTCACAATTCCAACTCCATATACATCGCGCCGGCAATCGGGTTCGGACGGTAGGGAGCAACTTCATTGAATCCCAATTTGCGATACATCGCCACCGCATCTTTCATCACCGGCTCGACGGTGTCAAGGCGCATGCGCTGGTAGCCGATTTGACGCGCCACGGCGATGATGCGCTCGGCAAGGGCACGTCCTAACCCATGCCCGCGAAACTGAGGCCGCAAGTAAAGGCGCTTCATCTCGCAGATACCGGGATCTAGTTTGTGCAGCGCGACACAGGCTGCGAGTTGGCCATCCCATTCCGCGAGGAGCAGGCGGCCTTCCGGAGGAGCGTAGTCGCCGGGAAGGTCCGCGAGTTCTTTATCGAAGTTCTGAAAGCAGAGGCTGAAGCCGAGGGACTGGGCATACTCCAAAAATAATTGGCGGGCTTGCGCGATCTGCGGGGGTGATTCGACTTGAGTGAAAGTCAAAATCTTTACCACAGGGGGCACAGGGTAATTCAGAGGCTTTGGATTCTCGGCTTTCATCTGTGAACCTCTTGTCCTCGGTGCGAAAAGGGTTTCTATCCCATCAACATGCCGCCGTTGACGTTCAGCACGTGGCCTGTAATGTAAGAGGCCTCGTCCGATGCGAGAAAGGCCACCGCGCTTGCGACGTCGCCAACTGATCCCACACGCCCAAGCGGAATCTGCTTGGCGGCGGACTGCTTGAATTCCTCGCCCAGCGCTTCAGTCATGGCGGTTTCGATGAAGCCGGGAGCGACGGCGTTGCAAGTAATGTTGCGCGAGCCCAGTTCGCGGGCGATGGCCATGGTGAGGCCGATCAGTCCGGCTTTCGATGCGGAATAATTCGCCTGTCCTGCCTGGCCCATCTGTCCGAAAACGCTGGCGATATTGATAATGCGTCCCCAGCGCTGTTTGAGCATGGAACTGGTGACGGCCTGCGTGCACAGATACGCTGAGGTGAGATTGGTTTGCAGCACCGCGTCCCAATCGGCGCGCTTCATACGCATCACTAGCTGGTCGCGAGTAATCCCGGCATTGTTGACCAGGATGTCGATCTTGCCGAATTGAGTGATGGCCGCTTTAATCGCGAACTTGACCTGCTCTTCGTCGGTGACGTCGAGAACGAAGGCCGCGGCGTTGCCGCCCGCGTTGGTGATTTCGCCGACCAGTTCGTTTAACTTTTCCTGGCTGCGCGCGGCAACGGCAACAGTCGCGCCTTCTGTGGCGAGTTTCAGTGCGCAGGCGCGGCCTATGCCTTGCGATGCACCCGTGACCAACGCCACCCGTTCCGAAAGGGGCATGAGT
>DATNMU010000266.1:0-3031 GCA_035602195.1 Candidatus Acidiferrum sp.
GATCGCACCGAAGAAGAAAGATCGGGACGCAGCCGCAATTGCAGCAGCAGAGCGGCCACGCCGATGGCGGCGATGACGACTAAGGCTACAGGACTCAGGAACGCTCCCCTGCCGGTGTAAATAACAACCAAGGCAAGAGCACCAAGCAGCAGGCCGGCAGCGACAATGGTCGAGCGGTGCCGCCCAGGGCTGGAGCCGGGATTGGAGGACTCGGGCACTGAGTTCGTCTTTTGGTTTATACAGGCGCGGGCCTGGCTTTTCAAATCGGCGCGCAGATTGAAATCTGCTAGGACTTGGGGGCGGCTGAGTTTGTACCGGCAAGCCATTCGGCCTGGAGCGGGGCGCCGTGGTTGACGGCATAGATGACCAGTTCAACGCGCGAGGAGATGCCAAGCTTATCGAAGATGCGAAAGAGATATTTTTTGACGGTGTGCTCGCTGAGATTCAGTTCCAGGGCAGCCTGGCGGTTGCTAAGGCCTTCGGCAACCAGAGCGACGACTTGCTCCTCGCGCGAAGTGAGCATCTGGCGGCCGCTGGAATTCAGCACGCGCAGGGATGGAACCTCCGAAATTAAATCGAACAAGAAAGAGAGTTGTTCCGTATTGGCCCAGATCTGGCCGCTGGCAACCCGCTCGATGCAACGGCAGAGCAAGCGAAACTGCGCATCGGAGATGCAAAAAATTCCGCGCGCGCCGGAGCGGAAAGAGCTGATCACGAGGTCGCGATCGTAGGACTCAACCAAAAGAATTTTCGCAATGGCCGGATGAGAAAGGTGAACCCGGCGCATGGCCGATATCTGAGCAGCGATGTCCGCAGAATGATTTAGCGATAGCACGAGCACTTTGGCGGGGGTAGCGGCGACCGCACGAAGAATCGAAGTCACATCAACCGGACAGGTTGAGATGCGAAACTCCGAGCGGCGCCGCAGTGCGCTGGTGAGCAGCTGAGCCTGCATACGGTTGGAGTCAGCAATGAGAACGGTGATCGCGGACGGAAGAGCGGCCAGACTCATGCGATGCACTCCGAACGACTCTGTATGTAACCGTGATCTTAGGGGTGCGGAGAGAGGGACTCAAGTAAACATGTCACAGAATTTTGATCACGCTCTCAAAACGGGACAACGACCGATGGTGTTGTGGAAAAGCATGGCCGTAAACGTAGAAGGCTGGGTTCGTTGGAGGCCTCGTGGGCAAGGTGGCAACGAAAGGCCGTTATTGAGGAGCTGGGGACTCTGCTCTACCGACATTGTGTGACGGAGCGAACACGCAAGTCTACTTTCGTAGGTAGCCAAAACAAGACTACTGTTTTCGGATTGGCGAGAAGGCCGATCGGGATGGAATGGCCGCGGCTGCAGCGTTAGCGCTGTTCTGGCCAGAAAACTGGAATAGCTACGTTAGTAGACGACACTTTCTATGTCTTGCAGCAGGATTTCCATCGGAATAAGTTGCGTGAAGAGGACCGAGGGCTGAGACCCTTCGGGACTTCAGAAAGCTGAGACGATCACGCAATGAAGCACTTGGCGGGCTGGACAAGAGTTGGGCTGATGGGGGTGTTCGCACTGCAGCTTTGCGTGGCCGCATACGCCCAGGAAGAAAACAGGGTTCAGTGCCTGGGAACCAGCCAACCGTCTTCTCGAACCAGCCAAACCGGGGTTGGATCGGGAAGCACGGGAGTAGCGGCCGCAAGATCCGGAAAGGCGGACGGCACGGGAAACCTCCAGCTCGGAGGGAAACGCCGTCCGCTTTACCGGCTCAATCGAAGCGATGTGATCACGTTGAGTTTCACTCTATCGCCGGAGTTCGATCAGACGCTCACCATCCAGCCAGACGGCTACGTGGCTTTGAAGGATGCGGAGTCGGTGTTTGCTCAAGGGCTGACCTTAGAGGAGTTCCGCGAAACCGTGTGTAAGGCATATGCAGGGTACCTGCACGATCCGCAAGTGGCCGTGGCGCTGAAGGAGTTTGAGCATCCCTATTTTGTGGCGGGTGGAGAGGTGGGAAAGCCGGGCAAGTACGAGTTGCGAGCCGATACTACCGTTATTGAGGCGGTAGAAATTGCGGGCGGCTTTACGCATGAAGCGAAACATTCCCAGGTTCTTCTGTTCCGGAGAGTCAATGACGATTTGGTAGAGGCACGCGTTTTCGACTTGAAACGGATGCTGAAGGAGAGAAAGCTTTCCGAAGTTTCCCTGCTGCGTCCGGGTGACATGGTGTTTGTCCCGCAAAATTCCATTTCGAAGGTTGAGCATTTTCTTAGCAAGCCCTCCCTAAGTATGTATCTGAGTTCTACACAGTTTTAACTTTCGACAAATTACTCCTATGCCCGAGCGAGATCCAGGACGCAAAGCGGAAGAATCGGTGTCGCCGACACTGCGGGAGCTGGCCATTGTGCTGTTCCGGCAGCGGACCCTGTTTGTGGGCGTTGCAGGCTCGATCTTCCTATTCGCTGTTGTGTATGCGTTTGCCGGAGCCAGCTACCGCGCACATGCGCGGGTGCTGGTGCGTAAGGGGCGCTCAGATCCGCCAGCGACAGCGCAGCAGAATGCTCCTCCGGATTTTTCTCGGGTGGAGGTGACGGAGGAGGAATTGAATTCAGAAGTGGAGTTGCTGAAGGATGATGATGTCTTGCGCCGCGTGGTGCAGGCCAACGATTTGGCGGCGCACGACTGGTTGCGCTGGCTGCGTCCCAAGGAGAAAGAAGCGGCGCGCACGGAACGAGCCGCGAAAAAACTTGCCGGACAGCTCAAAGTCGAATCGATCAAGAAGACAAATTTGATTGCAGTGAATTACGACTCGCCAGACCCGACATTGGCGGCAAACGTCCTGCAGTCGCTTACCCGCGTGTACCTGGAAAAGCACATGGAAGTGCAGCGGCCAACTGGGCAACTGCGCTTCTTTGATGTGCAGACTGAAGAATCAAAGCGGCAACTGGAGGAAGCGGAACAAAAGCTGATTAGCTTCACCACGCGGCACGGGGTGGTAATGGCAGCGCAACAACGAGATCTGGCGTTGCAACGGCTGGACGCAACGGA
>DATNMU010000267.1:0-5715 GCA_035602195.1 Candidatus Acidiferrum sp.
GCGCTGCTTTTCTTTGTCGTACTTCAGAACCTTCACCTGAATCTGGTCGCCGACATTCACCAGATCGCGAGGATGGGTTAATCGCCCCCACGACATATCGGTAATGTGCAGCAATCCGTCGAGGCCGCCGAGATCGACGAAGGCTCCGTATTCTGTCAGGTTCTTCACCACTCCCGTCAGAATCGATCCTTCTTCGAGATGTTCCAGGGTCTTGCTGCGTTTTTCGTTCTGCTCGCCTTCCAGCAATTCCTTGCGCGAAACCACTATGTTCCCGCGCTTCTTGTTTACTTTGATTACAGTGACTTCAAGGGTCTGGCCCTTCATGCCGTCGAGATTTCGAACAGGCCGCAGGTCTACCTGAGAGCCGGGCAGAAACGCCCGCGCGCCGAGGACATCCACCGTCAGGCCGCCCTTGGTGCGCTCAATCACCGTCGCCTTGACCGGCCGCTTCTCGTGGTGAGCCTTTTCCACTTCGTCCCAGGCGTGAAGTCGCGCCGCTTTCTGATGCGAGAGGTTGACGTAGCCCTCTTCGGTCTGTCCCTTCTCCCGCATCACTTCGATTTCGTCACCGGGCTTCACCTTCGGCTTGCCCTCGTGATCGAGCACTTCCGCGAGCGGCAGCATCCCTTCCGACTTGGTGCCGATGTCGACGACCACGTGCGTCGCCGTCAGCTTCAATACCGTGCCCTTGATGACGCGATCTTCCCCGACAGCCTCTTCGCTCTCGGTGGTGAAGTTCTCCAGCGCGGAAGCGAAGTCTTCGCTGGCGTGCTTGTCGTCCGTCGCAGTGGCCGCATGCGGCGCATCGGGCGATGAACTGGCTGTGGAGGCTGCGACCGGGGAATCAATGCGTTCGGTCAGGGTGGATTCGGTCACCATCGGTTCGGTTTCGGTTGCGACGGCGGAGTTGGATTGGGAGTTATGGGTGGTGGTGTCGTCAGACAAAGTCATGCCTCTCTGATAAACCTCGCACTCGGTGCGGGGGATGCGGGGCCTGCTTGCGGACTGCTGGAGTGATCGTTAGGTTGTGGTGGGCTCACCCTGGCGAGTGAACTTGGACAATCCCAGCTGCCGGACGTTTTAACAGAAACCCGCGTCCAAAGGGAACTCTTCGACTATAGCAACGCCTCTCAAACAGTGTCAAACGCAATTATCGGATGTGCGAATCGTCTCACACCCTCTGCTCACATGATGCTTTTCAGGGCGGCTGCGATTGCAAATTTTTGTAAAAAAAAGCGGCCTACTCTTTTTGGGAACTTGCATCCTAGTGTGGCGCTTTTTCGAAATTATGGCGCGCACGAGCCTAATATCTTGAACAACCCCGTTCTCCATTCCACTATCGCAGGTTTGGCCGTCACTTTGCTCTCTCTATCTGCTGCCGGCCAGGAATCGTCTCCAACCCCTCTGTTGACTACTGTCCCACAAGTGCAAGGCACAACTTTGGCGCCCAATTTTCGAGTCGCCGACTTTCGGGTGTCGACCCCCGTCGACGACGATGCAGCCCCAGACGCCCCGACGGCGACCCCCAACGCCGCCCAAGATGAGGGCTTCCTTAGGCGAAGCATCAAACGCATCGGACAAGACCAGAAGCGCCTCTACCTTGCCCCGTTTGAAAAGCACAATCTCAAATGGGACGCAGTGGTTCTGGTCGGTACTGGCGCATTGCTCGCCGCCGACCGCCACATTGAAAGCAACGTTTCGCACTCGCATTTCACGCTGTATCAAGCCACTTCCGATATCGGAATTGCAGGCTTGGCCGGTTCGCTGGGGGCGATCTACATTTACGGATTTAAGACCGAACATCGCCACGCCAGGGAGACCGGAGAACTGGAACTCGAGACCCTTATCAACACCTTCCTGATCTATACCCCAATGCAGCTGATTTTCGGCCGCCAGCGGCCCGACGAAGGCAACGGACGCGGCGACTTCTTCAAGCGCCATGCCGTGAACACCTCGTTCCCCGGCGGCCATGCCATGTTCACGTGGGCTATGGCCTCGGTGCTGGCTGACGAATATCCCAAGCCATGGGCGAGGGTGCTGAGTTACGGAGCCGCATTCACCGTGACTTTCAGTCGCTTCATGGCCCGGGACCACTGGTCTTCCGACATGTTCGTAGGCACGGCGTTGGGTCTAGCCATCGCCGAAAATACCTTTCACGCCCGCTGCAATCCGGAGTTCCCTTCGCAGTGCAAGGGCCACCAGCGTTGGTGGAAGCCAATGAAGCCGGAAGTCCAATAACGGATCGGCAAGCGAAGGCGCGGTACCTGCGGCTGCTGGCATCTGCTACTCTGCCTTGTCATGGATTACCTTTGGACCCCGTGGCGCTACGCCTACGTTTCCACTGCCGAGAAGACCACCGGCTGTGTATTCTGTGACGCAGTGAAAGCCGGTGACGACCGAAAGGTTCTCATTGTGTACCGGGGCCAGCACTGCTTCGTCATTTTGAATATGTATCCGTACACGCCGGGGCATGTGATGATCGTCCCTTACGCGCATCTGGATGAACTCCGCAAACTGCCGACTGACGCCGCCCAGGAAATGATGGGACTCTCGCAGCGCATGGAGTCGGTGTTGCGCGAACTCTACCGCCCCAACGGCATCAACCTCGGCATGAACATCGGCAAAGCCGCCGGCGCCGGCATCGCCGGACACATCCACATGCACGTCCTCCCGCGCTGGGTCGCGGATGCGAATTTTGTTTCGGTAGTGGGCGAGACGCGCGTTCTGCCGGAGACGCTGGAGGAGACGTGGAAGAGGATGAGTGCGGCTCTGGGAGGCGAGGGCAGGTCCAGATGAAATTGCGAACGGCAGTTGCAGTTACCATTCTTTCCCTGCTCGTCCCCTCCATGAGCCTCGCTGGAGGGGCGTCGGAACCATTCTCCAACATTCCAGCTGAACAACGCGAAGCGCTAGCCAAACGCTTAGTTACTTACGTAGAGGTATACCGAGATCGTAAGTGGAACAAGCTATACGACTTGATCTCGGATACAGGGAAGGGGGGTGCGGATAGGAAAACATTTGTGGCGGCGATGACGGCCGAACTTGGTAAAGATTTCGCGCAGATGCCCGACCTCCTCGAATTCAAGCCCGATCGAACCGAGAAAAACGACGATGGTTTCGACATCTACGGATGCGGAAAGGCGGAGCGCGAGGGTATGACGTTCAACGGAATCGTCGTCATGCACGGAGTGTTTGAGCACGGTGACTGGGCATTCACCGGTTGGACATTCACCGAATTTCCTAACGAACCATGCAAAGCCCTAACTGAGGCGAGATGGCAGCCCGGGAACCGATTGAAATGGAACGGTCCAATGGAGGAAGTCGCACATTTCAAGTCGCAGGGCGTGCCATTTCACGTGGATTCGCCACACTAGGGAAATAGGACGTCAATCCTCAACGGACGAGCCTCTCCATCTCTATCTCGCCAATTACGCTCACCCCCAACGCCTTCGCCTCATCCGGCTTCGCCCCGCATCCGATCCCCCGCATTTTTCACTTCGCCTTCACAAACTTCGCCAAAGGCACCACCTCTACTTTCTTGCCCAGCGCATACGACTTGTCGCCTGGATACAAAACATAAAGATGGTCGAGTTTCAGATCAGAGAGCGCGGTCCGCATCGACGGCGTAAGCCCTGGAGCGTCGGCACGCTTGCATTCGATCCCTATGCGGCGTCCATTTTTGAATAACAGCAGATCGAGCTCTGCTCCGTTATAAGTCGCCCAGTAGTAAGCCTCGTCGGGACTGAACGACTTCAACACCTCTTCCACAGCGTACCCTTCCCACGAAGCCCCCACTTTCGGATGATATTCGAGGTCGCGGAGGTCGGTAATCCCGAGCAACGAGTGCAGCAGTCCGCTGTCGCGCACATAGACCTTGGGCGACTTCACCTGACGCTTGCCTAAGTTTTCAAACCACGGCGGCAACTGGCGGACCATGAAGACGCCAACCATCAAGTCGAGATAGCGGCGCACCGTGGATTCGTTCACCGCCAGAGCCCGAGCCAACTCGGCGGCGTTCCAGATCTGGCCGTGGTAGTGAGCCACCATGTTCCAGAATCGCCGCAAGGCAATGGCTGGAATTTCGATCCCCAGTTGGGGAATGTCGCGTTCGAGAAAGGTCTGGAGAAATTGCCTCCGCCAAGCCACTGAGTCAGTCTCCAGGCGTGGCGTGTAAGCCAGCGGGAAACCGCCGCGCAACCAGTGGCGGCCCTGAGCGGACGCTCCCAAATCCGAGAGCCGGAAGCCTTCCAGCGGGACTGTTTCTAGCCTCCCGGCCAGCGTTTCCGACGATTGCCGTAGCAGGTCGGTGGACGCGCTGCCCAGAATCAGAAACCGCGCGGGAAGCGGTGACCGGTCTGCCAGCACGCGCAAGAGCGGGAAAAGGTCGGGGCGGCGCTGAATCTCATCAAGTACGACCAGTTTCTTTAGCGGTCGCAGCGCAAGATCTGGCTCGCTCAACCGGGCCAAGCTCTGCGGATCTTCCAGATCGAAATAGTTGCGCGAGTCGGGTGGGACAAACCGCCTGGCCAGCGTGGTCTTGCCGCACTGCCGCGGTCCCAGAAGGGCAACCACACGGCTGCGCCGCAGGGCGGTGCGGACCAAGTCGATGTCGGATCGGCGATCAATCACAGGGATATAGTACCATGAATATCCCGCTTAGTGTGCAGGATATTCATGGTACCGATTTGTGGGGAATCTGCCGCCCGTCACCTCAAAAGTTGATCCAGTCCCTTCTCGTCAATCACGCTCACTCCCAACTCCTTTGCCTTGTCCAGCTTCGACCCCGCATCCGCCCCTGCCACCACGTAATCTGTCTTCTTGCTAACCGAGCCGGTGACTTTCCCGCCTGCATCTTCAATCATCTTCTTAGCCTCGTCGCGCGTAAAATGCGCCAGCGTTCCCGTCAGCACAAACGTCTTTCCCGCCAACTTCGTCCCGCGCTGCTTTTTCTGGCCGGTCAGCGTAAGTCCTGCTTCCCGCAACCGCTCGATCAGCTTGCGATTGGCCGCGATGCTGAAGAACTCTACAATGCTCTCAGCGATGCGTGGCCCGACCTCATTCACATTCTGCAGTTCTTCTACGCCAGCTTTCTCGAGTTCTTCCATCGATCCAAAATGCTCGGCGAGGAACTGCGCCGTGCGCTCACCAACCATGCGGATGCCGAGGCCGTAGATCACCCGCTCCAGCGGCAGTTTCTTCGAATTCTCGATCTCATCCAGAATGTTCTGCGCCGACTTGTCACCCATGCGTTCCAGGCTGAGCAAGTCGGCTTTCGTCAGCTTGTAGATATCCGCGACGTTCTTTACCAGCCCGCGCTCGGTAAGCTGGTTCACCAGCGCGTCGCCCATGCCGTCGATGTTCATTACGCCACGCGAAGCGAAATGCAGAATGGTCTCGCGCAGCTTCGCGGGGCAATTTGCGTTGACGCACCGGTAATCGACTTCGCCCTCGGTCCGCACGACTTTTGTTCCGCATACCGGACATTTCTCCGGCATTTCAAAAGTGCGGGTTCCGCGCGGATGATCTTTATCCTCGATGACCTTCGCAACTTTTGGAATCACGTCACCGCCGCGTTCCACTTGCACCCAGTCGCCGATCTTTACGCCCAGGCGCTCGATCTCGTCCATGTTATGCAGCGTGGCGTTGCGAACGGTTGTGCCGCCGATCAAAACTGGAGCCAGCACCGCCACCGGCGTCAGTTTCCCCGTGCGGCCA
>DATNMU010000268.1:0-4207 GCA_035602195.1 Candidatus Acidiferrum sp.
AAAATTGGCGGAGTTTCGTTCTGGGATGTTGCGGCGGGACGGAAGGCACTCTAAAGTCAAAGTCCCGCCTTGTCCCTCCGAAAAACGGAGGGACAAGGACGGGGCAGCCGTTTAAGTGTGGTGGTTATCGGTTGTCGTGCTGTTCGTGCTGTTCGTGCTCTTCGTGTTCTTCGCGCTCCTCAAGGTTCCAGTGGCCGCTCCAGTGGTCGTTGTCTCGGGCCCATTCGCCGGAGCCCCAGCCGCGGAACTGCGAGCCGTCAATCCAACTGCCTTCGGGATACTCGAACATGCGTTCGTGTCCATTGGGACCGCGCGCATAAATGCGGAGCGCTTTGCGGCGGCCGTGATCGGGATCGACGCCAAAGGTGCCGTTGCCCATGCGGAACTTCACGTCATGACGGGCGAGTTCTTTCAGTTGGTGAGTGACGTCGACGTGCCTGCGCTCGGTTCCGTACTGGGCGCTCAGAATGAGGAATTCGCCGCGGTCATGATCGTCTCTCCGGTCGTGGTCGTCTCTGAAGTCCTGGTGGTTGTCGTCATGGAAAGCTACAGCCTCTCTGCCATTCCATCCGCCGTTCCAGTGTTCCTCGCCCCATTCGCCGCGCTCCCAGCCGCGGAATTGAGCGCCGTCGAACATTGAGCCGTCGGGGAAATCAAAGAAACGCTCCTGGCCGTTCGGCCCGCGCGCATAGACGCGCAGCGTTTTCTCGCGTCCTGGGGCGGGATCTGCATTGATGGTGCTGTACTCAACGCGGAACTGCCGGTCATGACGCGCCAGTTCCCGCAAGTGGGAGGTGACATCGACATGGCGGAACTCGGTGCCATATTGCGCGTTGAGAATTACAAACTGACCCTCGTCGTGATCGCGCTCCTGCGCTGCAACGGTTCCCAGCAGAAGAAAGCACGCAATCGTGGAAAAAATAATCGACCGCATCTTAGCCATCGGAATCACTCCTCTTTGTGTTGGTAAAGCGTTTTTGAGGTTATGGAGTTGTGAGTTTATGGATCTTCGAGTTTGTGGATCTTTGAGTTTATGGACCTTCGAGTTTATGGACCAGCGAATCGAGGCCGAGTGAAGTCTTCGCGCGGACCCAGGCTAGCCTGCCCGCACGACGGGCAGGAAGCTCAGATCATCCGAGAGACACGAAAAACGTCACGCCCCAATTCCAGTGTAAGGAATCTATGGACCTCCGCCTGTTACTTAGGTGTGTAGTACCGGCAGTCGCGGCACATCCTTAAGGAAGTTTATTCAGATAACACGCGCCGCTGGTGACCTGCGCTGGAGGCGTGGGCGGCTTCATCCACGGCGGGCTGTTGAAGTTGAAGAACTCCGTCATACTTTTCTGTGCGGCATCGCGCTTGGTCAATGGCGAAAGCTTGAAGCGGTTTTCAATCAATTTCAGGATCGCGGTAGTGTCCATCACCGTATGGGAAACGTAATGTTTCTGCGTGTAGGGCGAGACCACGATCAAAGGGAGCCGGTAGCCGGTGTAGGTGAAGTCGCAGGTCGGGCCGGTGCTCGGAACGCAAATATCCTGCGGCATCAGATCCTCGGGCTTGATACCATCCGGGCTGACCGTGGGCTGCGGAGGAACGTGATCGTAGATGCCTCCGAATTCGTCGAAGGTGAGAATGAAGACGGAATCCTTCCAGGAAACGCTGGTCATCAGCGCGTTGATCAGAGTGGAAACATACTGGGCGCCGAGTTGGATGTCGATGGGGTACTGATCGGAATCGGAGCCGTGCTCATCGAGTCCAGCGGCTGAAGCGGGTTCGACGATCGCGACACTCGGCAAGGTGCCATTCTGCACGTCGGAAAAATATTGGCTCATGGTCGCGATGTTGTGTGGATAAGTTGAGGGAATGGAGTGGCCCCACTGAAAATCCTGCACGTAGCTGAGACCCAGCAGACATTGCGGCGTGGGATTGGAAGCGCACGAAGTGTTTTTCGTATTGACGTAAATCTTCCAACTCACGCCGGCCGCTTCTAATCGCTGAAAAATAGTTGTGGCCGTGAGCAGCGACTGATCGTGGCTGTCGCTGCCGATGGGATAGGCATAGCCCTCAGACGTGGCCGCAATCAGATATTCACGATTTGGCTGCGTCCTCGTCATCACCGGCGAGAACCAGCGGTCTGATGTGGCAAACTGCGAAGCCATGTAGTAGTAGTAATTCAGATCAGCCTGAGTGTAGTAGCCCATGACGCGGACGCCGTTAGTGTCGTAGTAGTGCTGGTTCCGAGAATCGTGGGCGTTGGTCCAGACATAACCATCGAGCATCGGCGTCGCCGAATAAGGGTCTTCGCGGTTCCAGTCCACATGGCTTTCGTTCCACGAAGGGCTGGGATTCTCGATGCACTGCGTGTTCAATTGGAACGAACTAACCTTCGGGCTGGCGCTATCCACGGTGCAATCGTCCGGCGGCGGATAGGCGGGGTCGCAACCGGGATTTGTCGGCGGCGGTCCGTACAGCGGAGCCAGCCCGGAAGTGGGATTGAATTGCGGCAGTCCGTCGAAGGAACGGTCGGCAAATCCATTGGGCTTCCAGTAGGCACGCAAAGCGCCGAAATAATGATCCAGGCTGCGATTCTCCTGGGCCATAAAAATTATGTGATTGAGCACACTCACGGTCTTCGAAATGTTGAAGGTGGCGGTGACCGTCTCGCTCGCATTCATGGTCAGCGTGCAGATGGAGGAACCGCTGCAGGCGCCCGACCAGCCAGTGAAGAAAGCTCCGCTACCTGCCTTCGCGGTGAGTTTCACCACCGTGCCGGCAGCGAATGCCGCGGTGCAAGTGGGAGCGCAACTGATGCCCGCGGGGCTGCTGGTTACGGTACCGGTGGAAGTTCCCGCCAATTTGACGGTCAACTGATAGGAAGATGGCGATTGTGCTAGCGCATAGCCAGCACCGCCCAGGAAGGATGCGGCGGTGAAGACCAACAAGAAGCAAAAAGTATGCTTGTTCACATTAACCTCGCTGGACGGGATTCAAAGAACCAAGAACGAAGAACGTGGCAGGATTTTTGGATGGTTTTCCGCAAGCGTGAGGTTGTGTTCGGCAATACCGTAGCTCGCTATAATCAGGCACTGCAAGGAGTTGCGCATGAGCAGATCAAGCAGCGATCCACTCCCGCCCTACATTGTTGACCCGAGGGCGCACATCGGGCACGTCCATTTGAAGGTGGCCGACCTACAGCGGGCGCTGCACTTTTATGCCGGCGTGCTTGGCTTCGAAGTCACGCAGCGCTACGGCGATGGAGCTGTCTTTCTGTCGGCAGGCGGATACCATCACCACATCGCACTCAATACGTGGGAAAGTCTGGGCGGCTCGCCGCCGCCACCGGGAACAACAGGGCTTTATCATACGGCGATCGTTTATCCCACGCGCGCAGCGCTGGCCACGGCGTTGCGCAGAGTGCTGGCGGCGGGGATTCCTCTCCAAGGCGCAGCGGACCACGGCGTCAGCGAATCAATTTACCTGAACGATCCCGATGAGAACGGAGTCGAGCTGTATTGCGATAAGCCGAAGGAACAATGGCCGCGCACACCCGAAGGAAAATTAGAAATGTATACGCGGCGGCTTGACTTGCACGCGCTGTTGAAAGAGGAGCCGGTGGGCACGAAATTAGAGAGCGGCCCTCGGGATTTATAGCCGGGTCGGCGTCAAATTCCAGATAAATACATGATTTCCCCTATGCCGGAGGGCGGCATAAACATTTAATTTCTTGTAAATTTCTTGCACTCTCTTAATTTCTTTGATGGTCGGCTGCGCACTTTTTGGACTCTAAGCATTCGCCCGCCCACCGGGGGAAATAATGCAAAACACCTCTAGCGTCAAAAGAAAACCGCCCGCTATGCGCTACGGCCTGGCGATTCTCGCAGCGATCGTGGCACTGCTTCTGCGGAAGTTGCTTGCACCTTTGCTTGGAACTCACACACTCTACCTCGGAGCCTGGCCGGCGGTGGTCTTCTCGGCCTGGTATTGCGGAATTGGCCCCTCGATAGTCAGCATACTGATAACCCTGCTGGGAACCTGGTATTTGTTTATTCCAGTTTTCCATGCGTTCACGCTGGAAGAACCAAGGACCGCAATTTCCGGGATGGTATTTTTCTTATTAATTTCCAGCTTCATCGTTGCGCTGGGAGAGGCAAATCGCCGATCTAAGGCTTCATCGGAACGGGGGGTCGCGGAGCGCCGGCGCATCGAG
>DATNMU010000269.1:0-6912 GCA_035602195.1 Candidatus Acidiferrum sp.
GCGCTGCTTGACGGCAACGTGATGCCGGCACAATTCAAACCGGAGCGCATCATCAAGCCCGATGTCCAGAACCTGCTGAAGAAGGTTTCGGTCCGGCCGAATCATGAATTCACGGAAGTGTATCCCAAGAAAATGCCTGCCAAAGTCGTTGTGCGGCTGCAGGACGGAAAGGTGATTGAGCACGAGGTCCAGGACTACCCAGGGCTCGCTTCTCATCCGTTCGCATGGGAAGATGTGGTGCAGAAGTTCGACGCGCTCGTGGCCGGTCGCCTCGACAAGGGGCTATCCGGCGAGATCAAGGATGCCGCTCGTACAGTGGAAAACATCCAGGTCAGGGACCTTATGAAACTGCTCGGCTCCGTAAAGGTGCGCCAAGGGGCGTCATCCTCAGCGAAAGTAGCTTAAAAAAACCGCAAATGACAGATCACAAAAGACAAGGAGAGATTCAAATGGGAATTACATCCGACACTGTTCGCGAAATCTTCAAGGGACTTGAAAACGGCGACGGAGCTGCCTTCTTCGAACACGTGGCTGACAACGTGGACTGGATTGTCGAAGGGACCCATCCACTCGCTGGTCACTACCGTAGCAAGAAGGCATTTAGAGAGGGCACCTTCGCCAAGTTGAGCCAGGTTCTCCCAAACGGCGCGCAACTCCATGTGGAGGACTTGCTCGTAAAGGACGACGAGGCGGTAGTCGAACTTCACTCTTTAGCGACGGCGAAGAACGGCTTGCGCTTCGACAATCGCTACTGCTGGGTTGTCTATTTCCGCGACGGAGTCATTGTGCGGGTTCGTGCGTACCTCGACTCTGCGATGGTCGCCCGATTGTTCGAGGAGAATCCGATTGCATGACCAGCTGTAACGGTCCCATTTCTGTTCCCTCCAATGCCGATCCGATGGAACAGCGCCGTTCGGGATTGAACTGGGACCGTTTCACGCGTGGAGGGTTTGAGTCCGACAATCGCTGTCGAAGGGGGAGACGGTATGGCGAAGAGGGTTGCGGAACTGATGGTAGAAGTCCTAGCGGGAGCAGGCGTGAAGAGAGTTTACGGCGTCTCCGGCGATTCGCTCAACGGATTTACCGATGCAATACGCTCACAGAAGCAGCTTCAGTGGATTCACGTGCGGCATGAAGAGACTGCAGCATTTGCTGCGGGCGCAGAATCACACCTGACAGGGCAACTGTCAGCCTGCGCCGGGAGCTGCGGACCGGGCAACCTGCATCTGATCAACGGCCTCTACGACTGCCATCGAAGCCGGGTACCGGTGCTCGCGATTGCTGCTCAAATTCCTAGCAGCGAAATCGGCAGCGGATATTTTCAGGAGACACATCCCGAGCATCTTTTCGCGCAGTGCAGCGATTATTGCGAAGTGGTGTCACATCCCGAGCAAATGCCGCGGGTCTTGGAAATCGCAATACAGACTGCGGTGTCGCGTCGTGGCGTCGCGGTCGTCGTGATCCCAGGGGACGTCGCTCTGCAGTCGGCGACAATCGTTTCGCCACGACTACGCTTCCCTCCGCCAAAACCCACATTGTCTCCCTCAGACGAAGAGATCGAATTTCTGGCGAAACTTCTCAATGAGTCGAAGAAGATCACAATTCTAGGCGGAGCCGGTTGTGCCGGCGCCCACTCGGAATTGGTCGCCCTAGCGGGGAAATTAAATTCCCCGATTGTGCATGCGATGCGCGGAAAGGAGTTCATCGAGTACGACAACCGGTTCGATGTGGGGATGACGGGTTTGCTGGGATTTTCATCCGGATATTACGCGATGATGAATTGCGACCTGCTGCTCATGATTGGAACCGATTTTCCCTATCAACAGTTCTATCCCAAAGATGCCAAGATCGCGCAGATTGACATCCGGGGAGAGCAGTTAGGGCGGCGTGCCAAGGTCGATTATGGATTTGTGGGCGACACGGGAGTGACACTCCGGGCTCTTCTGCCAAAACTGAAGCAGAACAATAGCGACAAACATCTGAAGGCATCGCTTGAGCGTTATCGCGTAGCGCGCAAGGATCTCGATGCGCTGGCCGTGCCGGGATCCGGCGGACAACAGATTCATCCTCAATACGTCGTCAGGACGCTCGACGAGCTTGCGTCCGATGACGCGATTATTTCTTGCGATGTGGGCACACCAACGATTTGGGCTGCGCGGTATTTGACGATGAATGGAAAGCGTCGATTGCTGGGCTCTTTTAACCATGGGTCAATGGCAAATGCGTTGCCGCAGGCCATTGGCGCGCAGGTTAGTCATCCTGGCCGGCAGGTTGTGGCGCTGTCTGGCGACGGCGGCCTTGCCATGCTCATGGGCGATCTGCTTTCGCTCCGGCAATTGAAGGCGCCAGTCAAGATTGTAGTCTTCAAGAACAACTCACTGGCTTTTGTGGAGCTGGAAATGAAGGCAGCAGGCCTTGTCGACTTTGGAACCGATCTGCAGAACCCTAATTTCGCAAAAATGGCCGAGGCGGCCGGCCTCTTGGGTTTGACAGCCGAAACGCCAGATCAAATTCGGCCGATGATCGCCGCAGCTCTGGAACATGACGGACCTGCTCTGCTTGAAGTTCCTGTTAGCCGTCAGGAACTCTCGATGCCCCCGAAGATAACCCTTGAGCAAGTAAAGGGCTTTGGCCTGTTTGCGCTGAAAGCGGTTCTCAGCGGACACGGCGACGAGTTGATTGATCTGGCAGATACGAATATCTGGCGCTAAGTACGAGGGGACAGCAGCGTGCTCACGTGTCGCAAAGGTGCCGGATGGAACCCAACGCCAGTATCACTCTTTCGAGTACTTATGGTGGGCATTCGGGCGCGTACCGCAATTTCGTTCTTTCTTCTGGCGTATGCGGCCTGCGCTCTCGCTCAGAGTGCGCCTGGTTTGCCCAGCCACCAGTGGCATTCAGCAGAGGAGCGAACTGTTGAAGCCGATGCGAGCAATTTTCATGCTTTCAGATTCGACATCGATCCGACGAGGACTTATTCACTAGCGGAGTTGGTCGATTTGGCTGAAGCGCACAATCCCGAGACTCGTGTCGCATGGGAACGTGCCCGTGCTCAAGCCGCGGCTCTGGGAGTTGCACGCAGTGAGTTGTATCCCACGTTAGCGGCGGCTGTTCTCTCTGAAACAAGCCGCTCGAATGTTTTGTTTGGAAATGAGTTCTTCCCCCAGACGATCCAAGACTTTCAGGTCGGGCTCGATCTCAACTACACCGTCTTCGACTTCGGCGCCCGATCCGGTCGAATCAGTGCGGCGAAGGCGGAGCTTCTGGCAGCCAATTTCGCATTCAATGACACACATCGCAACATCATTTACCAAGTAGAGCAAGCTTATTATCGACTGTTACGTTCTGTAGGGCAGGAAGACGCTGCGCGCGCGAGCCTTGCCAACGCGCAAGCAGTTCAACAAGCTGCGCAAGATCGCTTGGCACACGGTCTCGCAACTTTGCCCGACCTATTGGAAGCGCGTAGCGCGACGGCACAGGCGGATTATGATCTGCAAGCTGTACTAGGAGCTGAGGAGATCGCGCGAGGAGATCTGGCGACTGCAGTGGGGACGTCCGCATCCGCCGTAATTCACGCCAAACTGCTCGATCAGGTCCCGACTCCCGAGTCGATTGGCGATACGGTCGGTCTGGCGATCAGCCGGGCACTCAAACAACGCCCCGATCTGATGCAGCAGCTGGCTGCAATAAGATCTGCGAATGCAAGAGTCAAGGAAGCGCGCGCGGCATACTATCCTGAACTAATCGTCAATGCCACCCCAGTCGCGCAATCGGTATACGGCTTGCAGCAGCCGAACCCATGGTCGCACACGGGAGACTTGGTCGGCGGAGTGACTTTCAATCTCCAGTGGACCGTATTTGAAGGGGGCGCAAGACGAAACAAGCTGGCACAAGAGCGGGCCACCGTTCACGCGGCAGAAGCACAAGCGAATGTTGCCCGCAACCAAATCGCTGATGAGGTTTGGGCCGCTTATTCGAATCTGAATACCGCCTTTCGGCAGCGGCAGGCAGCGCTTGCTCTCTTACAAGCGGCCGACCAGTCTTATAGTGCAGCGCTCGAATCGTACAACTATGGTGTACGCACTTTGCTAGACGTAACCGCGGCCCAACGGACACTTGCGCAAGCCCGCTCGGCCGACGTACTGGCGCGCACGCAGGTGCTCACCGCGCTCGCAGACTTGGCTTTCCGGACCGGGGATTCCATTCAGCCCAACAAGGCAAGGTCTCTACCATGACTGGACATGGCGACCAACGATTTGTGCGCTATGCATTCGCATTCGCTCCCTTGCTGCTTGTGGGGTGCGGACGAGCCCCCGCCGTGGATATCCTGGGTTCATTTTTCCCCGCTTGGCTCATTTGTTTGGTGGCGGCGATATTGTTTACTGCTATTGGGCGATTTGTGCTTTTGCGATTCAACCTGAAAGTCGCTTTACCCGCCATCTTCTATCCGAGCTTTACCGCTTTTTTCACATTCGCACTGTGGTTAATTTTCTTCCACTAGCCGGGAAGAGCCCCTATGACCGTTGACACGAATACGACACCCCAAAGGCTGTTGAGCCGCGGACTCAGTATCGGCTTCGCACTGGCGGCAGTGATGCTGGGCGCAGGTGCCCTTTATCGCGCCAATCACTATCCACGAACGGATGACGCGGCGGTTTTTGCGAACTTCATCGGGATAGCGCCGCAAGTAGATGGACCCGTCACCCACCTGAACGTGCGGGACAACCAGTTCGTGAAAAAAGGCGAACTGCTGTACGAAATTGATGAACGCCCTTATCAATACGCGTTGGAAAGAGCCATTTCCGAGCAAGGCGCTCTCGAAGGTCAGATCTCAGACGAACGCCGAAAGATAGCAGCATTGGTCAGCGCAGTTTCTGTCTCGCAGGCCAACATTCGCAGCGCCGAGGCTGACGTGGCGAGTTCAGCGCGCGCGGTCAACCGCCAACGTGCGGAATGGACTTATGCGAGCAACAATCTGCATCGTCTTGAGCCACTGCTCACAAAGCAGTTTGTAACGGTAGATCAAGTAGATCGAGCGAAAACTTCAGAATTGGCAGAGTCCGAAGCTCTGCGGCAGGCCGAGTCCCGCCTGCAGTTTTCACAGGCGGCGTTGAACTCAGCCATCGCACAACATGAGCAAACTCAGCATGCCGTAACAACACTTGAGCCGCTAGTCAACCAACGTGGAGCAAGAGAGGCGGCGGTAAAGAACGCTCAGTATAACTTGACTAACTGTCGCGTGTACGCGCCATTTGATGCCTATGTGACGAATCTCACGCTTTCTGAGGGCGCCTATGCCCACGTGGGCCAGCAATTGTTCACACTGATTGACGCGCGCACCTGGTGGGCAATCGGGAACTTTCGTGAAGGCCAGCTCAAGCGCATCACAGCTGGAATGCACGCTGACGTCTACGTGCTATCGAGGCCCGACCTGCATTTTTCGGGCGTGGTTGACAGCGTAGGTTTCGGCGTCACACCGGACCCGGATGTTGTTGGCACTTTACAGCCCGGTCTCCCGGACGTGCCGAGAACTCTGAACTGGGTCCATTTGGCCTCTAGATACCCCGTTCGTGTGCGCGTGTCCAACCCGCCTTCTGATTTGTTTCGAATTGGCGAGTCAGCCATCGTCACAATTCGCGGAGACTGAAAATGGCCACTGTTGCTCAAAGCCTACACGAGTCGCCCCGCCCAGTGCCTTGGGTCCTGCAATTCCTCAAGGAGGAGCTGGCTTCGTATCCGGGGCGAGCAGGAACAGTAACACGGATGGTGCTGGCTGCGACTCTGGTCATGATTATTTGCATGACCTTTCGTATTCCCTACGCGTTCGAGGGCGCGATTTACACATTCATCGTTTCGCGAGAAAGCCCCCGGGCCACGCTGCAATCAGCTGGAGCATCATTCCTTTTTATCGGAATTGGTGCAGCCTATGTCTTGATTTCCGCGGAGTTTGTTATCAGCGTTCCGATCCTGCATTTTCTCTGGGTCATTGGTTCGTTCTTTCTGACTTTTTATGCACTCGGCGCGATGACCAATTACAGCGCAGCATCTACATTCGCCATTATGATTGCTGTCGCCGTTCCGATATGGGATCGCCACGTGTCAGCGGAAACTAACGTGGAAGATACGCTTTGGCTTACGTTGGCGGTATCGGTAGGAGCAATGGTGGCGGCGGCAGTAGAGCTCACCTTTGTCCGTGGAAATCCGGGCGACGATATTGTGCTGCCCATCGCCGAACGATTGTCTGCTGTAGAAGGTTTGTTAGCCTGTTACGCAGAGGACTGTCCTCCAGATGACGCAACTAAAAACAAAGTCAGCAGGTTCGGCATGCTTGGAACGTCCAGCTTGCGGAGGCTCCTCCGTCGCTCTGAGTATTCGGCTCAATACAAGATGCAAATGAGTGGTGTTGTTGCACTGGTTGGAAGGCTCGTCGACATTGCCGCGGCCTTGAGCGAACTTAGCTTTGAGCCCACCGACAGTGATACGAAACTATTGCGTGCTTTGGGATCGACCATAGCAATCATTCGCGCCGATCTAATGAACCGACGACTTTCAAGCCCCATTCACTTTGATTCTGATCACGCCTTCTCCCATGTTCCGTTATTGACCGAAATGCAGAGTATCGTTTCCCTCCTTCCCCAAGCGTTCACGGAGTCTGAGTCAATGAAAGTGCAACTGTCGCTTTCACGCGACATGCCGCAATCGAAACTTATGCATCAGGACGCGTTCGTCAATCCCGAGCATCTTAAGTTCGCACTGAGAGGGTGTTTGGCAGCTAGTGGCTGTTACATCATTTACAACGCCATTGCCTGGCCGGCCATCGGCGCGCCCGCGATGGCCACATGCCTGCTGACGGCTGTTTCCACGGTCGGAGCGTCTCGACAAAGGCAGATCATGCGCTTCGCTGCGTTCGTG
>DATNMU010000270.1:0-15178 GCA_035602195.1 Candidatus Acidiferrum sp.
AGATCGGCCTGAATGTAAGGGGTTCCACGAAATTCGTCGAGGGTGGATCTGACTCCGTTAATCACGGCGCGATTTCCGGCGGGCGTGGTGAGCGTGAGAGGGCGGGCGCTCTCGAGTTGAGTGAGGGTAGTGAGTTCGATGCCCGCAGGCAGATGGAGAGTCCCGGCGAGAACAAAGCGGTGGGTTACGTCCTCGCCGGAGGGGCCGTAATCGCCTGGCGAAAAGGGATGGAGCGGGTCGCAGACTCCGTTGACGTAATCGAACAGTTCGCCGAGCAGGCATCCCCAGGTTTGAGCGTGCGAGAGCGTGTAGTGTGCGATCAGGCTGAAGCGTCGTGTGTTGCCCTGCACAACGAGTTTCATCGCGTTATAGCTGGAGCGATTGTCTGACTTGAAAAGATTCAGGTTGGGAACATTATTGGCCTGAGCGGGATCGGTGGGCGCGAGCAGAGGAGTGAAGAGATTTATGCCGCCGGTGAAGCTGTAGGCGCGATAGGCGTGGTTGCCTTCTTCGTGGGTATAGTCGGCGCTGATGGTCCAGTGCTGGTTGATGGCGTGCTCTATGCCGCCAGTGACGTGGATGGCGTAGGGAGTTTTGTAGTGACCATCGATCAAGTTGCCGACACCCCCAGTCGCTCGGCCGGCGATGCAGGCGGTATTTTCGGCGCCCGCCGGATTCTGTACGGGATCGATGCATGGGCCGGGAGGAGAGTTGACGGCTTGAAATGCGGTGGCCCATCCGTTCTGCGCGAGATCGTTGTAGAACATGCCGAAGCCCGCGCGCAGCACAGTTTTGCCGCTGTCCCCCGGAGAGTAAGCGATGCCCAGGCGCGGGGCGAATTGCCTGTGATCGTCGTGCGGAAGCGTGACGGGAATCTGCAGAGCTTGCAGCGTGAGATAGGCAGGGTTATCCGCTTGGCTGCGGCCTAAAGCGGTGAACAGGCCGAAGGTTGTTTGATAGCGTGTGCCGTAGTTCACGGTGAGATGGCGAGTGACGCGCCAGGAATCTTCCGCATACAACGCGAGGCGCTGAATGTTTTGCGAGAAGCTGCCGTTGCCCGCGGGAGTAGTCGATGCGCCAGCGGCATAATCCGCAGCAAACTGCGCTGGATCGGTAAGATAAAAAGTGGGATCGTGAGGAAAGAGGTGAAGGGTTTCCTGGTTGCCAGGAAATGCCCCGCCAAGCACGGGCTCGTGAATAAAGTTGACGCCAAACTTAAGGGCATGATCGCGAACCTGGTGAGTCAGGTCGTAACGAAGTTGATATTTCTCTTGATTGCGGAGGGAGGGGAATCGCGTGATGGGCGTGGCGAACTGATTGTCGCCGAAGGTTTCGAAGCCGGAAACAGTGAGCGAGGTGGCGCTGAAAGGAAATGCCAGGGCAAAACCCAAAGTCGAGTTGCGGACCTGAGTTAGGTGAAGCTCACTGAAATCGAACAGGAAGCTCCCGAGCCATTGCGGATTGAAAGCGTAAGTGTTGCTGACGGCGGTGTTCCAGTAATTATTGTGCGTAGTGAGACCGGTGGAAGGAAGAGTGGCTTGCTGTACCAGAGCATTATGCGTGAGGTAGTTGTCTTCAGACGTACGAAAGAACCACTGCGATTTTGAAGATTGCGACCAGTCGAAGCGGAGAGAACCGATGTAATCGCGGAATGGAATCGGAACATTGTCAGGGACGGGAATCGAGTTGATGCCGGGGATGAGGCCCTCGGAGGCGAGTTGCGCCAAGGCATCGAACTGTGTGGTGCTGGCGGGACTATAGGCAATGCTGGCGTTTTCGCGGACATACTCGAGAGACGAGAAGAGCCAGATCTTGTCTTTCCTCAACGGACCGCCCAGGGTGGCGACGTAATTCTGGCGCGAGAAAGGCTGTTTGGGATTGGGCTCGGGATTTTCGATGGGAAAGCGCGCGTTCAGGGCGGCTGCGCGCTCGTAGAAAGCGCCGCTGCCGTGCCATTCGTTCGTGCCGCGTTTGGTGGTAATCACAACCGAGCCAGCGGTTGTTCCACCGGTATCGGCGTCTTCGTTGGCGGTGCGGACGGCGAATTCCTGGATGGCGTCGGGAGAAAAGTTTTGTAGAAACCCCCCGATCCAGTCGTCAGAGTTGTCAGCGCCATCCACCGAGAGTTCGTTGTTTAGCCCGGAGCTTCCGCCGGTTGAAACCGCGGTGATGCGGGCTTTGGTTGGATCGGAGGGTTCCACAGGTTCTGTGCCGGGTACCAGATAAGCGATGTTGGCGAAACTGCGCGAGGCGAGCGGTAAGTCTTGTAGATCCTGCCCAGTGATAACGCCCTGTTGAACTGCGCTGGCGAGACCAATGGGCTGGCTGGTGATGGACGAAGGTTCGGCTTGGACCTTAATTGTTGCTTGTACCGAAGGTGGATTCAGGGTAATGGCAATATCGCGAACGGCTGCGACGGGGATGGAGACTTGTGCTTGTCCGGGCTCGAAACCGACCGCAGTAATTGTGATTTGATAGTTGCCGGCCGGAAGATCGTCGAGCCTGAACTCGCCGCGGTCCTCGGTGAGGGTTTCGCGGCGCAGATTGGAGCCGGTTTGTTGGGCGACTATTTTGGCCGATGGAATGCGAGCGCCAGTGGAATCCTGCACCTTGCCACGGAGGGATCCGCGCGGGTTCTGAGCTTGAAGGGCCGCAGCCAGAAGAGCGATCAGGATTAAGGTGAGCGCGAGGTGCGGCAGAATTGTTTTCATCGGACGAACAAAAATCAGACTAAACTCCGGCCGGCGCTACTACCAGAAATCGTTTGGCTCGGGCACGAAGTCGCGCGAAGGATGTGGACCAGCGACGTGCTTCAATCGGACCAGCGCTGCGGCTTGCGATCCCAGCGATGCTTCTTCAGTTCGGCCAGGAGAGCGGAGTTCAGCGGGCCGGCATCGCTGGCGGCGACGTTCTGGCGCACATGCTCCGGACTGCGCATGCCTACGATGGTGGTGCTGACGGCGGGATGGGAGAGGATGAAGCGCAGAGACATTTCTGGAAGCGTCATGCCGGCGGGCAGGATTTTCTTCAGCTGGTCGACACGCTTAATTGTGTTGGCAAGATTTTCGGGGCCGAAATAGCCGGAACGCCAATCGCTTTTCGGGAAGCGGGTTTCGAGCGTCACCTTGCCACCGAGGCTGCCTTCGTCAAGCGGAACGCGGGCGATCACGCCGATGTTGAGTTCCTGGCAGAGAGGAAGTAGTTTGTCCTCGGGCGCCTGGTCGAAAATGTTGTAGATCACCTGAACGACGTCGACTAATCCGGTGTGCAACGCTTTGATACCGTTTTCCGGCTCCCAGCGGTTGAGGCTGAGTCCGAAGTGGCGAATCCAGCCACCATCCTTTAATTTCTCAACTGTGGAGCGGAATTCGGGGTTGTCGGTCCAACTATCGTCCCAGACATGGAATTGTAGGAGATCGATAGAGTCGACGCGAAGCTTCTTGCGGATCAGATCGGCGTATTTGATGACGTGGTCCGCGGAAAAAACATCGCGATATTTGTATTTTGAAAGCGCCGGCCACCTATCGTTGGCAGGGGGGATTTTCGACGCGGCATAGAGGCGCTTCTTATTGCGCGCCATGATTTCGCCGAGCAGCGCGTCACTTTTACCCTCGCCATAGGCCCACGCGGTGTCGAAGAAGTTGCAGCCGGAATCGACGGAGAGTTGCAGGGAATCAAGGGATTGCTTGTCGTCGGAACCAGTCCAGCCGCTCATGCCCCAGAGTCCATAGGCGATGTCGCTGACGTCGAAATTTGTCCGGCCCAGCTTGCGGTATTTCATGAAAGATCGTCCTGGATACGTTAGGAATTTATGCAGACTTGCGACCTGACATGGTAGCAGTTTTGCCGGAACGCCAGAATGGCGCCAATTTTGCCAGTCTCGCAAAGTTGATTTTTCGATAGGAACTATTAAGAATTTGCGGCCTCGTACGGGAGGAATGAGGTGTTTAATGAACCTAGATCGTAAACCCTGTGTGGAGGTAGCGATGAATTCAGATTCCCCCAATACTTTGCAGACTCAATACCGCGATGATGAGCTTAAAGCTCCCTCGTCCCGTCTGCAGGACGAAAAAATTTCCGATGACTCGGGTACGGAAACAAAGACCAACAGCGCACTTGCGCCGGCGGGGTTGAAGAATCCTTTCTGGAAGTAGATCGTTGAAGAGGCGAAAGACCAACAGCGCAAGGTTGCAATAGCTTTTCAACCACCCATCCCGAGCGAAGCGAGGGATCTTGGTTTAAGCCAGCGTCGGTATTGCCGCCGCAGGCAAACACCAAGGTCCCTCGCTTCGCTCGGGATGACATTTCTGGGACATGGCATTGCAACAACCTAGCGCAGGATGGGAAGCGCGAGACAGGGACGGAGGGCGAAAGGTTGCGTGGACATCTGCTGGAGGGCGGGCTGGAGCTGCGAGTCGCGGCAAGCTTCCAGCGTAATGACGAAGGGCAGAGTGTGTTTGTCAAAGCCGGGTTTTTGCAGCACGGCGTCAATGTTCAGTTGATGTGATGACAGGACGGCGGCCAGGCTCGCGATGATGCCAGGCTGATCTTTCACCCAGAAGCGCAAGTACCAGGGAGTTTCAAAGTCGCAACTGACTTCGGGCGATGCGAGTTGTAGCGCACGGTGCGGACGCGGGCCTTCGGCTAGATTATCCGCAACAAACAACACATCTGAGACGACCGCAACAGCGGTGGGATATCCTCCCGCGCCGGCGCCCAGGAAGGCCATATCGCCGCCGTATTCTCCTGAAGTTAAAACCAAATTCAAGTTGCGCTGCACGCGTCCGAAGGGGGAAGCGGTGGGGACCAGACTGGGGCCAACCTCGGCGAATAGCATTGTGTCTTTCAAGTCGGCGCGAGAAATCTGCCGAATGGTGCAGCCTAGTTCGGCGGCGTAATCGAAATCAACGGCGTCAATGGTTCGGATGGTGCGGGCGCGAATGTCCGCTGGGGAAACGCGGGCGTGAAGGCCGGCCAAGGCGAGGATGGACAATTTGGCGCGAGCGTCGCCACCGTCGAGATCTTCGCTGGCATCGGCTTCGGCGTAGCCCCGGGCCTGGGCTTCTTCAAGCGCCTCGCTGAAAGGAATGCGATCGCTCTCCAGGCGGCTGAGAATGTAGTTGCAAGTTCCGTTGAGAATGCCCGCGATGCCATGCAGTCGATCGCCGGAGAGTCCGGTGCGCAGCGCGGGAAGAACGGGAACGCCGCCGGCGACGGAGGCTCCAAACTCAAGCTGGCAGCCGTTGGCGCTGGCCAGTTGCAGCAACTCTGGGCCGTGACGGGCGATGAGTTGCTTGTTGGCGGTTACGACCGACTTGCCAGTCTGTAAAGCGCTGCGCACGAATTCCTCGGCGGGGGCTAGGCCTCCAATTAATTCGACGACAATGTCGACGTCGGACTTGAGAATCGCTGCGAAGTCTTCCGTCCAGATTACGTCGTCCGGAATCCACGGCTGCTTCTTGCTGGCAACGTTGCGATTGTAGATGTGCGTGAGGCGGAGAGATCCGCCGCTGCGCTCACAGAGAATTTTGGCTACCGGGCGGCCTACGGTGCCGAAGCCGGCGAGGGCGACGCGGCACGGTGGGGCGCTCAGGTGCGAAGTTGTATTGGCATGTTCCGTGCGTTTCGGCGAACTCTTGCGCAAACGTTAGGCTCCAAAAATCAAGCCTCATTTTTATCACAGATGTTTATCCCGTACGTTCATCAAGCATGCTGCGTGGTTTGTTCGGCGTGAAAGAGTCTGAGCGCGGTGAGGCGGCGTGGTGGGCAGAGTCGGCATCAAAGTTGGTAAGATGATGCGATCCCGCCGCAACGATGGGAATGAGTTTCTGCGGGGAATCATAAGCGGAATTATTATTCACGGCGCGTCTCGCCTCTTTATGCCGAGCGCAGCGGTCCGCCACCACGCCCGGTTCGGGGAGGAGAATGGATGATTGGAAAGTTCGCGAGTGTTTTGTGGCTGTTGGTTTTGATCGTTGGGGCAGGGTCGCAAGCATTCGCTCAGACTGCGCCCGCGGATCAGGCGCCCGCCGCTCCCGCCGCCGAGCAAGCAGCTGCGCCGCAAACGCCGGCGCAGCCTGCGGCACAAACTCCCGCACAAACTGCGACACAACAGCCCGCTGGTGGCCAGGAACCGGCGGAGGAAGAATCTACCTCGCGGCGCAAGAGGGTTCACAATTACAAACTCTGGAATTACAACGTGGGCGTGGGAGCCAATGTGAATAGCGGCACGACGAAGCAATTTGTAAGAGGCGGAGGGGTTGTGGGTACGGCGGGTGTGGCCCGCAACGCGAATAAATATTTGGGCCTGCGGGCCGACTTTATTTTCGCCGACCTGCCGCTACGCGACTCCACGCTGGAACTGGCGCAGGCGACGGGAGATACGAGCTACATGCTCGGCGTGACCCTTGGTCCCGTCATTAACATCCCCGTGACCAGCAAGTATGGAGGCTATGTTCTGTTTGGCGGCGGGTTTTACCATCGCTCTGGAAGTTTGGACTCTAATACCACGGTTCCGGGATCACCCTGCAATGCTTTTTTTGTGTGGTGGGGAACATGTTTTAATTCCAGCCTGCCTCTGAGCGGAAAGTTCACCGACTCCAGCCAGAACCAGTTCGGATACAACTTTGGCGGAGGAATCACTCGGAAAATGCCGAGCGGCGTGGAGATTTATGCGGAATATCGTTTCACCCACGGATCGGGCAACGGCATTACCACCGATGTACGTCCGATCACGATTGGCGTGCGGTGGTAGCCGGCCTGGCCGTTAGTCGGGGTTGGTCCGGTAGGTCCACAAATCTTGTTCTCGCTGCAATTGCACGAATGAGGAAGCCGGGGCCGGCTCCGAAACCGTAGTGCTGGAATTCGCTTCGGCCAGCGCCGCTTCGACGATGTGGTGTGCAGGGGCGAGCGTGCAGGCCGGATCGGTGGCCTCGGCATTTCCAGTGAGCAGGAGGGCCTGACAGCGGCATCCGCCGAAATCAAGGGTGCGCTGGTCGCAGCTGCGGCAGGGTTCCGGCATCCATTCTTCTCCGCGGAAGCGCTGGAATGATGGCGAGCGGTACCAGATATTTTCCAGGGATTGCTCACGAACATTTTCGAACTGCAATCCAGGAATGACTTCGGCCGCGTGGCAGGGCAGGGCTTTTCCGGTGGGATTGATGAGCATCAATCTACGTCCCCATCCACCCATACACGCCTTGGGAAAGCGCGCATAGTAATCGGGGACGACGAAATCAACGCGAATGCGGCCGTCGAGGCGCTTTTCCGCAGCGGCGACTGCTTGCACCGCTTTATCGAGTTGGGGCCGTGTGGGCAGCAGCGCGGCGCGGTTCTTCAATGCCCAGCCGTAATATTGGGTATTGGCAATCTCCATGCGCTCGGGTGCGAGCTGCTCGATAAATGAGATCATTTCATCGAGATGATCGATGTTTTGCCGGTGGATTACCAGATTCACGGTGAACGCAATCTTGTGATGACGAATGAGGTGCGAGAGTTCGATTTTGTGGGCGTGGGCTTTGGCGCCAGCAATCCAGTTCGCGGAGTCCTCGCGAGAATCCTGAAAACTTAGCTGGATATGATCGAGTCCGGCATCAACCATGGCCTGCAATCGGGTTTCGGCGAGACCAAGGCCCGACGTGATCAGATTCGTATAAAGCCCCGTGGCATGCGCGCCTGCGATCAGTTCTGTGAGATCGGGACGCGCGAGTGGTTCGCCTCCGGTGAAGTGCGCGTGCAACATGCCGAGTTTTCCCGCTTGCTGGAAGACGGCGATCCATTTTTCGGTGGAAAGCTCAGAGCTGGCTGCGGCCATTTCCAGTGGATTAGAACAATAGACGCAGTGCAGAGGGCAGCGGTGGGTGATCTCGGCGATGAGGGCTAGTGGGTTTGGAGTCATGCGAACTGCAGGCACCCTGGTATTGAACCATGATGACGTGACTGCGATGGGAAGGCAAGGTTAGAGCGTAGAAGTTCTTCACTGCGAGGCGGAGCGGCGTTCGTGATTACGGGATGTCTTCCGGATCAAATGCGCGACTCATGCGCGACTCAAGCGCTGGAGAACGGTTACCTTCGAAAGGGTCTACGAAAGGGAATTTCACCAATCCCCCCGCATGTCTCGCACACCGGGGGAACGAGCAGGAGAGTGGCCACGTCGGTTATGCACCCGATGCCCCAGCAGCGGTCACAGACAGCAAATCCGGGTCGCGGAGGCCATCCACGCAGCCCTGATCCAAAATCGGGGCGTCCGCCTGTCCCGATGCGATCGCCTTGAAGAGGCTTAGCAAGTCCATTCATCTGATTGCCCTCCTCGTCAAATTCTATCTTCGTGTAGCTGCAGCGCAAGCGCCTATTTTGTGTTCCCTCAAATGGGCGACTCTGATAGTCAGCAATCTTTTTCTGCCAAATTTTATCGCCTTCTTCGGAGCAATCTGGAAAATTACTTGTCGGCCAGAATTCCAGAGGAGTTGATCGTGTCTAATAGTCCACAATTCGTTTGTGTCGCAGTTGCTCGAGGAACTGACTGATGTCGGAGCGAATTTTTGTGGGGTCGGCGTCGGCGAATTCGGCCTGCAATTCGGCGATGAGTTCGCCGAAGGTGCGCTGGCCGTCGCAGCGTTCCAAGATTTGGCGGCCTGTGCCTTGCAGTTTGATGGCGCCCTCGGGGAATAGGATCATGCGTTCCTGATTGGGATTTTCTGCGCCCCAGCGGCAGCCGGTGGCGAGGCGGGGTTGGCTGGTGTCTTCGGGAGGGGGCATGGCTAGTGTCCTGAGCCGGAGTGCGAGGCGCTGCAAATGAAAGCAGGTACCTCCACTCCGCATTGCGATTGATGAAGCCAATCGCAATGCTCCGGTCGGAATGACAGAGTTTTGGATTTTTGTTTCACGCTAGCTCGCCTCGATGCGGAAGGCGCCCGGCGGCGGCCATGCTGGTTCTACGTAGGCGAAGTAGAGGGCATCGAGCTGGGCCCATAGGATGTCGCACTTGTCGCGCAAGGCCTGGATTGCGAGTTCCTGCTCGGCGCGCGTTTTGGCATTGTCGTAAACGTAATTCACGGCAAACTGCGAATCTTCCGGAGCCTGATAGAGCCGGGCTTCGAAATAATCCAAACCTCCGGCCAGCCAGGGGTAATGCTCACGTAATTTCTCCACGCGCAGGGTGATCAGCTTCGTGGAAAATAATTCAGTCAGTGAGGAAGCGACCGCTTCGAGCAGCGAGCGAGAGCGAACGATGTTCAGGTATTCATCCACTGCAAAACGCGTCGCGGGGAGAATGCCTTTGCCGCCGCGAACTTGGGCGGGGTCAAGCCCGGTGGCTTCGGCCAATTTGATCCAGCGCTTGATGCCGCCTTCGCTGGTGGCGTCGCCGTCGTGATCGACCACGCGCTTGCGCCACGCGCGGCGGAAAACCGGATCGGGACCGCGCGAGAGGATGATCGAATCTTTGATCGGAATAATGCTCTGGTAGTAGTAGCGGTTCAATGCCCAGGCCTGGAGCTGTCCGCGGCTAAGCTTGCCCTCGTGCATCAACAAATGGAACGGGTGCTTGTAGTGATAACGCTCTTCGCCAACGGCCTGAAACTGGGCGCGCAATTCCTCGGGCGAAAGCAATGGGCAGGCTTGCGCCTCGGTCTCTACAGATCGAACTGCCATCCATCCTCCGCAACTTCCCAGCCCGCGCCCCGCACCTGGCGATATTGAGGACTCCCCTCCTCCAGCATGGGATTCGTGTTGTTGATGTGTAGGAATATCTTACGCGGGCAGCGCAGTCCCGCCAACTTTGTGACAGCACTTTGGACTGGGACGTGGCCCATCTGCCGGGCGGTTTGGCCGCTACCTTGCACGCGGATCAGTTCGTCATCACTCCAAAATGTTCCGTCGAAGAGAATGACGTCGCAGCTCTCGAATTGTTGGAGCAGCGCATCGTCAAGAGCGGGGACGGCTGGTATAAAGGCCAAGCGTGCGCCAGAGTTCGCTTCGATGATCAGTCCGAGGGATGCTTCGCCGGGCATTGATTCAGACTGCTGGCCTGCCGTGACATAAGCCGGGTAATGGGTGCTCAGAGACAAAGGAAGACAGGACAAACCGGAGAGATTACCCTGCGGGTCGCAAAGATCGAATTCCATTCTGGGGTCGAAATCCGTCCACACAGTTTGGTTGGGGACTCGTTGCAGCATGCCAAACATGGAATTGTGTTCCCGGAGAATGCGGCGCACAGAAGCGGTGGCATGAATGCGAAGGGGTTGAAGTTCGCGAAGCAGAAGCAGACCGAGGACGTGGTCGAGTTCGGCATTCGCGAGTACGACTCCGGCGATTGGTGACTGGCGCACGCCTTCGCGGGGATGCAACTCAGGCGTAGCTTCGATTTGCGCCCGAAGGTCTGGCGACGCCCCTAGTAAGAACCAGGAGCGGTCGTCCTGAGAGATCGCAACCTGCGTCTGCGTGCGCCGCTTGCCGTGAAAGGTGCCGGAGCGTATGGCATCGCAATTTGCGCAGGCGCAATTCCATTGCGGAAAGGCTCCTCCTGCCGCGGAGCCGAGGATTTTTACTTTCATCTTTGCGAGTTTACAGCCTGGGGTCGATTCGGGAAGTTAGATTAACCGTGAAGGACACGAAGTTACACGAAAGAGGTCGATATTATCCCTGTCCAACGGCTGCGGCGCAGCGCAGCGGATCAATACCCCAAAGCGTAATCTCGGTCGAAAGATTTTCGAGTCCAACCTCGCCAGCCATTTCTGTGCCCGGCTTGCCGCACCACACGATGCGGAATTGCGCCTTCGTGCCGTCGTAAAGAATGTCGATCACGTCGCCGGGTTTGAGTTGCGCGTCCACGCATTGCAAGGTAGCGCCGCGTCCACTGATGGAGCGCAGGCTCGCTGCCTGGGTGAAGGGGCGGGAGTACGTATCCATGCCCCAGATCTGGACGGGGAGGTCGACGAAAACGCGAGACTGGCGGCGCCGGTCCATGCGAAGCTCCTTGGTTCAAGCCAAGTTTCAGGCCAGAGTTTCAGGTTCCACGCATGGTAGGCGGAGCGGGTAGGCAAGGAAAGGTAACCGCGGTTATCTGAAGAAAGGTTCCGAAAGTTTAGCGAAGCCACGGAACTACAGGCTCAATCGAGATCGCCAAGCGAACACGAGCCCGGGCCTCGAGGATCGCCACAGGAGCCACAACCTCCGCTGGATGCTGGCGCGGCTGCCGAGCCTTTGACCGAGGTGGCGAACACGCTGAGCTGAGGGCTCAGCTTTTTGCTTTGACACTTTGGACACTTGGCTTTGTCCCGGCCGAAGACCAGCGCTTCAAACTCGTGCTTACATTCCTGGCAGATATATTCAAAAATCGGCATAGATTGCTCCGGTCGATCACATTGTTATCTTAGCCCGAACTTGTTTGTAAGACCAGGCTTCGCCTGTTTGGATAGTGGCGCAGTTTAATAAAGGAAGCGAGCCAAACGCGCGAATATCGCGTCGCAAAGACGCGACGCGACGCGCGGCTCGCCCAGATTCCTCGCCGTGCAAAGAACGCTTGTTCGGAATGACAATTAAACTGCACCACTACCCATGTTTGCTCCATCTTCAGTAGTTGGCCGGTTAGAATCGATTTGTGGGAACTTCGCAAGCGAACGGAGAACACCTGACAGGTTCAAGCTCAAGAGCCGAGTTCGAGAGCGGATTGCACAAGAAGCCATTCGTGTTCGTTCCCTCCGTTTTCCGTCCGCATCGGTGGCTGCGGGGCGGACATGTGCAGACTCTTGCGGCTTTTTTTCTTTCGCGTCGAATCGATTTGCCAGCGGCGGAACAGCGACTGATCGAGGTGGAACCGGGAGTATCCGTGCTATGCCACTGTCACTGGCAGAAGGACCGGCACGCGCTCACGCTGATCGTGGTACACGGGCTTGAGGGATCGAGCGAATCGCAATACATGATGGGGATAGCGCGCAATGGGTTGGCGGCGGGCATGAATGTGGTGCGCATGAACCAGCGCAACTGCGGCGGCATGGACCATTGCGCGCCTACGCTTTACAACTCCAGCCGTTCGGCGGATGTGGCCGCAGTGGCGCGGAATCTGGTAGAGCGTGATGGGATTTCTGGTTTCCTGCTGATTGGGTTTTCGATGGGCGGAAATCTGGTTCTGAAACTGGCGGGGGAATGGGGAAGTGAGGGGCCTGCCGAGTTTCGCGGAGTGGCAGCGGTTTGTCCGGCGGTGAATTTGGCGGCGTCGGCGGATGCACTGCATGCGCCCGAGAACAGGATTTACGAATACTACTTCTTGCTGCAATTGTTCCGGCGTTTTCGCCGGAAAGCACGATTGTTTCCCAAGAACTTCGATGCCTCACGGTTACGCGGAATTAAGACTTTGCGCCAATTTGACGACCGCATAACGGCCTACTACTGCGATTTCACCGGAGCCGACGACTACTATGCGCGGGCCGCGGCCACCAATGTAATTGATCGCATTGCGCGGCCTACCTTAGTAATCCATGCCGCGAACGATCCTTTTATTCGCCTTTTGCCGGAGGCGCGGCAGAAGATTGTCTCTAATCCAAACATTACCTACATTGAAGCGGAAGACGGCGGGCACTGTGCGTTCTTCGGAGAGCGCAACGGCGAGCCAAGCTATGACGGGCGGTGGGCAGAGCGTGAAGTTGTGGAATTTGCCAGGCAGTTCCGCTGGTAGCAACGCGTCTTTTGCTGGCGACGCCGTTCTTGCGATCCATAAGAGCCAAACAGACGTAGTCTGGCACGAAGGGCTATGCCGGCATGCCGTACAGCCGGAGAAGGCTGCTCACTTGCATGACCAAGTTTCGCTGCGTTGGTCAGACGAAACGGGGTCCGCGTGGAGCTTGGATGGTTCCGCAATTCGAAAATAGCCAGCAAGATTGTTTTTGGCTTCGCAACGGCGCTGGCGATCAACGCAGCCGTCGGCTGGTTTTTCCTGGGCAGAGTTTCCGCTGAGCGCAAGTCGGAACAGGAACTGGCGCTTCGCCAAGTTTTATCATCACAAATTCTTGCGGACCTGCGTTCCAGCGTGAATGCGCATCGGCGCGCACGACTTGAGTGTCTCGTGGCGCACAGCGAAGGGCAAAAACGGGAGTCGGAGAAGCATTTGCGCGATGCCGCCCATGCCATGCAATCGGCGCAGGGAAAGTATGGGTCGTTGGTTTCGGATGCGGAAGGGCAGCGAGTTTTTGAAGAAATCACGATTGACCTAGCCCACTACCTTGCGGTGAGCCAGGCCGCGATGGAAACGGAGCGCGGACCGAGTCGCAAAGGCGGAAGCCAAAGAAGATCGAATCCAGACAGGCTGGCCGCCGATCTGCTCTTCGGGCCTGAGAAAAATGCGCTTGCCAAACTGATCGCGGCGGTGCAGTCGGCAGAGGGCCTGAACTTGCGAAAGGCCGAAGCCGCTCACCGCGCCAGTTCGGAACTTTATGAGTCAGAGCGGCAACAAATTGCAATTGGTATTGCGCTTAGCACTTTGGTCGGGGTGTTCCTGGCCGTGGTGACCGGACGGATCGTGGCGCGGCCGCTCCAGGAGATCGTCACTTTCGCGCGCAGGGTTTCGGCCGGCGATCTGGGTGAGGAAGTCGCGTTGCTGGAAGGTCCTGACGAAGCGGGCGAACTGGCGGAATGCTTGAACGAAATACAGAAGGGGCTGCGAGAAACGATGGGGAGGCTTGTAAATGTTGCAGCACGAATGACCTCAGCTACCGAGCCCATTTCCCTCGCGGTGAGGCAGCAGGCGCAAGGGGCTCGCGCCCAGCAGGAACATCTACAGCAGGCGGCAACCTTGACGCGCGAGATGGCGGCTGCGGTGAAGGGCATTTCGCAAGGATCAAGCCATGCCCCGGAGAGCGCTCGCCGCAGTGCGGAAACCATCGCGCAAGGCAGCGCCTTGGTCGAAACCATGCTGACTCAGATCATGGCTATCACCCACTCCGTCGACCAAACCTCAAGACGAATTCAGGAGATGGGAAAAGCCAGCGAACAGATCGGGCAGATGGCTGCCGTGATCGACGATATTGCCAGCCAGACTAACCTG
This sequence comes from Candidatus Acidiferrum sp., assembly GCA_035602195.1. Taxonomy (GTDB): domain Bacteria; phylum Acidobacteriota; class Terriglobia; order Terriglobales; family Acidobacteriaceae; genus Sulfotelmatobacter. The sequence goes on from DATNMU010000270.1 coordinate 14,039, forward strand.
CTGGCTTTGAATGCGGCCATCGAAGCTGCGCGCGCGGGCGAAAATGGCCGCGGCTTCGCGGTTGTGGCTGGAGAAGTAGGAAAGTTAGCGGAGAGAACGACGAAAGCGACGAAAGAGATTGCGCTGATCATTAGTAAGACGCAAGCGGCAACCCAAAAAACGGTCATCGAGATGAGCGCAGGAACAAAGCTGGCGGAAAAGGGCATGGAGACGGCCCGTCAGGTGGGCGCGTTCGTGCGGAAGGCGGTCGCTGCCTCGCAAGAGTTAGGAGCGATGGTCGCGCAGATTGCGACGGCAGCGGCACAACAGAACAGTTCGCATGACAGCCTCGCGGCAGGCATGGAACAAATCTCAGCGATCATCAGGGAATCGGCAGAGAGCACACAACGATCAGACACGGCGACGGCTGAACTTTTAGGATTAGCCGCTGAGTTGAAGAAGCTGACGAACCGGATCCAGCTAGGGCGAGAGCAAGATAACCGACGCCCCGACGAATCGCCGGAGTGGGGCTGGATACGAAGGATCGATGAAAAGAAGGGCCGCTCCGAGAGAGAAACTGCAACTAACGGATTGGCTCTGGCGGCTCAGAACCCATTGCGCCCCGGCGTGGCGAAGATACATGCGCGCCTGTTGACCCCTGCAAGCGATGAAGAATCGCAGCGCCGCGTCCCTTCAGCCTCGTCCGCAGGAACGCGAGCATAAGCATCGCGAGGAAAATCGTTAGCAGCCCAATGGAAGCGGTGCGAATGCTGTCCACGTGTTTTGGCAAGATTGAAGCACGGCCATAAACGAATTCCAGGTGCACCCAGTAAACCAGCAGGGAAGCCTGCCCTAACTGAATGAGCGGGCTGAAGCCCGATTGCGCTGCGCCCCAGCGGCACCAGGCATAGCTCGCGGTCAAAATTACCAGCAACATGCCCACACGCAGCCAGAAAAAATCGGGGCTGGTATGCCAGTAGTCGTAGACCGCGTAAAGCTGATGCGGCTGAGCGTCGAACGAGCGCGCTGCGAAAATCAAAACGAATCCGCTCGCCCCTAGCAGAAAGAAAACCGTCGCTTCGCGTTTGCGCGCCCACTGGCTTTGCAGAATGAATCCGGCGGCAAGGCCGGCGAAGGCAAAGGCTGTCCAAGGAAAAATCG
>DATNMU010000271.1:0-2637 GCA_035602195.1 Candidatus Acidiferrum sp.
ATGAGGAAAGATTACAACAGAGGCTGTGCTGGCGGCACGGTTGGCGAGGGCAAACCAAGATCCCTCGCTGCACTCGGGATGATAACGTTATTATTGCGATAAAAACGGAAACCTGCGGATCGGACTATGCCAGGAGAAGCATGTCCAACTGCAGGTTTCCAAATGACATGACGCTTACCCAGGAGCGTCATGAGTACAGACACTTGCCCGAAGCGAGATTTGGAATTAAGCGAGCGCGGCACGTGCCGACTGCTGCGCGACCGTTTGTGAAGTTGGCGGATGCGGCGCCCATGCCGCTGTTTCGTGATCGCGAAAAGCCGGGCTGGACCGCACGTCTGTGACATCCACAATGCCGTACCACTCGCGATAGAGCTGGCCGATCTGCTTGTGGTTGACGTCAAGCAGCATCGTGACTCCGTAGTCGTGGCCGTCGGCCTCGGCGTGCACAGACGTTAGATCAAGCCCACGTCGAGAGACAGCGTTGAGGATGCGCATCAGCGATCCTTGCGAGTTGCGATAGCGAATGTGAAAGACTTGCATGGTCGTTCCCCTTAAACCGGATTGAGTGATTGAGCGATTGAGTCATCGGGCCATTGAAAAACCAGCCAAACCTTGTTTTGGTTTTCAATCACAAAATCACCCGATCGCTCGATCACTCAATTTCTCTACTCGTCTTCGAAAACCATCTCCGAAAGCGCCGCACCCGCCGGAACCATGGGGTAGACATTTGCTTCAGGATGACAATCGAACACCAGCAACTCGGGGTTCGGCGAGCGCAGAAAATTTTCAATGAGATCCGCGGTCTCGGCCAACACGGGAAACTCCGTCATGGCAGCCTCATTCAAGCGCCATCCGTGAATCTTGTAGGCCTTGGCGATCTCGATGAAATCCGGGTTGTCGCTCAAATCGGTTTCGGCATAGTTGCGCGAGTAGAAAAGCTGCTGCCACTGCCGCACCATGCCCAGATACTTGTTGTCGACAATCACCATTTTTATGGGCAGCCCGAGGCGGTGAACGGTGGCTAATTCCTGAATGTTCATCTGGAAGCCGCCATCGCCAGAGACGCAGAGCACACAAGTGTCAGGCTTGGCGAGCTGAACGCCAACCGCTGCGGGCAAAGCGAAGCCCATTGCGCCCAGGCCGCCAGAGGTGATGAAGCCACGCGGGGACGACGAACGATAACGCTGCGCCGCCCACATCTGGTGCTGGCCGACATCGGCGATCACCACATTGTCTTTTGGCAGGCGGCTGAAAAGTTCGTCGAGAAAACGAATGGTGGGTTGGGCCAGGCCGCGCGGATCTAGTTCGGCGCGATCAGGGCCGCAGGCGACGGTACGCCACGCGCTCCAGTCAGGCAGGGAGTGACGGCGCAGTTCCGTGCGCAATGCTGGAATCGTATCCGCAAGATTGCCGATCACCGGCAACTCGCAGGCGCGGACGCGATCAAGCTGGGCCGGATCAATTTCGAAGTGGACAATCTTCGCGTGGGGCGCGAAGCGCGTAGGTTCTCCGGTGACGCGATCATCGAGCCGCGCTCCGAAAACCAGCAGCAGATCCGTCTCATGCAGAGCGGTGTTGGCGGCGCGTGTGCCGTGCATCCCCACCATGCCCAGGTAATACGGCGACTGCGGCGGAACGGCGCCGAGCCCGTGGACCGTGGCGAACGTGGGAATATTTAACTCATCGAGCAAGCGGCGGAGTTCGGAAACCGCACCGGAAAGTTTGGCGCCTGCGCCGACCAACGCTACGGGCCGGGTGGAGCGCTGCAGCAGGGCAACTACCGTATCGCTGAATGCGCCTTCGGCATTGGCATCGGCGGGCCGGGCATGCGGGGTAAATTTCGCGGGGCCGGAAAAATCTTTCTTGGCCTTCAATATGTCCGTGGGAATATCGATGACCACCGGGCCAGGCCTTCCGCTACGCGCCCAGTGAAAACCTTCGGCAATGACTTCTGGGATTTCATCGATCGTGCGAACCAATCGGCTCCATTTGGTGAGAGAAAGCGTTACACCGAAGACATCGGTTTCCTGAAAAGCGTCGGTGCCGATCACAGCAGTGCGAACCTGGCCGGTGATGCAGACTAAAGGGACGGAATCCATTTTGGCGTCGGCGATGCCGGTGACGAGATTCGTCGCGCCGGGGCCGCTGGTGGCCATGGCCACGCCAACTTTTCCGGTGACGCGCGCAAAGCCTTCTGCAGCGAAGACCGCGCCTTGCTCATGCCGCGTGAGAACATGGCGCACGCCGCTGCCTTCGAGTGCGTCGTACAGGGGCATGATCGCGCCGCCGGGGTAGCCGAATACAAGGTCGACCCCTTCGGCACGAATGCACTGCAAAACGATTTCGGCTCCCTTAAGCATTCACAACCTGTTCCGGCTCGGGCTTCTTGGCCTCGGCAGGCTTCTTCGCTTCCCTGCCCGGCAGCCAGCTCATCATGCCGCGCAACTGCGAGCCAATGATTTCAATGGGATGCTGCTGCTCTTTTTGCCGGAGTTCGTTGAAGTGGTAGCCGCCGTCTTTGTTTTCCTTGATCCACTCGCGGGCGAAGGTTCCATCCTGAATGTCGGAGAGAGTCTTCTTCATGGCGGCGCGTGTGGCATCGCCAACAACTTTTTCGCCGCGGGTCAGGTCGCCGTA
>DATNMU010000272.1:0-2202 GCA_035602195.1 Candidatus Acidiferrum sp.
AACGGCGAAGAGACTCAGGCCGAAGCCAACGCACGCCGCTCCACCCAGGCCTTCGAGGATTCCGTCGCCTATCCAGTCATGACGGAGAACGTCGGCAACCCGCCCTCGTCCTCTTATGGCAGCGCGTCAAGCGGAGGAGCAGCGGCGGGATCGGGAAACCTGCAACTCTCGCAGGTAGCCACGCAAACTATCACCAACATTCTCGGTTGGAAACCCAAGGATGGGGACGCCAAGGGATTCGTCGGCGCGCTCACTCAGTCATTCTCCTTGCAGGACGTGGGAGGACACGTCGAATCCACTTGGACGCCACGCACCTACGCGGTGCAAACCGATCTCGCCGGCGGCATTACCGGGGCGCAAGCCAGTCTATACATGCGGGCGCAAGATGCCCTGAACCAATCGCTCCCCTTGCTGGATGGCCTGTACGCCCTCAACCCGGATTCAGATCCGGAGATGGTCACAGCCCTTAAGGATATCGTCAGCAGTCAACTCACTCAGCTCACGGGTGAAATGGGATTCGCCGGCGGACCGCGCATCTCGCGGGTCAACCAGTACTTTCATCTTTTGCTCGGCGGCCAACCGCTTCCCACCCAACCAGAATTAAGCATCACTGCCGTTCCTTCCGACCCGGATAAGATCGAAGGCAATCTCGGCCGGCTGCGCAACGAACTTCAACTTCAGTCCTTCAGCAAATACGTCAATTCGGTCGAGGACGAGCAGGACATCACCAACTACCGCATTCTCTGCGACTACCTGACCTCGCTGGCCCAAAGCTGGGTCAACAATATTAAGTTCTTCGGTCTCGATACCAAACACGCCTTCCTGGGCACGCAGCTCGTGCTGCTTTCCCGGCAGTTGTCCGTGGTTGGGGATACTGTGGATGAGGTCCGCTTCACTCTGGATTCCGTGTTCATCGGCGCGGCGGAACGTCAAACGCTGCAGTTGGAGTTCACCAATGATCCGGCAATGTTTATCGAAGACCTGCTCACGTGGACACAGACCTTTGCCAAAGACGAGGGGCCCCAACTCATCCAGAATTCGGGCAAGTTGGGTGTGGGGGATGGGTTCCTGCCCATTGTAAAGAAGTTGCGGAGCCTGGTTGAGGAAGCGCGCGATCCACAAAAACAGGGCAGGCTGCCCGACGGATACCGGACCATTCGTGTGAAGAATTCCTTACACGATCTCGAAAGCCAGCTGAAAGAGCTTGAGCGTCTGGCGGATGGCGTATCGCGGAAAGAACCACCTCCAGTGTTCAACGATCAGATGGTCCGGAGAATCGCAGCGAAGCTGAGCGAAGATCCGCAACTCGTCAAAGATCTGCAGGACAAAAAAGCGGCTGAAGGTCCAACCGTGGTTACAACGAAAAGCGCATAGCCAGGAGGCGGAACATGGCGACGGAAAAAGATTATCAAAGCCTATTTGATCGCATAGCGGCTTTGCGGGAACAGGTGACCAGCAAGCTGGCTGCCGACCTGATCAGCAATCCGCAACTCGCCGACGTTGTCACCAAGCAGATCGACGATTTGCTCGCCAACGTCGAGAGTGCGGACTCGAAGATTCCACCTCCACCGGATAAGGGTCTGGCCGCTTTGGCTGGCGTCGGTCCGCAAGCCGCGACTGACTTCGGTACCACGCGCATTCCCCAAGGCGTCGAGCCCTACGACGAAACCATCACCTCCGAACGCATCATGGCCGTCGGAGACATGTACTACCTCTGGCAGCATGAAAAGATCGGCGTCTTCCGCGTCGTGCAGAAGATGCAGGAATTGTTCAAGGCTGGCACGGTGCGTCTTTCCGGAGGCCCCGGCGCCTTCGCACTCTACCAGTTCGATCGCCGCGACGTGCTGCGCTACACCCGCAACGATCGCTTGTCCGCTTACAAGCGGATCTTCGGTTACGGCGGCGCGCCGGTTCCCACCGGTTCGCGCGCCAACACCGATTATCACAAACTGTTCTCCCACTTCGTTCACCAGGTCACGTTGTTCTGGCGCGACAAGCGCATTTCAGATGTGATCCGCGAGCGCGCCTACGATCCCAGCTTCGGCTCCATCGCCATCGTGCGCCGCGCCGGCCTCGACCTGCGCAACAATCTCAAGTGGTTGTCCTTCGGCCATCTGAACGTGCTGCGCGTCGAAGTGATGCAACTGCTCGAAGAAGCGTTCAAGATCCTCGACTCCGACGATGTCAAGCGGCTGTTCGGCG
>DATNMU010000273.1:0-4207 GCA_035602195.1 Candidatus Acidiferrum sp.
CGACACGTGTTCTGTCTGAAGCGGACGATAACATCGAATCTACGATCAGCGCCGAACGAAGATCTTGAAAACGACGGTGGCGTCGATTCCTGCAAGGATGCGAGTTCGTCCATGTCCATGACGCTCTTCTAAAGAGCTCGCCATTATGCCAAAATATCGAGCAAAATTTGATGCCAAAGAATTCGCAAAGTGACAATTTGCTTTCCCTTGGTCTGTTCCCTTACGTAAAACATAACCTCGAGTCGAGTAGGTCTCCGCTGCCCAGAGCGTGATTTCAGATTGAGGCGACCGCGGAGACCTACTCGAGGGTTGGACGAAGTCTACCCCTGACGTGGCCCAACGTATGGGAAAAGTACCGTGGGCGATGGGGCGTAGACGAGGGCAGGGAGCGATTTTGGATGCGTAGATTACCGTGCCAGCAGCCTTGAAAAGCAGGATTGAACTGGCGCCAAAAGATTAAGAGCTGTAATTGTGCCACGCCAGTAACCTCGGAGGGCGAGAGCGGGGCTTCGCAGGGGATACGAAGACAGCGGCAAGAGCCGAGCGCATCCATAGAGGGTTTTGCTGGAAACGCATGAATCAAGCGTGATGCTGGGCGTGCCAGGAGAGTTTTCATGAGGAATCGCATGGCATTGGTCCGACGCCCATCATGTGCAGAACGCCGGCGGCATCGATAAAGGCCACCAGACGAATTCCGGTTTTTCCGCACAAGGGACAACCCATTCCCCTGCAGGGTGGACCTGCAACGCTGTGGGACTCAAGCTCCAGGGCGCGCCCGCGAGACATGAGAATGGCGCGGGCGGCTTCTATATCACGCTTTCTCCTGTTGTTTGCGAGGATTCCATAGTGGCGGATACGCACCAAACCCGGAGGTAGGATATGTAAGCTGAATCGCCGGATGAACTCCAGGGCGGAGAGGGTTAACTCCTTGCGCTGTGAGCCGTGCCGGTAGTCGCGATAGGTGAAGGTGACGGTCTGGTGCTGCGCATCGACAGCGACAATGCGGCGGTTGCTCAGCGCGACGCGGTGTGTGTAGTTGGCCAGGTAGCTTAAGACCTGCTGCGGCCCGCCAAAGGGACATTTGGCATAAAGGACCCAGCGCTTGGTGTGCAGGAGCGAGAACCAGCGAGCACGGTTGGCAGCTATCTTGAGTTCCGAATCGGGCAGGTGCAACTCTCCTGCGTCAAGCATCTGAGCGAGCCCGGCCAGGAACTTGCCTCGGAATAGTGCGGCAAGCGCTCGAACGGGAAAGAGGAACTTGCGCTGTTTGGGCGAGCGCCACTCTTTGCCATCCGGACTTAATGCTCCGCCGGTGACAATGCAGTGAAGGTGGGGATGGAAGTCGAGCTTTTGTCCCCAGGTATGTAAGACAGCGGTGATTCCGAGATCGCCTTTGAGTCGGTTGCATCCGAACTCCAGCAGACTCTGTGCGGCGCAGTCGAACAAGAGCGGGTAAAGTTTACGCTGGTTGGCGAGCATCAGGGAATTGAGTTCCGCCGGCAGAGTGAAGACGCAATGGTAGTAAGTGATCGGTAAGAGACTCCGTGTCTGCTTTTCTAGCCATTGCCAGCTTTTGGCGGCCAGGCAGCGCGGACAATGACGGTTGCCGCAGGAGCGCGGCGCCCAGTGTCGGTGCTGACAGTGTGGACAATGGAAAAGATTGGCTCCCAATGCCGGTGTACCACAGGCAGCAAGCTGCCAGAGCACCCGCAGCTTGTGGGCGCCCAAGTTGAGCAGATGTAGCAGAACGGGTAAAAAAGCGCGCAGGATGCCGCCCAAGCTTAATTGGTCGCGGACAACCTCGCCGCTGCTCTGCACCGATGGACAGAGCGTCTCCATGTCAGTCCGCTTGGGGGCGGATTGGCTAGAGTGCTTACTGTTCGATGCCGCCGCTGCCGATGAGATCCAAAGGCGAGTGCACCTCGGCTAGCCTGCGTGCCGTCACATGGAGGTAAAGCGACGTGGTCCTCAGGCTCGAATGGCCCAGCAAGTGCTGCACCAGTGGTAGTTCCACGCCGCCTTCCATGAGGTGGGTTGCAAAACTGTGCCTCAAGGTATGAATGCCGCCTTTGAAGCGCACACCGCTCTTTTTCAACGCGCTGTAATAGATGTTCTGCCCGGCATATCTACTCATCGGTTGACCCGCTTTTTTGCCGAGAAAGAGCCACGGGCTGTCATGACCCGCTTTAGCCTGACGTTGCGCTCGCCAGTAGTTTACTAACTCTTTGAGCAAACGCTCGCTTAACGGCAGAACGCGTCCCTTGGCTCCCTTGCCGTCGCGTACTCGCAACTGCATACGGGCACGGTCGATGTCGCTGGTCTTGAGCTGTGTGGCCTCCGAAATTCGAAGCCCGCAGCCATAGACCGTCATCAAGAGCACGCGGTCGCGTGGCTGTCTGGGCGCAGTCAAGATCGCTTCGACCTCGCTGCGCGCGTAGACTTCCGCGCGCCGGGTGGCGCGCTTCATGTGTGGGACCGACGCCATCAAGTCGAGCGTTTCTCGCCCAAGTGTCACGGCGTAGAGAAAGCGCACGGCGCTGACGGCGATGTTGACGCTGGAGGCTGACAATTGGCGTTCCTTGATGAGATGATACAGCCAGCCCGTGACTTGCTCGTAGGAGATCAGCTCTGGCGAACGGCGATAATAGCGTGCCAGATCACGGACGTACCTGATATAGGCTTCCTGAGTGTGTTTTGAGCGGCCACGAATGACGAGGTCCCGGATGTATTTGGCTCGTAATGGTGTCATAGGTCGGCCGCGTGGCTGCCTGGGCGGAGTCAAGATCGCTTCGACCTCGCTGTCCGCGCGCCCGGTGGCGCGCTTCATGTCCGAGACCGATGCCATCAAGTCGAGCGTCTCTCGCCCAAGTGTAACGCCGTAGAGAAAGCGCACGGCGCTGACGGCGATGTTGACGCTGGAGGCTGACAGTTGGCGCTCCTTGATGAGATGGTACAGCCAGCCCGTGACTTGCTCGTAGGAGATCACCTCTGGCGAACGGCGATAATAGCGCGCCAGATCACAGACGTACCTTGTATAGGCTTCCTGAGTGTGTTTTGACCGGCCATGAATGACCAGGTCCCGGATGTATTTGGCTCGTAATGGTGTCATAGGTCGGCCATTATGCCGACCACGACTTCATGCTCACGCCGCCACTCAAGGACTCCGCGTAGCGGCTTCGTTCAACCCACATTCCGGTCGGTTATCGTCATACGGTTGTTGCGTAATATTCTGGACATCAGGTAATTACATCAATGATGGCTTGAGCAAAGAGCCGAAGCGCGGCGGGTGTCTCTGAGTATTTTGGCCGAGGCGTTGACCGCAAGATGGATGCTGAACTATTCTGCGGCCGTGGATTACTCGAAAATCATCACTATTGAGCCCGGCAAGCGCAGCGGCAAACCGTGTATTCGCGGCATGCGAATTACAGTGCAGGATGTTTTTGAGTACTTGGCCGGAGGTATGACGGAGGATCAGATTCTAGAGGATTTTCCTGAGCTTACCCGGGAGGACATTAATGCTTGCTTCGCCTTTGCGGCCGACCGCGAGCGCAAGCTCTTCGTGGCGCCGGCGTGAAGCTGCTATTGGATGAGAACCTCTCGGACAGGATTATTTCTCGGGTTGCTGATTTATTTCCTGATTCGACGCACATCAAGGCAGTCGGTCTAAGAGAGGCGGATGACTTCGTCGTCTGGGAGTGGGCGAAGAAGCACGGGTTTACGATTGTATCAAAGGACACAGATTTTCATCAAAGGGCTATTGTGTTTGGCCACCCGCCGAAGATCATTTGGCTACGCGTCGGGAATTGCGAGACTAGCCTGATCACGAATCTTCTGAGATCGCGTTATCAGGTTATTCGGCAGTTTATTGAGAGCGAGACGGAGAGTCTACTAGTCCTCGAACGACCGCAGACCTGAATAACCACTGCCGCCCCATCACGACCTGTCCTCGAAAACCAGACGGCGAGTCTGCTCAAAAATCCAAAAGTCGACCATTTCGTTGACTAGGAACACGAGGCCACTCTGGGCAACAAGCGAGTGGATAGGGAACACCAACACGCCAACGAGTAGGGTGGGGAAGGGGAGAGTAGGGGATGAACAATCAGACCTTCGGGCTGACTGCTATTTTATAAAGGCCTGAGCAAGTCAGAAATCGCCCGCCGCCTTGAGATCGGCCGCACCTCGGTCCGACGGTTGCTGAAGCAGAAAC
>DATNMU010000274.1:0-2413 GCA_035602195.1 Candidatus Acidiferrum sp.
TGATAATTGTTAGAGAGATCACATCCAAGGTGGAGTCGGCCCGGTACAGTTAATCGGAGGGTATCTTTGTGCCTTCTCGGCGCATCTTCTCCGGCCAACCAACACGCGTGCTGCTTCGCCTCTTGGACTGGCTGGCCGACCGCACGCTCGCGCCAGAGAAGACTGCTGCTCATCATCGCACCGGACGCCGTGGCGAAGAGGCCGCCTACTTTCATCTGCGCAAACTGGGCTACACCATGGTCGCCCGCAACTTTCGCTCCCCGCGCTGCCGGGGAGAGATCGACTTGATCGGATGGGAAGGCGACGTTCTCTGTTTCGTCGAAGTGAAGACGCGCACCACGCTCGACGTGAAGCCGGGAGAAGCTGCAGTGGACCGCCACAAGCGCCGCCTCGTGGCTGCGGTAGTCCGCGAATATTTGCGGCGCTTTCCACCTTCGTGCCAGTGGCGCTTCGACGTGGTCAGCGTATACTACCTGCGTTCCAACTCCGGCCAGCCGCAGATTGAAGTGTTTCGTAATTCCTCATTGGCGGCGTAAAATGAAAGTTTCTTTCTATCCTGATAATTGAGGTATGGTGAGTGCCTGAGCTGAGAAAAGATCCCATCGTTGGCCGCTGGGTGATTATTTCTACCGATCGCGCGAAACGTCCCACTGACTTCGCGCGGGAAAATGTGAAGTTGAAGGGCGGCTTCTGCCCTTTCTGTTACGGCAATGAAGGCAAGACACCGCCAGAGATTCAAGCTTACCGTCCCGGAACAAACGGCGGACCGGCATCGCAACGAGATACGCCGGGTTGGACCGTGCGCGTCGTGCCGAACAAGTTTCCCGCCTTGGGCATCGAAGGCACTCTAAATCGTCAGGCCGAAGGCATGTTCGACCGCATGAATGGCATCGGCGCCCACGAAGTAATCATCGAAACCCCGGATCACAATGCGAGCCTGGCTACGCTGCCACCGAAAAGAATCGAAGACGTACTGTGGACCTTTCGCGATCGCATCCTCGATTTAAAAAAAGATCGTCGATTCAAATACATTCTCCTCTTCAAGAATCACGGCGAAGCTGCCGGGGCGTCGCTCGAACATGCCCACTCGCAACTCATCGCGCTCCCCATTCTGCCCATCAATGTGGTCCAGGAACTGGAAGGCGCGAAGCAATATTATCTGTATAAAGAACGTTGCGTCTTCTGCGACATTATTCGCCAGGAGACTGAGAATGGGAGCCGCGTTGTGGCCGAGAACGAGAACTTCCTGACCATCGCGCCTTACGCGCCGCGGTTTCCGTTTGAAACTTGGATTCTGCCTAAGCAGCATGAGTCGGCGTTCGAAAACTCGTCGTCGCACATGTTTGAGAACCTGGCCAAGGCACTGAAGAATCTGCTGATCAAGGCCGACCGCGTACTGGATAATCCTCCGTACAACCTGGTGATTCACACTTCTCCCGCGCAGGATCCGACCAACGATCACTACCACTGGCACATGGAGTTTATGCCCAAGCTGACCAAGACGGCGGGATTTGAATGGGGCACGGGCTTCTACATCAATCCAACTCCGCCCGAAGAAGCGGCGAAGTTTCTTCGCGAGGCCAGCGTGGAAGAACCGGTTCCGGCCACTGTAAGTTAGAAATATAACATTGAAAAAAAAGAAGAGGGCACGGAGAAAACTGTGCCCTCTTTCAGTTGTGGAGAGAGGTGGGCAGGCGAAGCGACTTTAGCTGCACCGCCACGAGAACAATAATCGGGGGCTAATCGCCATTTGTCATGGAATTGTAAAAAGAAAGATTGATTTGAATGTTTTCTGCTGAGGAGCAAGCTTAAGACTCGCGGCTTTACCCCTGCGTACGATCCTGGAACTCTTCGTGCCATGCCATCTGAATTGCCTCTAGCTTGCCTTCGTTCGAGGTCTTCGGATCACCCTTGAAGTCAGGTAGTTCGGTGACGTAGCGATGCAGGTCGGTGAAGCGGACGGTTAGCGGATCGAGTTCGGGATGAGTCTCGGAGAGCAGGATGCCGATGTCTTCGGCGTCGTCCCAGGTAAAAGATTTAGGCATGGGCAGTTCCTTGTTGAAACTCTTTCTCAGTGATGCTCTTCCGAGATGTAATTGCGATTCCAGGCGGGGATCTCAACCACGACCTTGCCCGGTTTCGTAACTTGCACCTGGCAACCGAGACGAGAGTTTAACTGCAAGTCGGCGGCCATGTCCAGGCGGTCGGCTTCGTCGTCATCCATGGGGGAAAGGTTTTCGGCGCCCTCTTTGATCCAGACGTGGCAAGTCGTGCAGGCGCAGTTTCCGCCGCAGGCGTGATCGAGCGTGACCCCATAGTTCAGCGCGATGTCGAGGATCGACTCTTCTTTGCCGTGATCTTCGTAGGGCAGTTTGCCGTGCTCGTACTGCACCGTCTTGCCCTCGGGCAGGAA